>NZ_BAABGT010000092.1:0-36832 GCF_039541715.1 Pseudonocardia xishanensis
CTTCAACACCCTCCTGCCATATCCCCGGCAGCCACGCCGTTAGGAATTACTCGTCTAGGGCTGGGGCGGGTCAGGCGGTGAGCACGCCGTCGAGGTAGAGCCAGGCGCCCTTCTCCCGGACGAACCGGCTGTGCTCGTGCAGGACGCCGGAGCTCGAGTGGGCCCGGAACTCGACGGTGCCCTCGGTGTCCAGCAACCCGCCGCCGCCCAGGTGCAGCACGTCCAGCCGGGTCCAGCGCTGGTCCGGATCGAGCAGGACGCGGCGCGGTCGGGTCCTCGGGTGCCAGGTCCGCCGCAGGTAGGGCACGTCGCCGAGGGCGAAGGCGCTGTACCGGCTGCGCATGAGCAGCTCGGCGGTCGGCGCGACCTCGCCGGCGTGGAACCGGCCGCAGCACGCGGCGTACGGCTCGCCGCGGCCGCAGGGGCACTCCTCGCGGGGGTTCACCGGCCCGCCCCGGCGGAGGCGACCGCGGTGAAGGCGACCGGAGGCTCCCAGCCGCGGTCGGCGTAGGCCGCCTCCACGGCGCGGGTCACGGCGTCGACGTCCGCGACCTCGACCAGGGCGATGACGCAGCCGCCGAAGCCGCCGCCGGTCATGCGGGCGCCGTGGGCGCCGGCCGCGAGCGCGGTCTCCTGGGCGACGTCGACGTGCGGGACCGTGATCGCGAAGTCGTCCCGCATGGACTCGTGCGACGCGGTCAGCAGCGGCCCGATCTCCCTCGGGTCCCTGCCCCCGCGCAGCCGGTCGACGACCTCCAGCACCCGGGCGTTCTCGGTGACCACGTGTCGGGCCCGGGCGCGCAGGCGCCGGTCGTCGAGCGCCCCGACGGCGTCGAGGGTGGCGTCCCGCAGGGACGGGACGTCCAACAGGGCGGCGGCCTCGGCGCAGTCGTGGCGGCGTTCGCCGTACTGGCCGTCGACGAGCTGGTGGGGGGCGCGGGTGTCGAGGACGAGCAGGGCGAGGTCGTGGGTGGCGAGGTCGAAGGGGATGAGCTCGACCGCCTCGGTGCGGGTGTCGAGGAAGACGAGTCGGTCGGGGGCGCCGTGCATGGCGGCCATCTGGTCCATGCCGCCGGTGGGGGCGCCGACGAACTCGTTCTCGGCGCGGCGGGCGATGCGGGCGAACGGGGTCTTCTCGACCGGTATCTCGGCGAGCCCTGCGAGGGCCACGGCGACCGCGCACTCCAACGAGGCGGAGGACGACAACCCGGCCCCGACCGGCACGTCGCCGTGGATGAACAGGTCGGTGTCCGCCACGGGCAGCCCGGCCTCGCGGAACGCCCAGACGACCCCCGCGACGTAGCAGGCCCAGCCTGCGACCTGGCCCGGGGCGACCGTGCTCGCGGCGAAGCGCACCGGCTGGTCCTCGCGGTCGGACCGCACCGTGGTCCACCCGGGCTCGGTGGTCCGGGCGGCGGCCACCCACGTCCGGCGGTCCAAGGCGAGAGGGAGGACGAACCCGTCGTTGTAGTCGGTGTGCTCGCCGATCAGGTTGACCCGCCCGGGGGCGGACCACACCCCGTCGGAGGGGCGGCCGAACGCGGTCTCGAAGTCGGTCATCCCAGCTCCCGCAGCCGCGCGGCGACGTCCTCGGGGGTGGTGTCGTTGATGAAGACGCCCATCGCGGACTCGGACCCGGCCAGGTACTTGATCTTGGTGGGGGTGCGGAGGATGGAGAACAGCTCCAGGTGCAGGCGGGCGAGGTGGCGGTCCTGGCGGACCGGGGCCTGGTGCCAGGCGGCGATGTAGGGCAGCGGCCGGTCGTGGAACAGCTCGAGCCGGGCGAGCACGTCGAGCCACATCTCGGCGAGATCGGTGCGTTCGGGGCCGGTGAGCTCGGGCAGGTCCCTGACGTCGCGGTGGGGGTAGAGGTGGACCTCGATGGGCCAACGGGCGGCGTTGGGGACGAACGCGGTCCAGTGCGCGGTCTCGGCGACCACGCGGGCGCCGTCGGTGCGTTCGCGGTCGAGGAGGTCGGCGTAGAGGTCCCCCCGGGTGCGGACGCGGTAGCGGCGGGCGGACTCGAGCTGCTGCCGGGTCCGCGGCGTGACGAAGGGGTAGCCGTAGATCTGGCCGTGCGGGTGGGCCAGGGTCACGCCGATCTCGGCGCCGCGGTTCTCGAAGGGGAACACCTGCTCGACGCCGGGCAGCTCGGACAGTGCTGCCGTGCGGTCGGCGAGGGTGTCGATCACCAGTCGGACGCGGTCGGGGGGCAGGGCGCCGAAGCGGCCGTAGTGGTCGCTGGTGAAGCAGACGACCTCGCACCGGCCCACCCCGCCGGAGAACGACGGGAAGCGGTTCTCGAACACCACGGTCTCGTAGTCCGGGGTCGGGACCTCGGTGACCCGGCCCGGGATCGTGGGGCACAGGGGGCACTGGTCGGCGCCGCCGGAGGGCTGGAAGGTGCGGGTCTGGCGGTGTGAGGCGATCGCGACCCACTCGTCGAGCAGCTCGTCGTAGCGGATCTCGGAGACCGTGTGCACCTGCGGCAGGCCCCGGCCGTCGACGCCCGCGACCCGCCCGGGCGCGGCGTCGTACCAGAGGATCTCCCGGCCGTCGGACAGCCTGCCCGCGGTGCGGCGGGCCGTCGACGTGGGCGGTGCCTGGGTCATGGAGGAGCTCCGGGAGAGAAGTGCGGGAGGACCCGCGGGACGCTACTCCCCGGTCTTGGCAGGATGGTCGGCGTGGCCGACCCGCTCGAGAACCCCGTCCACGGCGCCCTCACCGGACCGCACCGCGCGCTCGCCGAGCGGCGTGGCCGGGCGGCGCGCTACCTGCCGGACGTCGCTCCCTTCTGCGCGCTGCCCCTCGCCCCGACCCCCGCGGACTGGGCGGACCTGGCCGCCCTCGCGGGCCCGGGCGGGGAGGTGCTGCTCGCGGGCCCGGCCCGGCCCGCGCCGGACGGCTGGGAGACCACGATGGACCTGCCCGGCGTCCAGATGACCGGGGACGCGCTGCGCGGCGGGACCGATGCCGAGGCGGTCCGGCTCGGGCCCGCCGACGTGCCCGAGATGCTGGACCTGGTGGCCCGCACCCGGCCGGGCCCGTTCCTGCAGCGCACGGTCGAGCTCGGCACCTATCTCGGCATCCGGCGCGGGGGCGCGCTCGTCGCGATGGCGGGGGAGCGGATGCGCGTGCCCGGCCGCACGGAGATCTCCGCGGTGTGCACCGATCCCGCGATGCGCGGGCAGGGCCTCGCCGCGCGCCTGGTGCGGGCGGTCGCGGTGGGCATCCGGGAACGCGGCGACGAGCCGTTCCTGCACGCCGCGGCGGGGAACACGGGCGCGATCCGGCTGTACGAGCAGCTGGGTTTCGTGCTGTCCCGGGAGCTGATGTTCACCGCCCACCGGGTCCCGGAGCGGGCTCGGTCCGCGGCCTGACCGCGCCTAGACCCGAGCCCGGCGAAGGTCGGTCAGCGCGAGGATCTCGTCCACCGAGCCGGGGGAGAGGACCTGGTCCAGCACCAGGATCGCGCACCCGGTCACCCCGCTGCGTCCGACGAGCGCGCCGGGCTCCACCCGCAGGCTCTGCGTGCCGGTGGCGACGGCCCGCTTGAAGACCGACTCGCGGATCCCCGCCACCAGCGGCTCGTAGGCCCCGACGAGGTCGCCACCCACGGTGATCACGGACGGGTTGAGCAGGTTGACCGCGCCTGCGAGGACCTCGCCGATCCGCCGCCCGGCCTCGCGGACCAGGGTGACCGCCTCGGCGTCCCCGGCGCGGACGAGGTCGACCACCGCGGACACGGTGTCCACCGAGCGGCCCCGGGCCGTCAGGTCCCGGATCAGGGCGGCGCCGCTCGCGAGGATCTCGAGGCAGTCGAGGTTGCCGCAGTGGCAGGGCCTGCCGGGGCCGTCGGCGACCTGGGTGTGGCCGATCTCGCCCGCCGACCCGTGCGCCCCGCGCTGCAGCGCGCCGCCGCTGACCACGGCGGCGCCGATGCCGGTGGACACCTTGAGCACCAGCAGGTCGTCGATGCCGGGGTGGGCGTGCTGTTCGGCGATCGCCATCACGTTCACGTCGTTGTCCACGCGGACGGGCACGGGGAAGTGCCGGGCCAGCAGTGGGGGCAGCTTCACCTCCGCCCAGCCCGGCAGCACGGGCACGCCGATGCTGCAGCCCGCGACCGAGTCCACCGCGCCCGGGATGGACAGGCCGACGCCGCGCACGGCCGCCGGGGCCACCCCGGCCTCCCCGAGGAGCCCCTCCAGTCGCTCGGCCACCGCCGTCATCACCGGCTCCGGGCCGGAACGCGTACGGATCCGCAGCGAGTCCTGGGCCAGCACGGTCCCGGCGAGATCGCACACGGCCAGCGACGTGCGGCTGACCCCGACCGACGCGGCCAGCACGGCGCCCCCGGCGGCATGGAAGGCCAGCCGGGCGGCCGGGCGGCCACCGGTCACCGCCCCGCCCTGCACCTCGCTGACCAGGCCCTCGGCGAGCAGCCGGTCCACCCGGGCGGCGACGGCCGTGCGGGACAGCCCCGTCGCCCTGCCGATCTCGGTGCGCGTCGCCACGCCGCCCTGGCGGATCAGTGCGAAGATCTCACCCGCCGTCGCGGGAGCAGCCGTGGGTCGTCGTCCACGCGTCGGTGCGTTCACCACATGCCTCCTGCCTGGCGTTGTACCGAAGATGCCACATTTTCGTCTTTCGTGTGCACAACACGGCACGTAGGGTGGCACACGGTGTGCCGGGAAGTCTGGTCGGCGAGCTGTTCCGACCTGCCCGAAACCAGCCCGGAGGCACCTGTGACCCAGCTCTTCGCCCGCGGCTCGTGGCCCGAGGCCCGCCGCATCACCGACCTGCTCCGCACCGAGACCGTCGGCGGGCTGCTGCTGGTCGGCGCCGCGGTCCTGGCCCTGGCCTGGGCGAACTCGCCCTGGCGGGAGGCCTACACCGCGCTCGGCGCGCTCACCGTCGGGCCCGCCGCACTGCACCTGGACCTCTCGCTCGCCACGTGGGCGGCGGACGGGCTGCTGGCGATCTTCTTCTTCGTGGCCGGGCTGGAGCTCAAGCGCGAGTTCGTCGCCGGAGACCTGCGGGACCCGCGGCGCGCCGCGCTGCCCGTGGCCGCGGCCGTCGGCGGCATGGCCGTGCCCGCGGTGGTCTTCGTGCTGGTCAACGCGGGCACGCCGAACGTCGTCGGCTGGGCCATCCCCACGGCGACGGACATCGCGTTCGCCCTCGCCGTGCTCGCGGTGATCGGCACGCACCTGCCCGTCGCCCTGCGCACCTTCCTGCTCACCCTCGCCGTGGTGGACGACCTGCTGGCCATCACGATCATCGCCGTCTTCTACACCGACGAGCTGAAGGTCGTGCCGCTGCTGCTCGCCCTGCTCCCGCTCGCCTGCTTCACCGTGCTGGTCCAGCGGCGGGTGCGGTCGTGGTGGCTGCTGCTGCCCCTGGCGGTGCTGACCTGGGGACTGGTGCACGCCTCCGGGGTGCACGCCACGGTCGCCGGGGTGCTGCTCGGGTTCGCGGTCCCCGTGGTGCGGCGCGCGTCGGGTCCCGGCCCCGGGCTGGCCCAGCACTTCGAGCACCGGTTCCGGCCGATCTCGGCCGGGATCGCCGTGCCCGTGTTCGCGTTCTTCGCCGCGGGCGTCTCCGTCGTCGACGCGGGCGGGGGCGCCTTCCTCCAGCCCGTCACCCTGGGCGTCGCCGCGGGCCTGGTCGTCGGCAAGGCGATCGGCATCACCGGGGCCACCTGGCTGGTCCAGCGCGTGACCCGGGCGCGCCTCGCGCCGGGTCTGGGCTGGTGGGACGTCCTGGGCCTCGCCCTGCTCGGCGGGATCGGGTTCACCGTGTCGCTGCTGATCGGGGAGCTGGCCTTCGGCACGGGCAGCGCGCTCGACGGCGAGGTGAAGATCGGCGTGCTCGGTGGATCACTGGTCGCGGCCCTGCTGGCGACGGTCGTCCTGCGGGTCCGCAACGCCCACCACCGCAGGATCGCGGACGAGGAGACCGTCGACGCGGACGCCGACGGGATCCCGGACGTCTACCAGGAGCCGCGGGAGGGGTAAGCGCGCTCACGGGTCGGCCCGCTCACCATCGCGAGACGCCGAGGGGTCCGCAGGTCGATCCTGGCGTCGGTGAGCTCCCCTCCCGCCACCGCTCCCGCACGGCCCGTCGCCCCGACGGTCGCCCCCGGTCTGCTCGTCGCCGCGATCCTGCTGCTCGCGCTCAACCTGCGCGGGCCGATCGTCGCCGTCTCCCCGGTCGCGGAGACGATCGCGGCCGACCTGGGTGTCTCCGCCGCCACGGTGGGCCTGCTCACCAGCCTGCCGGTGCTCTGCTTCGGGCTGGCCACGCCGCTCGCGTCGCTGCTGCTCGCCCGCCTCGGGCTGGGCCGCGGGGTGCTGGTCGCGCTGGGTGTGCTGCTCGCCGGGATCGTGCTGCGCTCCGTCGGCGGGCTGCCGACCGCCGTGGCCGGGACGCTGCTGATCGGGCTGGCGATCACCGTCGGGAACGTGGCGGTGCCCGTCGTGATCGGGCGGGACCTGCCGGAGCGGGCGGGCGCGGTGCTCGGCGGCTACACCGCGGCGCTCAACGTCGGGTCGATGCTCACCCTCTCGCTCACCGTCCCGATCGCCGGGCTCGTCGACTGGCGGTTCGCGCTGGCGGGCTGGGGCCTGCTGGTGGTGGTGTCGGCCGTGGTGTGGCACCGCGCCACCCGGGCGGTGCGGGGCGCCGTCGCGGTCGCCGAGGAACGTCCCGGGCCGTCCACCGTCGGGCCGGTGTGGTGGCGCCGCCCGATCGTCTGGGGGCTCACGCTGGCGTTCGCGGGCCAGGCCTTCGCCTACTACGGCGTGACGGCCTGGCTGCCGCTGCTGCTGCGAGACGAGCTCGGCATGACCGAGTCCGGTGCGGGCCTGAGCTCCTCGGTCTTCCAGATCGCCGCGGTGGTGGGCGCCTTCGGTGTGCCGGTGCTGCTGCGGGTCTGCCACTCGCCGCGGACCGCCGTGCTGGTCGTGTCGGCGGCCTGGGCGGCGCTGCCCGTCGGGCTGCTGGTGGCGCCCGCGGGGTGGCCGGTGTGGTGTGCGCTGGGCGGGGCCGCGCAGGGCGGCGGGATCACGGTGGTGTTCTCCCTGGTCGTGCGCCGCGCCCGCGACCTCGCCGAGAACCGCCGGATGTCCGCGCTCGTACAGGGCGGGGGCTACACGGTGGCGGCCGCGGGGCCCGCCGTCGTCGGCGCGGTGCACGAGGCGACCGGCGGGTGGACCGCGCCGCTGCTCGTGGTGGCCGCGGCGGTCCTCGTCCTCGCCGCCGCGGGCACCCTGTCCGCACGCTCCTAGAGACAGATGTATCAACGGCTCCGGGGGGCTGCTCTGTCCTCCGCGTGAGGGAGGGTGGCGCCGGACCGGGATCGCGGGGGTGGCGCGGACACGAGCGGCGGTCGTGGTGTCCGCGCGGGTCCCGGTCCGCGTTCACATCCGGCCGCCCGGCGAGTGTGGCGTCGACGTGCTGGACCCGGCGCCCGGGCCTGAATAACCTACGGGGAGTGAACCGGCCGGCTCGTGCTGCCCTCGTCGGGCGAACCGACGAGCTCGGTGTGCTCGCGGGGATGCTGGCCGCCGCCGGGGCGGGCAGCCCCGGGGTGGCCGTGGTGTCCGGCGAGGCGGGAGTCGGGAAGACCCGCCTGGTCTCCGAGCTGGCGGTCCTCGCCGCGCGCACGGGTGCGCTGGTGCTCTCCGGCGCGGCGGTGGACGTCGGCGAGAGTCCGCCGCTGCTGCCGCTCACCCTGGCCGTGCGGGCGCTGGACGCCGGGGGGCTGGCCGTGCTCGAACCGTGGCGCGCCGAGCTGGCGGGCCTGGGGGTGCTGCCCGGGCCCGGGGCCGCGGCGTCCCACCCCCTGGACCTGGCCGGGCGCGTGCTGGTGGGGGCGGCGGCGGACCGGGTCGTGCTCTGGATCGTCGAGGACGTCCAGTGGGCCGACCGGGCCACCAGGGACCTGCTCACCTACCTCACCGCGACGATGGGCTCGGCCCGGTTGCTGGTCGTCGTCACGCACCGGGAGGGCGGCGGGGCCCCGGGGCTGGACGCGCTGGGGCTCGGCGGCCTGCGCCGCCACCCGCGGGTGCACGACCTGCGGTTGACCCCGCTGGACCGCGCCGCCGTGGCGCAGCTGGTCTCGGCGGCCGCGCTGCCCGCGGAGATCGCCGCCCCGGAGGAGCTCGTCTGGCGGCGTTCTCAGGGCAACCCGTTCATCGTCGAGGAGACGCTGCGCGCGCTGCGGGACCGGGACCCGCGGGCGGTGACCGGCGGGCTGGAGGAGCTGGTCCTCGGCCGGGTCCGCGCGCTCTCCCCGGACGCCCGGACCGTGGTGCGGGCCCTGTCCGTCGCCGAGGGCGCGGTCTCCCACGACCTGACGGCCCTGGTCACGGCGCTGCCCGCGGAAAGGCTGCTAGCCGCGCTGCGCGAGGTCGTCGAGGAGGGGTCGGTGGTGCTCGCGGCGCCCGGTCCGGAGGGCGGGGCCGGGGGGTACCGGCTGCGGCACGGACTGGCCGTGGACGTCGTGGCGGACGACCTGCTGCCCGCCGAGCGCCGTGACCTGCACCGCCGGTTCGCCACGGCGCTGACCGCCCTGGTGGGCACGGCCGCGGACTCGCCCGCCGTCGCCGGCCTGCTGGCGCACCACTGGGACCGGGCCGGGGACGGCGAGCGCGCCCTGGCCGCCGCGGCCGAGGCCGCCGAGGCCGCCGAGCAGGTCCGGGGGTACGCGGACGCCTACCGGCACTGGCGCCGCGCCTCCGAGCTGGTCGAGCCCGGTGGCGCCGGGGTGGCCCTGCCCTCCCACGCCGTGGCCCCCCGCATCGAGGCGCCGGTGGCCGCGGTCGCGCCGCGGCGCGTGTCCGTCGTCGGCCGCGCGGAGACGTTGGTGCGGGCCGCGGAGGCCGCCCACCTCGCAGGCGAGCACGAGGCCGCGATCACCACGCTCCGGGAGCGCCTCACGCTCGCAGCCGACCGCACGCTGCTCGCCCGCCTCGGCGACTACCTCGTCGCGGCCGGTCGCGGGGTGGAGGCCGAGGAGGTCTTCCGCGAGGTGCTGGGCGCGGGAGCGGACACGGACGCCCACGCGCTCGCCGGGCACGCCGAGGCGCTGCAGCTCGCGGGCAGGCTCGCCGAGGCGCAGGCCGAGGCCCGCCGGGCCCTCGCCGCCGCGCGGGCGTCCGGAGAGCTCGGCGAGCAGGCCCGGGTGCTGCTCACGCTGGGCTACAGCCTGGCCTACCTGGAGGACACCGCCGCGGGCGCCGAGGCGCTCGCCGAGGGGCTGCGGGTAGCCGAGGCCAGCGGGTCCGCCGCGGCCCTGGGCCGGGCCTACCACGGCCGGGCCGAGCTGCTGTCCGGTCCGCTGGGCGCCGTGTCGGACGGCATCGACCTCGCGTTGGCGGGCGCCGCCCGGCTGACCGAGCTGGGCCACGGCCGCACCCACGGCGTGCGCCTGCTCGCGCTGGCGGCGAACGGGCAGTTCCGCTGCGGCCGCTGGGACGAGGCCGTCGAGGTGATCGACCGGGCCTTCACGGCGCGGCCCTCGGGCAGCGAGGCCCTGGACATCCGGCTGTCCCGCGGCCGGATGCGTGTCGGCCGGGGTGACCTGGTGGGGGCGGCGGAGGACCTGGACGTCGTCGAGATGTTGGCGCACGACACCACCGGCGGCCGCTACAAGGTCCCGCTGCTCACCCTGCGCGCCGGCCTGGAGATGTTCCTCGGCCGCCCCGAGCGGGGCATCGCGCACACCCTCGCCGGCCTGGACCTGACCAACGGGCACGACGACGTCTGGCTGGACGCCGCGCTCGTCTGGCACGGGCTGCGGGCCCACGCCGAGTGCGTCCGGCTGGACCGTCCGCCGCCCGCCCCCGAGGTGGCGGCGCGGCTCCGGCGGCACCTCGCCGCGCTGCCGGGGCGCGCGGACCGGGCTGCGCCCGCCGTCGCCGGGTCGGTCCGGATGTTCGCGCAGATGAGCGAGGCCGAGGCGAGCCGGGCGGACGGCGTCTCGGACCCCGCGCAGTGGGGCGACGTGGCGCGCGAGTGGGAGCGCCGCGACCAGCCCTACAACGTGGCCTACGGCCTGTTGCGCCGCGCGGAGGCCCTGCTGGCCGAGCGGACCCGCAACCGGGCGGCGGCCGAGGACCTGCAGCGCGCGTTCGAGCTCCTCCGCGGGCTGGGCGCCCGGCCGCTGCTGGACGAGGTGCGGGACCTGGCCCGGCGGGCGCGGGTGACGCTGCCGGACGACGCGCCGCCGCGGTCCGCCGTCGCGGTCCCGGCCGCACGCGGCGACCGGCTCGCCACCCTCACCCCCCGGGAGCGCGAGGTGCTCACCGAGATCGCGGCGGGCCTGACCAACCGCGAGATCGCGCAGCGGCTGTTCATCAGCGAGAAGACGGTGGGCATCCACATCACCCACCTGTTCGCCAAGCTCGGCGTGCGGAGCCGCGTCCAGGCGGGCGCCGTCTACCTGCACGCCCACGGAGTCACGCCGTAGGGCCGCGCCGCACACCCCCCGTGCGCGGCGCGGCCGGTCAGCCCGCCGCCAGGGCGGCGCGCAGCTGGTCCAGGGCCCGGGCGCGGGTCGGGCCGATGGAGCCGGTCGGGATGCCGATGTCGGCGCTGATCCGGTCGTAGCTCCAGGACTCCTCGCCGAACAGGGCGGCGATCAGCAGCCTGCGCCTGCGCGGCAGGCTCGCGACGAGACCGCGCAGCTCCCGCGCGGTGTCCGCGTCCAGCGCGCGCTGTTCGGGGCCGGGCGCGGTGTCCGCCACGGCCAGCCCCACGTCCTCCACGGGGACGCCTGCGTGCGCGCTGCGGTCCAGCAGCCGCAGGCACTCGCGGCCCGCGACGGTGGACAGCCAGCCCGCCAGCCGCTCGGCGTGCTGGATGCGGTCCGCGTTCTGGGCCAGCCGCAGCCAGGTGGCGGCGACGGCGTCCTCGGCGTCCGCGGGTTGCAGGCGGAAGCCGCGGACCCGGGCGCGGACCAGGCGTTCGTAGCGGGTGACCACCTCGCGCCAGGCCGTGGAGTCGCCGCGGGCGAGACGGGGCAGCAGGGTGTCCTCCTCGCCCGGTGGGCGGAGGGTGGATACGTGCGCGGGCATGGGTGTGCCTCCGACGGGTGCTCCGCGGCCGGGGCACCGGCACGCTTGCTCGACCCGTCCGACCCTTCCGCGCCGGGGCCCGTCGCGCGTCGGGACAACGCCCTAGGGGGGTCCGACCGACCCCCCTATTTCACGGCGTGCGCACGTCCGCGGCGCGGCGGCGGGCCCACGCGGCGGCCGCGGGGGACAGGCCGCGGCGGCGGGCGTCCCACTCGCCGGTGTCCGGCGGCTCGGCCGCGGAGCGCTCGACCGCGGGCTCCCCGCACAGTGCCACGTGGACGGCCGTGTGCACCCAGGCGATGCTCCCGTCCGGCAGTACCCGGTCGATGTGCGCGTAGCTGGTGTACCGCTCGCGCGCGGTGTCGATCGGCGCGTAGCAGCGCTCACACAGGTGGGTCGCCATGTCGCCTCCGCAGGTCGTGGCTCGCCCGAGGATCGACGCTGACACCCGGCGTGGGGGTTCCTCATTTTCGCACGTCGTCGCAGGTCGGAGGACGTGGCGCTGCGCACGTCGCGGGTTCTGTCGGACCGGCGCGCTACCCTGAATCCCACTCGTGTAGTTCCGATCGAGCCCCGAGGAGGTCCGCCGGTGCGCCTGGTCCACGCCGCCGACCTGCACCTGGACAGCCCGCTGCTGGGGCTCTCCCGGCTGGAGGACTCCGACCTCGCGGGCACGCTGCGCCGCGCCACCCGTCGGGCCTGCGAGAACCTGGTCGACCTGTGCGTCGCCGAGCGGGCGGACGCGCTGCTGCTGGCCGGGGACGTCTACGACGGGAACTGGCGGGACTACGCCACCGGCGCGTTCTTCGTCCGGCAGCTCGCCCGGCTGCACGAGGAGGGCGTCCCCGTCTTCCTGATCAACGGCAACCACGACGCCGAGAGCGAGATCACGCGCTCCCTGCGGCTCCCGCCGAACGTGCACCGGCTCGCCACGGACCGCCCCGAGACCGTGGTGCTGGACGATCTGGGCCTCGCCGTCCACGGTCAGGGCTTCGCCACCCGGGCCGTGCTCGAGAACCTCGTGCCCGCCTACCCCGACCCGATCCCCGGCCTGGTCAACGCCGGTCTGCTGCACACGTCGGTCACCGGCGCCGAGGGCCACGACTCCTACGCCCCCTGCACCCCGGAGGACCTGGAGCGCTGCCGGTACGAGTACTTCGCGCTGGGCCACGTGCACGACCGCCGTGTCGTCAACGACGGCGAGTTCGTCGCCGCGTTCAGCGGCAACCTGCAGGGCAGGCACCCGCGCGAGCCCGGGGCCAAGGGCGCCACGGTCATCGACGTCGAGCCGGGCGGGCGCGCCCGGCTGCGGCACGCGGTGTGCGACGTGGCGCGCTGGACCCACGTCCGGCTGGACGCCTCGGCCTGCCGGGACGCGGACGAGGTGCTCGAGGCGCTGGACGGCGAGCTCCGTGAGATCGGCCTCGCCGCCGGGTCGCGGCCGGTCGCCGCGCGGGTGACGCTCTCCGGCGCCACCCCGGCGGCCGCCGCCCTACTGGACGCCGAGTGGCTGCGCGCCGAGATCGACATCGTCGCGGAGAAGTCGGGCGCCGTCGTCGAGACGGTGCGGAACCGGACCCGCATGCTCCGGGCGAGCGCGCCGACCGCCGCGGTGGACGAGGAGCTGGCGGGTGCGGTCGCGGCCGCCGCCACGCGGCTGGTGGCCGATCCCGCTCAGGTCGGCGAGCTGGTGGCGCCCCTGGAGCGGGAGGCGGGGCGCAGGTTGCGCAGCGCCGGGCTGGACCTGCGCGACCCCGCGAGCCTGGCCGAGCTGGCGCGCCGCGCCGAGGAGGAGCTGCTCGCCCGGCTCGCGGGGGAGCGTTAGTGCGGCTCACCGGCCTGACCCTCGAGCGCTACGGCACCCACGAGGGCCGGGTGCTGCGGCTGGGCGCGGGGCTGACCGTGGTGACGGGGCCGAACGAGGCCGGCAAGTCCACGTTGCTGGACGCCGTGTCGGACCTGCTCTGGGGCTTCCCCCGCCCCGTCCGCCACGCCTACGCCGCATCGCCCGCGCGGCTGGCGATCGTGGCGGAGATCCTGCTGGCCTCGGACTACGGAGGGGGCGCGCATTCCGACGGCGCGGCGGCCCGAGGTGACCGCGCGGTCGGTGCGGGCGAGGGCTTCGGTGCGGTCGGTGCGGTCGGTGCGGTCGGTGCGGTGGCGCTGGGTGACGGTGCGGTCGGTCCCGCGGCGCAGGCGGGCCGTGCGGTGGGGGAGGCGGCTTCCGGCGACCGGCCGGTGGTGGGCGAACGCTGCGGCGGCCGTGAGCTCGAGGTCCGGCGGACCACGCGCGGGCTGTTCGGGCCCGGCGGAGAGGTCGTCGAGCCGCCCTGGGGGCCCGGGGGCGCCCAGGCCCGGCGGACCTGGACGCAGAGCTTCGGGCTCGGGCACCTCGCGCTGCGGGAGGGTGGGGCCCGGCTCTGCGCGGGGGACGGCGAGCTGGCCGAGCTGGTGTTCACGGCCCGCAGCGGGCGGGACGTGCGGGCCGTGCTCGCCGAGCTGGACGAGGAGGCGGACCGGCTCTACAAGGAGCACCGCAACGCGTCCAAGGTCGAGCTGCGCCGGGCGCTGAGCGCCTACGAGCACGTGGACGCCGCGGTCGTCGAGCAGATGTCGCGGGCGGGGGACGTCGCGGCGCTCGGCGAGGAGATCGAACGGCTGGAGCGCCGGGCGTCCGCGCTCGCGCGGGACCGGGAGGCCGCAGAGCGCGCGGGCGCCGAGGCCCAGCAGCGGCTGCGCGCCTATCCGGCGGCGCGGGACGTCGCGCGCCGGCGCGCCGAGCTCGCGGCGTTGGCGGCCTCCGGGGTGGTGCTCGACGCCGCCCGGCTGGCCGAGTTCGACACCGCCCGCTCGGCCCGGGACGCGGCCGAGGCGGCGTTGGACGAGCTGGAGGCCCGGCTCCGCGAGCTGCGCGCCGAACGCTCCGAGATCCGGGTGGACGCCGAGCTCACCGCGGACTCCGAGCGCATCCGGGCCCTGGACGGTGAGCGCCAGACCCGCCAGGCCGAGTCCGAACGTCTGGCGGACCTGCGTGCCGAGTCCGCCGCGCGGGCTCGGGAGGCCGAGCAGCTCCTCGACCGCATCGAGCCCGGGGCAGACGCTCGGACCGTGCGACGACGGGTGGAGCAGCTCACGGTGCCCGCGGACCTGGCCGCGGACCTGGCAGCGCTCGCCGTGCAGGTCGAGCGGGCCGAGGCGGCCGCGGACCGGGCCGCCGAGACCCACGCCGAGGCCCGTCGGACCGCCCGGGAGGCGGCGGACGGCGCGGTGGGCCCGGACTCCGCCGCGGTCGCGCGGGTCGCCGAGGCCCGCCGGGCGATCCTGGCGGACGGGTCCGCCGCGACCCTGCGCCGCGCCGCGTCCCGCGAGGCCGCGGACGCCGCGCTGCGGGCTCGGCGGTCCCTGGACGGCACCGGGCTCGGCGAGCCCTCCGCGCAGTCGGCCGCAGACGGGTCCGCCGCGGTCGGGACCTCTGCGGTCCCGGAGCCGCCCGCGGCTGCCCGCGTCGCCGCGCACCGCACCGCGCTCCGCCAGGCCGCGGAGGCCGAGGGTCAGGCGCGCCGCGAGGCGCATCGCGCGACCCGTCGTCGAGACGCGGCGCGCGCCACCCTGGACAGGCTGGTCGGAGACGGCGGCCCCGCGGATCCGGCCGCCCTGGCCGAAGCGCGCCGCGCCCGGGACGCAGCCGTCGACCGCCTCCTCGCCGCCCACCACACCCCCATGATCCACACCTCGGGAGCCGAGGGGTCGGATTCCGACCGCCCCGCTTCCCGCGAGTGGATCACCGCGGGGGAGCCTGGGATGTCGCTGGCCGAGGCCGCGATCGCGGTGGAACGGGCGGTGCGGGAGGCCGACCGGTTGGCGGACGGGATGATCGTCTCCGCGGACCGGATGGCCGAGCTGACCCGCGCCCGCACGGACCTGGCCGCCACCGAGGAGGAGCTGGCCGCCGCGGAGGAGGCCGCCGCCGCGACCGCGCAGGCTCGGGTCGAGGCCCGCGAGCGGTGGACGGTGCTCTGGGGCGACTGCCCCGCCCCGCACCCGGACGAGGCGGAGACCGTCCGCGCCGCGCTGCTCGCCGCCCGCGCCGCGCTGGCCGACCGGGACCACGCCCGCGCGCGCGCCGCCGACCTCGCCGCGGACGAGGCCGCGCAGACCCGGACGCTGGCCGCCGCGTTGGCCGCGGCAGGCAGACCCCGCCCCGGGGCCGACCTGGACGCCCTGCTCCGCGCGGCTGCGGACCTCGAGGCCGAGGCGGACGCCGCCCGGGACCGGCGCACGGTCGTCGCGCGGCTGCGGGCGGACGCCGAGCGTGCCGCCGCCGAGTCCGACGCCAGGGCCCACGACCTGGAGCAGGTCCGGCTCCGCTGGAGGCACGCCGTCCGGGCCACCGGGGGGCCGGTCGAGGCGGGCCCCGCGGCCTGGCGCACCCGGCAGGAGGTGCTGGCCGAGGCCGGCCGCGCCGAGGCCGCGGCGCGCGCGTCGGCGGCCGAGGCCAAACGGTTGGCCGCACGCGTCTCCGCCCACGAGAAGGCGGTCGCCGCGCTGGCCGAGCGGCACCTCGGCGCGGTCGCACCGGCGGCCGTCGCGCTGCCGGAGCTGGCCGACCGCGTCCGCACCGCGGCGGAGGCCGCCGTGTCCGCCCGGCACGTGGACGCCCTGGTGGAGCAGACGGAGGCCGAGGCCCGCCGGGTCCGCCGCGAGGCCGCGGCGGCGCGGGGGCGGCTGGACCGGCTCGCCGTCGAACTGTGGCTGACGTCCACCCCCGAGGAGGGCGGGCTGGAGGCCGCGGCCGAACGGGGCCGCGAGGCCGTCCGCATCGGCGCGGCGGAGGAGACGGCGCTCGCGCTGCTCCGCACCGCCGCGCCGGACCTCGATGCGGACGAGCTGGTCGCGGCGTCGGAGGGCGTCGAGGAGTCGGGACTGGCCGAGGACCTCGACCGGGCCCGCGCGACCGCGGGCGGGCTCACCCGGGAGGCCGAGGAGCTGTGGGAGCAGCTCGGCAGGCTCCGCGACCGGCGTCGGGTCCTGGAGGGGGCGGACGGGGCCGCCGTGTTGCACGCCGAGGCCCAGGGGCACCTGGCCCGCGCGGCCGAGGCGGCGGAGCGGTACGTCGTCGTGCACCTGCAGCGCGAGACCCTGCGCCGTGAGCTGGAGGGCTACGAACGCAGGCACTCCTCGCCGCTGCTGGAGGAGGCGGGCGGGCTGCTGGCCCGGCTCACCGGAGAGCGGTTCACCGCGCTGCGCCCGGCCGGGGTGGGGGAGTCCCGCACGCTGGTCGCCGTCCGCGCGGACGGCGAGGAGCTCGGCCCGGGCCAGCTCTCCGAGGGCACCGCCGACCAGGTCTTCCTCGCCCTGCGCCTCGCGGGCATCCGGCAGCTGCAGTCCGAGCGCCGCGCGGCGGGCCTGCCCGCCGTCCCCGTGGTGCTGGACGACGTCCTCATGACCTTCGACGACGACCGCGCCGCCGCCGCCCTCACCGTCCTCGCCGAGCTGGCCGCGGACTGGCAGGTGCTGCTGTTCACCCACCACGAGCACCTCGCCCCCCTCGCCCGCCGGGCCGGCGAGGTCACCGTGATCGACCTCGGCGCCCCCGCCGCGCTGCAGGCCGAGCTCGCCCCCACCGCCTGAGCCGCGGTCGTCGCCTCGGCGTCCTCACGACGGCGTGCGGCGCCCCGGGCGGTGATCGCGGTCGCGGCTGCGCACGGGTGTGGGCAGGGCGAAGGTGCCTCCGGAGCCCCACTCACCCGGCCGGCAGGATCACGCCCGTGATGGATCCCTGCGGTGAGCACTTCACGATCGTCTCGGGTGCGGCCCGTGCGGCTGTGAGCGAGGTCGGGGCCGGGCTGCGCTACTTCGCGGTCGGCGACACCCTCTACACCGAGCCCGTGCCGGACGGCTCCCGCCCGCCGCGCGGCTCCGGTGCCCTGCTCGCCCCCTGGCCGAACCGGGTCGCGGGCGGCCGCTGGAGCTGGGAGGGCAGGGCGCAGCAGCTCGCGCTGAGCGAACCGGAGGCGGGCAACGCCATCCACGGCCTGCTCCGCCAGTCCTTCTGGCGCCCCGCGGACCAGACGGACGCCGCGGTCACCCTCACCGCGACCGTCGCGCCGCAGAACGGGTGGCCGCAGCCCGTCACCGTCGCCGTCACCTACCGGGTCGGGGACGAGGGGCTCACCGTCGAGACCACCGCCACCAACGAGGGTTCCGGCCCGATCCCGTTCGGCCTGGGCTTCCACCCCTACCTGCGGATCGGCGACACGCCGACGGACGACTGCACGCTCACCCTCGCCGCCCGCGCCGCGCTGCCGTTGACCGACCAGCTGCCCAGCGGCCCCCTCGAACCGCTGTCGAGCAGCGAGTTCCCCCTCGGCGGGACCACACTGGACTCGGCCTTCGGCGACTGCGAGCCCACCGACGGGCTCGTCCGGCACCGGCTCACGGCCCCGGACGGGAACGGGGTGGAGCTCTGGGCCGACCCCGCCTTCGGCTGGGTCCAGGTCTTCACCCCGAGCGACATGCCCCAGCACGGGCGGGCCGTCGCCGTCGAGCCGATGACCTGCCCCCCGGACGCGCTGAACTCCGGCACCGACCTCGTCCGGCTGGAGCCGGGGGACCGCTGGACCGGCAGCTGGGGACTGCGCCCCCTGTCCGGGAGCTACTAGGGTCGGGCCGCAGTCACGGTCGACGAAGGGGGACCCATGCACGCGCTGACCGGAGGCACGCTGCCGGACATCGCCGGGGTGGAGGTCCCCACCTACGACCGGAGTGCGGTACGGGTCGGGATCGTCCACTTCGGAGTCGGCGGCTTCCACCGCGCGCACCAGGCGATGTACGTCGACGCCCTGATGAACGAGGGCGAGGCCCTGGACTGGGGAATCTGCGGGATCGGCGTGCTGCCGGGGGACCGCCGCATGCAGCAGGTCCTCACCGACCAGAACGGGCTCTACACCCTGGTGGTGAAGCAGGCGGACGGCTCGCTCCACCCGCGGGTGATCGGCTCGATCGTCGAGTACCTCTACGCGCCGGACTCGCCCGAGGCCGTGATCGAGAAGATGGCCGCCGAGTCGACCCGGATCGTCAGCCTCACGATCACCGAGGGCGGCTACACGATCGACCAGGTCACCGGCGAGTTCGACGCCGACGACCCCGGCATCCGCGCCGACCTCGCCGAGGGCGCGGAGCCCGCCACCGTGTTCGGCCTGGTCACCGAGGCGCTGAGCCGCCGCCGGGCCCGGAACCTGCCCGGCTTCACGATCATGAGCTGCGACAACATCCAGGGCAACGGGGACACCGCCGCCCGCACCTTCTCGGCGTTCGCGCGGCTCAAGGACCCCGAGCTGGCCACCTGGATCGAGCAGAACGTCGGTTTCCCGAACTCCATGGTCGACCGGATCACCCCGGCGACCAGCCCCGAGGACACGCAGCGGCTGAAGGACGAGTTCGGCCTCGAGGACGGCTGGCCGGTGGTCTGCGAGCCGTTCACCCAGTGGGTGCTCGAGGACCACTTCACGGCGGGCCGCCCGCCCTTCGAGGACGTCGGGGTGCAGCTCGTCGAGGACGTCGTGCCGTACGAGCTGATGAAGCTCCGGCTGCTCAACGCCGGTCACCAGAGCCTGGGTTACCTGGGCTTCCTCGCCGGGTTCCGGTACGTGCACGAGGTCGCAGGCGACCCGCTGTTCGCCCGGTTCATCCGCGCCTACATGGACCGCGAGGGCACCCCCACACTCGACGAGGTGCCCGGCGTGGACCTCGACGAGTACAAGACCACGCTGCTGGAGCGCTTCGCCAACCCCGGCGTCGCGGACACGTTGGTGCGCATCAACTTCGGCAGCTCGGACCGCATCTCGCTGTGGGTGCTCCCGGTCATCCGGCACCAGCTGGAGCACGGCGGGGAGCTGGAGCGGGCCACCGCGGTCGTCGCGGGGTGGGCCCGCTACGCGGAGGGGGTGGACGAGAAGGGCGAGCCGATCGAGGTCCAGGACCGCCTCGCCGAGACCCTCGTGCCACTCGCCCGGTCGCAGCGCGAGAACCCCACCGCCTTCATCGAGAACTCCGCGGTGTTCGGGGACCTGGCGCAACACGAGCGGTTCCGCGAGGCCTACCTCTGGGCGCTGGACTCGTTGCACCGCGAAGGAGCCCGCTCGACCGTGGAGAAGCTGGTCCAGAGGTAGGCGACGAGGGTGGGACGAACCGCACATCGGTGCGGAGGCTGGAGCGCCCGACCCCGGCTACTCGTGCGCCAGCAGCGCCGCCCCGATGATCCCCGCCTCGTTGAGCAGCTCGGCGGGTACCAGCTCGGTCCGGGTGCTCACGTAGGGGCTCCAGCGGGAGAACTTCTTGCTCACCCCGCCGCCGACCACGATCAGGTCCGGCCAGAGCAGGTTCTCGATGTGCTGGAAGTACCGGGTGAGGCGGGCGCCCCACTCCTCCCAGGACAGGCCCTCCCGCTCGCGGGCGGAGTCGGCGGCGCGGGTCTCGGCGTCGTGCCCGTCCAGCTCCAGGTGGCCGAACTCGGTGTTCGGCACCAGCCGCCCGCCGAGCACCAGCGCCGACCCGATGCCCGTGCCGAGGGTGGAGACGAGCACGGTCCCCTTGTGCCCCTTGGCCGCGCCGAACTCCACCTCGGCGACGCCCGCGGCGTCCGCGTCGTTGACCACGAGCGCCTTGCGGCCCGTCACCGACTTGATCACGTGGTGCGCGTCCGCGCCGATCCAGGACTGGTCGACGTTCGCCGCGGTCTGGGTGACGCCGTGCCGGACGACCGCGGGGAAGGTGCAGCCGAAGGGCTCCTTCCAGCCGAAGTGGTCCAGGATCTGCCCGACGACCTCGGCGACGGCCTCCGGAGTGGACGGCTGCGGCGTGGGGATGCGCAGCCGGTCGTCCGCCAGCTTGCCCTTGTCCAGGTCGACCGGCGCGCCCTTGATCCCGGAGCCGCCGATGTCGATCCCCAGCCCCACGTGCTTCCTACTCACCCAGTGCCCCCTTCACGACCTGCTGTGCCTCCTCCTGGACCCGAGCGAGGTGCTCCGCCCCGAGGAAGCTCTCCGCGTAGACCTTGTAGACGTCCTCGGTGCCGGAGGGGCGGGCCGCGAACCAGCCGTTCTCCGTGGTCACCTTCAGCCCGCCGAGCGCCGCCCCGTTGCCGGGTGCGGTGGTGAGCCGGGCCGTGATGTCCTCACCGGCGAGGGACGTGGCGCTGACGTCCGACGCGGACAGCCTTCCCAGCTTCGCCTTGTCCTCCCGGGAGCAGGCGACGTCGATCCGGGCGTAGGCGGGCGCCCCGAACCGCTCGGTCAGCGCGGCGTAGTGCTCCGACGGAGTCCTCCCGGTCACCGCGGTGATCTCCCCGGCCAGCAGGCACAGGATGATCCCGTCCTTGTCCGTCGACCACGGCCGCCCGTCCGTGCGCAGGAACGAGGCCCCGGCGCTCTCCTCGCCACCGAAGGCGATGCTGCCGTCCCGCAGGCCGGGTACGAACCACTTGAACCCGACGGGCACCTCGATCAGCTCCCGGCCCAGGTCCGCGGCCACCCGGTCGATCATCGACGAGCTCACCGCCGTCTTGCCGACGGCGGCGCCCGCGGGCCAGCCCGACCGGTGCGAGTACAGATAGCCGATCGCGACGGCGAGGTAGTGGTTCGGGTTCATCAGCCCGGCGTCCCGGGTGACGATGCCGTGCCGGTCGGAGTCCGCGTCGTTGCCGGTGGAGATGGTGAAGCGGTCCTTGCCCGCGACCAGCGAGGCCATGGCGTAGGGGGAGGAGCAGTCCATGCGGATCCTGCCGTCCCAGTCCAGCGTCATGAACGCGAAGGCCGGGTCGACGTTCGGGTTCACCACCGTCAGGTCCAGCTTGTACCGCTCCGCGATGGCGCCCCAGTAGTCCACGGACGCCCCGCCGAGGGGGTCCGCGCCCAGCACCACGCCCGCGGACCGGATGGCCTCGAGGTCCACGACGGACCCGAGGTCGCTGACGTAGGCGTCGAGGAAGTCGTACGTGCCGCGCTCGGCGCGCTCCACCGGCGTCCGCCGCACACCCGCGAGCCCGGCTTCGAGCAGTGCGTTCGCGCGGTCGGCGATCCAGCCGGTGGCGTCCGTGCCCGCGGGACCGCCGTCCGGCGGGTTGTACTTGAAGCCGCCGTCTCGCGGCGGGTTGTGCGACGGCGTGACGACGACGCCGTCCGCGAGCCCGCTCGTCCGGCCGGCGTTGTGGGTGAGGATCGCGTGGGAGACGGCGGGGGTGGGCGTCCAGGCGTCCCGGGAGTCCACGAGCACCCGGACCCCGTTGGCGGACAGCACCTCCACCGCGGTGACCCAGGCCGGGTCGGACAGCGCGTGGGTGTCCTTGCCGAGGAACAGCGGCCCGTCCGTGCCCTGCTGCGCGCGGTACTCGGCGATGGCCTGGCTGGTGGCGGCGATGTGGTCGTCGTTGAAGGTGGCCGAGAGCGCCGACCCGCGGTGCCCGGAGGTCCCGAAGGCGACCCGCTGCTCGGCGACCGCCGGGTCGGGGTGCACGTCGGCGTACGCGGCGAGCAGCGCGGGGACGTCGACGAGGTCCTCGGGCAGGGCGGGTGTCCCCGCCCGCGGGTGGTTGGCCATCAGTCGCCTCCTACAGCGGTCGCGTGCGGGTGTCAGCCTGCCGCATTCCGGGGCCGGGCACATCATCTGCCCGTAGGCTCGCGCCATGCGGATCGCGTCGTTGCTGCCCGCCGCCACCGAGATCGTCTGCAGGCTCGGGTCGGCCGAGTCGCTGGTCGCCGTGACCTTCGAGTGCGAGGCGCCCGGGGTGCCGGTGGTCGTGGACACCGCGATCCCCGCCGGGCTGGCCCCGCAGCAGATCGACGCGTGGGTGGCCGAGCGGGCGGCGTCCGGCCTGCCGATGTACGAGCTGGACCGGGCGGCGCTGCGCGAGCTGGCCCCCGACCTCATCCTCACCCAGGACCTCTGCCGGGTCTGCGCGCTGCCCGCGGGGACCGTGCAGGAGGCGCTGGCCGAGATCGGGACGGCGGCCCAGGTCGTCTCCGTGGACCCCCACACGCTCGACGAGGTGCTGGCCGCGATCACGAGCGTCGGTGCGGCGGCGGGAGCCGACGACCGGGCGTCCGCGCTGGTCGACGGCCTGCACGCCCGGCTGCGGGCGGTCGAGGGTGCGGTGGCGGGCGCCCCGCGCCCGCGCACGCTGATCCTGGAGTGGACCGATCCCGCCTACGTCCCCGGCCACTGGGTGCCCGAGCTGGTGCGCCGCGCGGGCGGCGAGCCGCTGGCCGGGATCGAGGGCGGGCGGAGCGTCGCGGCGGAGTGGGCGGAGCTGGCCGCGCTGGAGCCGGAGGTCGTCGTGGTCGCGCCGTGCGGGTTCGGCCTCGACGACGCCGTGGCCCAGTCCGAGCCGGTCCGCGACCGCTTCCCCGGCGTGCCGGTCGTCGCGGTCGACTCCGCCGGGTACGTCGTCAAGGCGGGCCCCGGCCTGGTCGACGGGATCGAGGCACTGGCCTGGGCCCTGCACCCCGACCGCGTCCCGGAGCCACCCGCGGGCCGGATCATCAGGACATAACACGCGCTCGCCCTGCGCGCCACCGGTTCCCGTGCCCACCATGCGGACCGGAGGTGGGTCGATGACGACTGCGGCACGCACCACGGTGGCGGAGGTCCACGCCCGGATGGACCGGCTGCCGATCACGCGCGGGCACCGGTTCGCGCTGGTGGCGGTGGGGATCGGGATGTTCTTCGACCTCTACGAGGTGTTCCTCGCCGGCACCCTCGCCACGGTCCTGGGCAAGGAGTTCGGGGTCACCGGCATCGCCCAGAAGCTCGTGCTCGCCTCGGCGTTCGTGGGCGCGTTCGTCGGGGCGATCACGCTGTCCCGGTTGGCCGACAGGGTGGGGCGGCGCCGGGCGTTCTTCCTGACCCTGGGCCTGTACTCGCTGTTCTCGGTGCTGGCGGCGTTCAGCCCGAACGTCGAGCTGCTGATCGTCTTCCGCTTCCTGGCCGGGGTGGGGATCGGGGCCGAGCTGCCGTTGTGCGACGCCTACCTCTCCGACCTGCTCCCCGCGAAGCGCCGCGGCCGGATGATCGCCTGGGCCTACACGCTGGGCTTCTGCGGCGTCCCGGTCGCCGGGCTGCTCGCCCGGGTGATCACCCCGCACACCCTCCTCGGGCTGGCGGGATGGCGGTGGATGTTCCTGTTGGGCGGGCTCGGCGCGCTCATCTGCTGGCTGATGCGCCGCGGGTTGCCCGAGTCGCCCCGCTGGTTGGCCTCGGTCGGGCGGGCCGAGGAGGCCGACGCCGTCGTGCGGCGCTTCGAGGCGGAGGCGGGCCCCCTGCCTGCGCTGGGCCCGGTGGCGGACACCGGGCCGGTCCGCCGCGAACCGGTGCGCGCGTTGTTCCGCGTGCCCTGGCGCCGTCGGACGATCATGCTGTGGATCTTCCAGCTGTTCCAGACCTTCGGCTACTACGGCTTCGGCACGCTCGTGCCGCTGGTGTTGGCGGCCAAGGGCTACGACGTCGTGCAGGGCCTGACGTTCACCGCGCTCAGCTTCCTCGGCTACCCGCTCGGCTCGGCGCTGTCGATCCCGCTGATGGAGCGCATCGAGCGCAAGACCATGATCGTCGGCGCGGCGATCGGGATGATCGTGCTCGGCCTGGCCTTCGGGTACTCCACGAACGCCGTGGCGATCGTGCTGCTCGGCTTCCTCTACACCGTGGTCAGCAACCTGTTCTCCAACGGCTTCCACGTCTACTCGGGCGAGCTCTTCCCGACGACGCTGCGCGCGACCGGCGCGGGTGTCGCCTACTCGCTGTCCCGGCTCGCCACCGCGGTGATGCCGTTCCTGCTGGTCCCGCTGTTGGACTCGGCGGGCCCGACGGCGGTGTTCGTCGCGATCGCGGCGGCGATGGTGATCGTGGCGGTGGACGTCGGGGTGTTGGGGCCGCGCACGACCGGGCGGAGCCTGGCGGAGCTCAGCTCCCCCGAGAACCCCACCGCCGCCCCACCAGCCGGGCGAGGAACGGGGCGACCAGGAGCATGAGGATCACCCGCAGCACCTGGACGGCGACCACGAAGGTCACGTCCCCGCCGGAGGAGATCGCCGTGGCCAGCACGGCGTAGACGCCACCGGGGGTGGTGGCCAGGTAGCCGTCGAGCAGGGAGGCGTCGGTGGCCCGGGAGAGCACGAGGCCGAGCCCCGCACAGGCCGCGACGATCGCCAGGATCAGGGCCGTGGCCGCCGGAAGGACCCGGAGCACGGTGCGCAGCGCGGCCCGGGTGAAGCGCAGGCCCGCCTGCCAGCCGATGACGGCGTACGCCACGTCGACCAGCGGCTCGGGCACCGTCGCGCCGAAGGTCAGCCCGCCCAGGCTCAGGGCCAGTGCGACGATCATCGGCCCGAGCAGCGCCCCGGCGGGTACGTGCAGCCGGGCCGCGACGGGAACGCCGACCAGCGAGCACACCGCCACCAGCAGCAGCCCGAGGTACCAGGGCGCGGAGGCGGGCTGCGCCCCGCTCCCGACGCCGACGTGCGCGGCCCCGAACACCGCCGTCGCCACGATCGGCATGGTCGCGGTGACCATCCCGACGCGCAGGTACTGGATCACCGAGACGATGCGCTCGTCGCCGCCGAGCTCGCGGGTGACGGCCACCAGCCCGGACGCCCCACCCGCGGTCAGCGCGAGCATCCCGGTGAGCGGCGAGACCCCGCGCTGCAGGCCCAGCAGCAGCCCCGCGGCCATGCTGACGACGAGCGTGCCCAGGCTGACCAGCAGCACCGGCAGCCAGTCCGCGGCGACCGCGGAGAGCGTGTCCGGCCGCGCCAGGATGCCGATGACGACGCCGATCACGGCCTGGCCCCCGGCCGTCACCGGTTTCGCGACCCGCTCCGGAGCCACCCCGACCAGCGCGAGCACAGTCCCCACCGCCAGCCCCGCGAACAGCGCGGGGGAGGGGACACCGAACAGCTGCAGCAGGGCCGTCACCCCGACGGTGAGGACGACCAGCAGCGCCCACCGGCCCCAGGGGAATGCTCGGAGATCGCGCACCCCACGACCCTGTCACGTGGCACAGTGATCGTTGATGGGCACCGTCAGGGAAGACACCGCCGAGAGCTCGCCGGTCGGCCGCGAGCTCAGCAGGTTGACCGCCACCGACTCCGAGTTCGCCCTCCGGGAGGAGGTCGTCGGCGGGATCCCGATGCGGGTCTACGTCCGCGGGCCGCACACCCTGGCCGAGATGATCACGGACTCGGCGGCCTTCGCCGACCGGCCGCACTCGTACTACCGGGACGAGAGCCGGACCTACGCCGAGCACCTGCGCGAGGTCCACGCCCTGGCCCATACGCTGCTCACCGAGTACGGGCTCGCCCCGGGGGACCGGTTCGGGATCGCGATGCGGAACCTGCCGGAGTGGAGCGTCGCCTTCTGGGCCGGGCAGCTCGCGGGGCTGGTCGTCGTGCCCATGAACGCCTGGTGGACGGGTGTCGAGCTGGCCTGGGCGGTCGAGGACTCCGGCGCGCGGGTGGTGATCGCGGACGAGGAGCGGACCGCGGCGCTGGCCGGGCGCGTCGAGGTCCCGCTGGTCCGGGTGCGGGGCACGGGGGACTCGCCCGCGCGCTCGTGGACCGAGCTCCTCGCCGCCGTCGACCCGACGGTCGGGCCACCGCCCGTGACGGTCGGCCCGGACGACCCGTCCACGATCCTGTACACCTCCGGCACCACCGGGCGGCCCAAGGGCGCGGTGCACAGCCACCGCAACCACGTCACCAACGCGCTGAACACGATGCTCGCCGCCCGGGCCGGGGCGGCGGCGCGCGGGGTGGCCCCGAGCGGCCCGACGGGGGTGCTGCTCACCTATCCGCTGTTCCACATCGCCGGGCTGAACAGCCTCTACGGCCAGGTGCTCAACGGCGGCTCGCTGGCCACGATGTACCGCTGGGACCGCGACGAGGCCCGCCGCCTGGTCCGCGAGCACCGCCTCACCGGCGCGGCGGGCGTCCCGACGACCCTGCGCGAGCTCGCGGAGGACGCGATCGCGCACCCGGACGAGCTCGGCACGCTGACCCGGTTCGCGATGGGCGGCGCGCCGATCCCCGGTGAGCTGGTGAGCCGGATCGGGCGCGAGCTGGGCCCGTACGCGACGAACGGGTACGGCCTCACCGAGACCACCTCGGCGATCTGCGCCAACGTGTCCGTGGACTTCGTGGCGCACCCGGACAGCGTCGGGCGGCCCGCGCCGGGCGCGGAGCTGCGCGTCGTCGACCCGGAGTCCGGTGTGGACACGGCGGAGGGGGAGGTCGGCGAACTCTGGTTCCGCGGCCCCACCGTGGTGTCGGGGTACTGGCGCAATCCGGACGCGGACGCGGGCGCGTTCGTCGACGGCTGGTTCCGGACGGGGGACCTCGGGTTCGTCCGGGCGGGCTGGGTGCACGTGGTGGACCGGCTGAAGGACGTCGTGATCCGCGGCGGCGAGAACGTCTACTGCGCCCAGGTCGAAGCCGCGCTGCACGAGGTGGCGTGGGTGGCGGAGGTGGCGGTCTACGGGATCCCGCACGAGACGCTGGGGGAGGAGGTCGCCGCGGCGGTCCGCCCGACCCCGGGCGCGGGCGGCACGAGCGAGGCCGAGGCGGAGCTGCGGGCCGTGGTGCGGGACCGGGTGGCGAGCTTCGCCGCCCCGACCAGGATCGTCTGGTGGGACCGGGAGCTCCCGAAGACCCCCACGGGCAAGGTCCTCAAACGCACCCTCCGCGACGAGACCCCCTAGCGGGCCGGACACCGGGGCCGTCGGGTCAGTCGTCCAGCTCGGCGAGGCGGGCTTCGGCTCGGGCGAGTCCCGCGGCGGCGTCCCGGGAGGCGCGGCTCGCCTCGCGTTCGGCTTGGGCGGCGTCCTTCACCGTCGCCGTGGCGGCGGCGCGGGCCTCGCGGGCCCGCTCCAGCTCCGCCGTGAGCCGTTCGACGAGCGCGGTGGCCTCGTCCCGGTCCGACTCGGCGTCCCGGAGGGCGGCGGCGGTGTCCTCGTGGGCGTCCGCGGCCCGGCCCGCGGCGCGCCGGGCCTGCTCGACGGCCTCCCTCGCCTCCGCGCGTGCGGCCTCGCGTTCGCGACGTTCCCGCTCCTCCCGCTCCCGGCGCTCCCGCTCGGCCCGCTCCCGCTCGGCGGCCGAACCCCCGTCGGCGGACTCGGCAGCGGCGGATTCGGCGGCGGCGGGTTCGGCGGCGGGCTGGGTGCCGGACTCGTCGACCGCCTCGCCGGGCCGGTCGTCCCCGTCGCCGAGACCGGGGCGGCGGCCGCGGTGGCGCGGCTCGACACCCGGCAGGCCGTGGCCCGGTCGCCCCGGAGCGGGGCGGCGCGGGGTGCGCGGGGCCCGGCGCTCGCGCGGCTCACGGGGGGCGGCCGGGTCCCGCGGCGTGCCCCACCCGCCGGACGACGCCTCGCCGGAGTCCGGGCCGAAGCCCGACCAGCTGATCGTGCGGGTCAGCCGCCCGGAGCGCACCTCGTCGGCGATGTCCGGGTCGGCCAGTGCGGCGTCGAGGATCCCGCGCAGGTCCCGCTCGACGGTCTCGGTCACCCGGTGCCCGTCCGCCGCCGCGATCCGACGCGCCTCCTTCGCCATCGCGCCGACGAGCTTGGATCGCTGCGCGGACAGCTGACGGAGCTGCGGCCCGTCGAGTGAGCGCTGAGCGGTGGACAGGGAGTCGGCGAGGTCGAGCAGGGTGTCGAGCTGGTCCCCGCGCTCTCGGGCCAGCAGGTTGGACAACCACGCCGCCTGCGTCGGACGCCGGAGCCTGCCGATCGCCTTCGCCGCGTCCTTGTCGCCCGCCTCACGCGCCTCGGCGACCAGCTCGTCCCGCACCGGGACGAAGTCGTCCGGGGGGACGCCGTACAGCTCGTCCGCGGCGGCGTCGATGCGCTCGGCCGCCCCCGGGGCCTCGGCGGCCGCCGTTCCGTCAGCGGAGTCGCGTCGTTCCGATGGCACGGTCCGGTTCACCCTCACTCGATTCAGTGTGGCAGCCATCACAACTTCGGGCTGCGATGACGATTCGTGACCGCGGCGAACGGGCACCCCACCACCATGAGCAGCACCACAGTCATCCTAGTGATCGTCGTGGCGGTGATCGCGTTGTTGGCCCTCGTGGCCGTCGCGTGGTCGCGCAGTGGCAAGCGGCGCAGCGAGCGCCTCCGGGAGCGCTTCGGGCCCGAGTACGACCACCAGCTGGCCGAGACCGGCGACGCGGCCGAGACCGACCGGATCCTCGCCGAGCGCGAGAAGCGCCACCGCTCGATCACGCTCCGCGAGCTCGAGCCGCGCGAGCGCGAGACCTTCGAACACCGCTGGACGGACGTCCAGCGCGAGTTCGTCGACGACCCCGGCCGGGCCGTGGAGCACGCGGACAACCTGGTGGACGAGCTGCTCTCCGCCCGCGGGTACCCGGTCGACGACGCGTCGCGGCGCGCCGAGGACGTGTCCGTCGACCACCCGGAGGTCGTCCAGCGCTACCGCGAGGCCCGCCGCATCGGCGCCGCCCACCGCGAGCACGGCGCGGACACCGAGGACCTGCGCTCCGCCGTCACGGCGTACCGGGAGCTGGTGCAGGCGCTGTTGGAGGGCGACTCGGGCCGCACGAGCACCAGCGCCTGACTCCCGCCCTCACCCGAACGACTCAAGGAGCCTCACGATGAGCGACGACCGCAGCTTCATGGACAAGGTCCTCGGGCGGGACGAGCCCGCCAGGGACGACACCGGCCCGGTGGACACCCACGACCGCCGCGCCGACAGCGCTGTCGACACCCCCGCCCCCCGCTCGCCCCAGGACGGTCCGACGAGCGAGGACGCCCGCGACCCCGGCTACGACCGGCCGGTCGACGGGACGCAGGACCAGCGGCAGGCGCAGCGGATGCGCCCCGCCGACGCGCCCGTGGACGTCCGCCGAGACGCCGAGGTCGACGGCGGCCGGGAGCGGCTGCACGACCAGCGACAGGACGCGGGCGGCGGGACCCAGGGCTTCCGCGACGGGCACCAGGCCGCCGACGGGTCACCCACCACCGGTGTCACGGACACCCGCCCCACGTCGGGCGCGCACGCGACCGACGACCGCCGGGGCTCCGAGTGGAGCGAGCCGGGAACCGGCCACGGTGACGGCCACGACCGCGTCGACCACGGAACCGGCCACGGCCGGGACGGCGCGCACGTCGGCGCCCACGACCAGGTCGGCGCGCACGACCGCAACGGCCACGGCCCCGACGGGAGCCGAGACCACGGCACCTCCCTCGTCGCCACGGACCGCGCCGAGGAGTACCGCCGCCGGTGGGAGACGCTGAAGGCCGGGTTCGTCGACGAGCCCCGCGGGGCCGTCAAGGAGGCCGACGAGCTCGTCGGCCGCGTCCTCGACGACGTCGCCCAGCTCTTCGCCCGCCAGCGCTCCGAGCTCGAAGCGGACCTGCGCGACGAGCAGGCCTCCACCGAGGACCTGCGCCAGGCGCTGGGCCGCTACCGCAGCTTCTTCGACCGGCTGCTCACCGTCTGACCCCGGACGTGCGAACGCCCTCCCACTCGGGTGGGAGGGCGTTCGCACGTCTGCGCGGGATCCGTCAGATCGTGAGGACGTACGCGGCGTCCGGCTCCAGCACCCGGAACGTGAGGCTCTCCTCGATGTAGAGGTGGACCGTGTCCGCGTCGTGGTGGCTGTAGCCGACCGCGAGGTCCTGCCCGACGTCCAGCACGAAGTCCCCACCTCGCGCGCTCACCAGCACCGCCCCGTCCACGCCGACCGACCAGATCACCTGGCCGCCGAGGATGTTCGTGAGGTGGTCCAGCAGCAGGTAGCCGCCGAGCTCGGTGGTCTCCACGATCTTCGTGTAGAGCGCCGGACCCACGCACAGCGCGAACGGGCCGCCGATGCCGTTGCGGCGCAGCGCGTCCACCCCGCGTGCCACGATCCCGGGCCACTGCAGGCAGTCCTCGCCCAGCGCCGCCGAGGGGTACGGGGTGGTGTCCGCGATGCCCTCGATCTGGGCCGCGGGCCAGCCGTGGAACACCGCCCGGTTCTCGATCTCGGCGGCGACGCGGGCCGCGCGGGCCAGGTCGTCGAAGTCCGGGTCGGCGGCCCCGCGCTGGACGTCGTCGATCTCGTCCCGGCTGACGGTGAACGGGACGCGGATCTCGGACAGCGGCTGCACGCGGCGCGCACGGGTGCGCACCTCGGTGGCGCCCGCGACGCCGGGCGGCGGCCCGGCGAGCGGGGCGGTGCGGCCCAGCGAGTAGGCGGACCGGTGCCAGCCGCCCGCGCCGACGAAGTCGACCACCTTGCGGGCCGCCAGCAGCGGGGTCAGCCGCTCCCGGGCCTCCTCGTCGATGGCCTTCCAGGACTCGGTGGGGATCGGGGCGTGCGCTCTGAGCAGGTGGTCGGAGGGTGCGGTCACGGGTCGTGCTCCTAAGTGGTGAGGTCAGCGGGGGCGCAGGCTGCCGATGCCGAGAGAGGTGTCGCCGGAGAAGTCGGACGGCGGGGTGATCTCGCGTTCGATGCGGTCCACGTAGGCCTGGGGGTCCTTGTCCACCACGTCGAGCCCCCTCGTGCCCTCGTGCCGCTTCTTGAACGCGGTGAACTGTGCCCCGAGCGACTCGCGCAGTCCACTGTGGGCGTGGAGGCGGAAGTCCGGGAGACCCTCGTTCTCCTCCTCGCCCATGTGCTCGTCGTTGGCGGCGCGGGCCGCGTCGACGCCCTCCCACCAGCCTGCGCTCCCGACGGGATGCCGGTCGGCCGCGCGCACGCCGTCCCGGATGTCGTTGTGGTCGCCGATGGCGTCGAGCGTCTCCTCCTGCGGGTCGTTCTCGCCCCGGCGCAGCAGCTGCGGGTAGAAGATCCGCTCCTCGGCCTCGGCGTGGACGTCCAGCAGGTCGGCCAGCGGGCGCCAGAGCCCGCGCAGGGCGGAGGGGTCGGCGTCGGCGGCACGAAGCTCGTCGAGCTCGGCGAACCGGCGGCGGAACCACTCGTGGTCGTCGAGGATCAGCTCGGTGATGTCGGGCACGGCGGGCACGCTATCGCCGCGGAGCCCGCCGCGCCCGTCGGGCATCAGCCCTTGTTCTCGTGGGTGGCGACGATCGTCGCGCGGGCGAGGGTGTGGCTGAACAGGTTGAAGCCGAGGAAGGCCGGGGTGGCGCCCTCCGGGACGCCGAGCGACTCGACGTCCACCGCGTGCACCACGAAGTAGTACCGGTGCAGGCCGTGCCCGGGCGGCGGGGCGGCGCCGAGGAAGCGCTTGAGGCCGCCGTCGTTGGCCAGCGTGAAGGCGGACCCGGGCAGGTCGGCGCCCTCGTCGCCCGCGTTCGTGGGCAGCGAGGTGGTGGACGCGGGCAGGTCGACGACCGCCCAGTGCCAGAAGCCGGACCCGGTGGGCGCGTCCGGGTCGTAGCAGGTGACGACGAACGACTTCGTCTCCGGCGGGAATCCGCTCCAGGTCAGCGCGGGGGAGACGTCCGCGCCGCCCGCGCCGAAGATGCCGGAGAGCTGGGGGGTGTCGAGCGTGCCGCCGTCGACGACGTCGGTGCTGGTCACGTCGAACGACGGGACCTCGGGCAGCTCGCTGTAGGGGTCGTGGCTCATGGCTCCCGATCATGGCACCGATCGCGGTGGCAGGCTGTGCCGGTGGAGATGCTGCTGCGCGCCACCGGACCAGCCACCGCGCGACCAGCACCGACACCGCGATCAGGGTCAGCGCCGCCCCCGCCGGGAACGGGGCTCCGTCCGCCACCGGTTCCGGGCCATCCGCGAGCGCAGGCACACCGTGCAGGCGATCGAGGCGGACGCGCTGTCCGCGGCGCGGGCCGAGTTCCTCGCGGCCCGCGGTGACGGGGCGTGGACCCCGAGGCCGCGGACCGCGTGCTGCGCAGGCTGGACCTGCGCACCGTCGTCCTCGAGTGAGCGCCGGGCGACTCAGGTGACGGTGATGCCGCCGTCGACCGCGATCGTCTGGCCGGTGACGTACCCGCCCGCCGCACTGGCCAGGAACACGACGGCCGCGGCGAGCTCCTCGGGGTCGCCCTTGCGGCCCAACGGGATCCGCTCCATCATCTGCTCGAGATAGCCCGGCTTGTACTGGTCCGTCATCTCGGACTCGAAGAAGCCCGGGGCCACGGAGTTCACCCGGATCCCCTTGCGCCCTCCCCACTGCTGGGCCAGGTCGCGGGTCAGCCCGATCAGCCCGGCCTTGCTCGCCGCGTACGCCGCCTGGGGCAGCCTCGCGGTGGTCAGGCCCAGGATGCTGGAGATGTTGATGATGCTGCTGCCGGGCTGCATCACCCGTCCGCAGGCCTGCGCCATCCAGTAGCAGCCGTTCAGGTTCACGTCGATGACCTGGGTGAACTCCTCGACCGTCTCCCGGGTCGCCGGGACCGCGGTGCCGATGCCCGCGTTGTTCACCAGCACGTCCACCCGGCCGAACTCGGCCATGGCGGCGTCCACCAGGGCCTGGCAGTCCGGTTGGCGGGCCACGTCGGTGGCCACGCACAGCGCGCGCCGGTCCTCGGCCTCGACGAGCTTCCGGGTCTCCTCGAGGCGGTCGACCCGCCGGGCGCCGAGCACGACGTCCGCCCCCGCCTCCGCCAGACCCTTCGCGAAGGCCACCCCGAGACCGGACGACGCGCCGGTGACGATGGCCACTCTGCCGCTGAGCGAGAACCGCTCCAGTACCGTCATGGCGGGCACTGTAATGCAGTCGCACCATTCTGGGACGTGGCGCGGGCGACACGTGGTTGCGCACACCGGGTGGCCCGGTGCGAGGATCGCCTGGTCGGTCGAAGATCAGAGCACTGATCGACCGGACAGGCGTGGTGGTTCGACAGTCGAAGGAGACGAGAACATGGCGGAGAGCCGGCAGCGGGTCGCGATCGTGACGGGCGCGGCGCGCGGGATCGGGGCGGCCACGGCGCTGCGCCTGGCGCAGGACGGCTTCGCCGTCGCCGTGATCGACCTGGAGGAGTCCGCCGCCAAGGGCACCGCGGACGCGATCGCCGCCGCCGGGGGCACGGCCATCGCGGTCGGTGCGGACGTGTCCGACGCCGCCGCGGTCGAGGCCGCCGTGACCCGCGTGGCCGAGGAGCTGGGCGGGCCGACCGTGCTGGTCAACAACGCCGGCATCACCCGGGACAACCTGCTGTTCAAGATGACCGAGACCGACTGGGACGCCGTCATGGGCGTGCACCTCAAGGGCTCGTTCCTGATGTCGCGCGCCGTGCAGAAGCACATGGTGGACGCCAAGTTCGGCCGGATCGTCAACCTGTCGTCGACCTCGGCGCTGGGCAACCGCGGCCAGGCGAACTACTCCACCGCGAAGGCGGGCCTGCAGGGCTTCACCAAGACGCTCGCGATCGAGCTGGGCAAGTTCGGGATCACCGCGAACTGCATCGCGCCCGGGTTCATCGCCAGCGAGATGACCAAGGCCACCGCCGAGCGCCTGGGCGTGGACTGGGAGGAGTTCAAGTCCGCCCGTGCCGCCGAGATCCCGGTGCAGCGCCCGGGCGACGTCGAGGACATCGCGAACACGGTGTCGTTCTTCGTGGACGAGCGCGCGGGCTTCGTGTCCGGCCAGGTCATCTACGTCGCCGGTGGGCCCAAGGCGTAAGGCACCGGGCGGGGCACCGGGCGGGGCGCCGGGTCGGCGCCCCGCTCCCGGGCTCAGCTGCTGGCGGGCGCGATGCCGATGGCGTAGGGCGCGAGCGGCTCCCGGCCGTCGACCGGGACCTCCTGGTCGCTCATGTTGACCACGACCGCACCGCCGTCCGGGGCTCGGAAGGCGATCAGCGGCTGCGTCTGCGAGGTGCCCAGCTCCATGCCGCCCGCGGCCATCCGGGGGACCAGCCACTCCCAGGCCGCGGTCAGCGGGGTCGGCTCCCCGCCGGAGGAGACGGTCGCGTCCGTCCACAGCGCGGCGTACTCCAGGTCGTAGCCCTGCGGGCCCCAGAGCAGGGCACCGGCGGCGCCGGAGCGGGCGAAGGCGTCGACCGCGGAGAGCGTGGCGGCGGCGCTCGCCTGGCTGGTCGGCGACGCCTCCTGGCCCTGCGGGACGTCCGGGTAGAACTCGGCCCACCAGATCGGCAGGTCGGTGCGCTGTCTCAGCCAGCGGTCCACGTCGACGAACTTGCGGGCGGCGTCGTCCAGCCGCCCGGAGATCGTCCCGTTCCGGACCGCGGTGCCGCCGTCCACGACGAGGAAGTCCGCGCCCCGGTTGTGGCGGAACCAGTAGTCCAGCGCGTCGAGCACCCGCTGGTCGACGTTGCCCCAGGGGCCCGCGAGCTCGCTGGAGGCGTTGGTGTCGTCCGGTGTGAGGCTGATCATCACCGGGTACGGGCCGCCGACCAGCACGTCCGGGCGGACCTGCTTCACCGCGGCGTAGACCCGGTTGTAGAGGTCGGTGTAGCCCTCGTAGTCCCAGCGGTTCCACTCCGGGTGGAAGAAGCCCTTGAGCTCGTTCCACACCTGCACCCGCTCGATCTGCGGGTAGCGCTGCACGGTCTGCGCGACCAGGTCGGCGTACGCCTGGAACGACGCCGGGTCCGGCGCCTTCTCGAGCTCGTCCCAGTCCGTCCGGCCCGCGGGGCCGCCCTTCATCCAGTCCGGCGCGCAGCAGGCGGTCAGCATCGTCTTGGCACCGGTGTCCTCGACCAGCTTCATCCGCTTGTCCAGGCTGGACCAGTCGTAGTCGCCGGGGGACGGCTCGGGGTTGAGGGTGCCGAAGCCCATCAGGTGCACGTTCTGCCAGGTGGCGCTCTTGGCGAGGATGGCCTGGCCACGGGCGTTGGACTCGGCCGGATCGTGGTCGTCCAGCGTGCTCTGGGTGTGGGTGACGCCCAGCTCCAGCGGGGTGGCCTGCGGCTGCCAGTCCCAGCCCTCGGACAGGTCGACGCCGGCGGCGGTACGGTCCGGGCCCTCGCCGGTGGCGGGGGGCGAGGAGCAGCCCGTCAGCAGGACCAGTCCCGCGGCGGCGGAGGCGAGCAGGGGAACGAGACGGTGTCGCACGAGGGAGAGGGTGTCAGCGGCCGGCTGTGGTCCTGCTGAGAGCCCTGCGCTGAGCCCGCCCGTCGCGGATCTCGTAGACCCGGTCCATCCGGTCCAGCAGTGCCTGGTCGTGGGTGACCAGCAGGGTGGACCGTCCGGCGGCGGCCGAGAGCAGGTCGTCGAGCACGGCGTCCCGGGTGGCCGGGTCGAGGTGGGCGGTCGGCTCGTCGAGGACCAGCAGGGCGGGGTCGGTCAGCAGCGCGCGGGCGAGCGCGAGTCGCTGCCGCATGCCGCCCGAGAGCCGGTGGCCGTGCGTGCCGACGAGCTCGTCGAGGCCCAGGTCCAGCCGCACGCGCTCCAGGACCGCCCGCAGCGCGGCGTCGGTCGCCTCGGGGGCGGCCAACCGCAGGTTCTCCCGGACGGTGCTGTCGAAGACGTGCGGGTCCTGCGGGACCCCGCTCACGGCGTGCCGGACGGCGTCGGGCGACCGGCGCAGCAGGTCCACGTCGCCGAGCAGGACCCGGCCGGTGGCGTCGGCGAACCGGAACAGGACCCCGGCCAGCGTGCTCTTGCCCGCCCCGCTCGGCCCGACGACGGCGACGTGCGCCCCCGCGGGCACGTCCAGGTCCACCCCGTGCAGCACCTCGGTCTCGCCGTACCCCGCGCGCAGCCCGCGGATCCCCAGGTCGGCGGGGGTCGACGGTACCGGGGTCGGGTCGGCGGGGCGGGTCGCGGGCGAGGTGTCGAGCACGGCGGAGAGCCGGTCCCCGCTCTCCCGGACCGCGCCCAGCCGGGCCGCCGCGGCGGGCAGCGGCGCCACGATCTCGAAGGCGGCCAGGGCGGTGAGGACGAGCACCGCGAGCGGGATCGGCGCGAGCCTCCCGTCGGCCACCGCGGCGACGCCGAGCAGCAGCGACCCCCACAGCGTGAGCCCGGCGACCAGCGCGCTCGCACCCGCGCCCAGGCCGAGCAGGCCGGCGTCCCGCCGGGCGACCCGGGTCAGCTCCTCGTCGGCGGCGACGACGCGCGACCGCGCCCGGTCCATCGCGCCGTAGGCGATCAGGTCGGGGGCGCCGTGCAGGGTGTCGACGAGGGTGGTGGCCAGCTCGGTGCGGGCGGTGGCCGTCCGGCGGGCGGGCCCGCGTCCGGCGCGGGCGGCGAGCAGCGGGACCGCGAGCCCGGCGAGCAGCAGGCCGCCGAGCAGCAGCAGCCCGCCCTCGGCGAGCAGCGCCGTGGACAGCGCGACCACCCCACCGCCGACGAGCAGGGCGCTCAGTGGTGGGGTCAGGCCGCGGATCAGCAGGTCCTGGGTGGCGTCGGTGTCGCTGACCAGCCGCGAGACGAGGTCGCCGCTGCGGAAGCGGCGGATCGGCTCGGTGGCGGCGAGGCGGGCGTAGACGCGGTCGCGGGCATCGGCGAGGGTGCGGAGCGCGGCGTCGTGGGTGACCAGGCGTTCGAGGTAGCGCGCGACCCCACGCGTGACCCCGAGCGCCCGGGTCAGCACGACCGCCACGCTCAGCGCGGTCACGGCGGGACGGGTGGCGGCGGTCGCGATCAGCCACGCGGCGAGGGACAGCAGACCGACCCCGGACGCGGTGGCCAGGGCGCCCCACAGCACGCCGACCACGAACCGTGCACTGCGGGGGCGGGCGAGGGCGAGCATGCGGGTCAGGCCGGTCATCGGACGGGCTCCGGGTGCGTGGGGGTACGTTTCGTGCGGTCAGCGCGGTCAGCGCGGTCAGCGCGGTCAGCGCGGTCAGCGCGGTCAGCGCGGT
>NZ_BAABGT010000093.1:0-68736 GCF_039541715.1 Pseudonocardia xishanensis
TTGGTGAACTCGTCGGTGTTGACGATCAACACCCCGCCCTTGGGCAGGTCGGCGATGTTGGCCTTGAGCGCGGCCGGGTTCATCGCCACCAACACGTCCGGCCGGTCGCCGGGGGTGAGGATGTCGTAGTTGGCGAAGTGCAGCTGGAACGAGCTCACCCCGGGCAGGGTCCCGGCAGGAGCCCGGATCTCCGCGGGGAAGTTCGGCAGGGTCGACAGGTCGTTGCCGAACGTCGCCGTCTCCGAAGTGAAACGGTCACCGGTCAACTGCATCCCGTCCCCGGAGTCGCCCGCGAACCGGATGACGACCCGGTCCTTCGTGACGACGTCCCCCAGCATGGGCACGCCGTCGTGCGTGACAGACATCGGCCGGTCCTTCCCGAGAAGCGTTGTCATTCGTTGACTCGGACTGGGTCTATCAGTGAATGAAGCTAACTGCAGATGCAGAGATGAGCCGTGTAGCATGCATCACAGTCGGTTGCATGGTCCAGGCTGTCGACTGACTCGGATGAGAGCTGAGCCCGGCTGTACGACTGAGGGCTGCGCTCCCTCTTGCTGCCACGACGGAAATGACCGTACATTGGATGTCTATGTTCAGATCATGGGAGTCAGACGGCTCCCGCCACGGCCAGCGCCCCGAACCCGACGACTGCGACGAGCACGGTCGAGAGTGCACCGAGCACAAGGCCGCGGCGGCCCGTGCGCAGCAGTCGGCCGAGCCGGACGCCGGTACCGAGCCCGAACAGGGCGGCGGCGAACAGCAGCGTGGTCAGGGTCTGGGCGGCGGACAGCACGCCGAAGGGCATGATCCCGCTGCTGCGCAGCAGCATCAGCGCGAGGAATCCGAGGACGAACAGGGGCACGATCGGCGGCAACTCGCCGGTCCCCGTGTCGGCTTCCCGTCGGCGGCGCTCGAGCACGCTCACCCCGGCGACCATCGGCGCGAGCAGCAGCACGCGGGTCAGCTTGACGATCACTGCGATGGCGACGGCCGAGGCACCGGCAGGCGAGGCCGCGGCGACCACCTGAGCGACCTCGTGCACGCTGAGCCCTGCCCAGGCGCCGAGGTGTTCGGGAGTGAGTCGCAGCGCGCCGCCGACCAGCGGTACGAGGGCGATGGCCGCGCTGCCGTAGAGCGTCACGAGGGTGATCCCGGTGGCCACGTCCTCGCGGTCGTTCTCGGTCACGCTGTCCATCGCCGCGATCGCGGACGCACCGCAGATCGAGAACCCGGTCGCGACCATCAGGCTGAGGCCGCGGGACACCCCGAGCAATCGGCCCAGCGCAAGTGTGCCGAGGAATGCGACCAGCACGGTGACCACAACGGCGATCACTGTCCCGGCGCCGAGCCCGAAGACCTCGCGGAGGCCGAGCTGCAGGCCCAGCAACACGACCCCGAGCCGCAGGAACTTCCGGGTCGACCAGCCCAGCCCGGTCCGGCTGCACTCCGGCAGAACCTGGCCCACCAGTACACCCAAGACGACTGCGACGGTCAGGGCGCTCACCGACGGCAGCAGCCGGCTCACGCCGAACGCGATCGCGGTCCCGGCGGCAGCGCACGCCAGACCCGGCAACAGGGCGCAGGTTCGGAGCCGCACGCGGCGGGGAATGGCCGGTCGGTCATCCGCAGTAGTCACGGCGCAGACGGTGCGCCCTCTCGACGTCGCCCGGTACCCGCCGTCTTTGCCGGACGTCATCACCGTGGGGAATGGCCGTCGTGACCTGGCGGCCCGATCCGGAGTCGTTGAGTCTGCTCGTCCTGGTCGGCGAGCGGGGAAGCCTGACCGCCGCGGCCTGTGAGCTCGGCATCACCCAGCCCGCCGCGAGCAAACGGATCAGCCTCCTGGAGCGGCGTCTCGGAGTGCGACTGTTGGTACGAACCCGGCAGGGATCGGCCCTGACTGAGAGCGGAGACCTCGTCGCCGGATGGGCGCGGCGGGTCCTCGACGAACTCGACACGCTGGTCGACGGGGCCGCGGCCCTGCGTAGGCGGTCCGCGGCTCAGCTCGCGGTCGCCGCCAGTCTGACCGTAGCCGAACATCTGCTCCCGACCTGGCTCGGCGAGCTGCGGGCTGGCGCCGCGACGCTGCGGGTCGGGCTGGAGGTCACCAACTCGACGCGGGTGTGCGCCATGGTGCGGGGCGGCTCGGCCGACGTCGGGTTCATCGAGTCGCCCGGGGTGCTCGCCGGCCTGCGCGGGCGGCCGGTGGCGCAGGACCGACTGGTGCTGGTGGTGGCGCCTGGCCACCCGTGGGCGCGCCGTCGCCGCACAGTGGAAGCCGCGGAGCTTGCCCGGACCCCGCTGATCAGCCGGGAGGAGGGCTCGGGAACCCGGGACACCGCGGAGCGTGCTCTCGCGGAGATCGGGGAGCGGCTCGTGGCCCCTCTGCTGGAGCTCGGATCGAGCGCGGCGGTCCGCAGCACGGTGCTGGCCGGCGGCGGTCCCGCCCTGCTCAGTGAGCTGGTCGTGGGGGCGGACGTGGCTGTGGGCGCCCTGGTGGAGGTGCCGGTCGCGAGGCTGGACCTCGGTCGCACGCTACGGGTCGTTTGGCGAGCGGGTCAGCGACCGTCCGGAGCAGCGGGTGCGCTCGTCGAGCTTGCAGTAGCCGCAGGACAGGCCCGTAGCTCGTCTGCTCGGGGTGTGGGGGCGTCGGTGACGATAGCGGGATCCGAAGATCCCCTTCGCAATGGCAACTGACGGTCGAAGGAGCGCTCGGCCAGCGCCTGCGACAACTCGCCAGTCATTGTGGTCCGGTCGGCGACATCGGCCAGCAGACGCGACCCGGCATGCGACACCACCCCGGCCCCGTCGGCGGTCACGATGATCTTCGGACGGGTCGTTGTAGACTGCACTCGGAACGTGCCTCCTCGACCACGGTGAACAAAGCCCTCGACTCCCGGTCCGGTTGAACGGCCAGGTGTCGGAGAAGTCACTCACCGCGCCTGAGCCTTGCCCATGCCGTCTCCCGGAGCACGAATTTCTGGATCTTGCTGTCGCGGGATCGCGAATTCTGTCTGTGAGACTGCGTGGGCCGGTCCGGCCGGGAGCAGCCGGCCTGATCAGGAGCTTGACCGCCAGTAGCAGCTGGCGTATCCCGTCACAGTCATGCCGAGTCTCCCGAACCGGACCGGACCGGACCGAGCAATCGTCAAGACCTGTGGATCAAGCTCTTTTTAGGCGGCTTCTGGTTGAGGGTGCTGCTCCCCACGCGCGAGGCCGCGGGAGATCTCCTCACGCTCAGCGAGGGTGAGCGAGCCCTCCCGACGCCGCCGCGGCGCCGGAACGTACCCACCGGTGCCCCTGAGCACGGTGAACACCGACCCGGGCGGACGCAGGATCGCCCGCGCGATCTCGGAGATCGACTCCCCACGCCCCCACCGGTCCCACAACTCCTGCCTGTCCTCGTGCGACATGCCCGGACGGCCCAGCCTCGCCATCGCCAGCACCTCCACCATGATCATCTATCACGGTGTTGCACTGACCGGTTGAGCCCAGGCAATTCACGTCATGGGCGTTCGGTCGCCGACTCGTCGACGCCGGCCTCGTCCCCTCAATGGGTTCGGTCGGCGATTACTACGACAATTCCCTGGTCGAGTCGTTCTAGGAAACCATGCAACTCGAACTCCTCGACTCCCGAACGTGGGAAACTCGCACAGAACTTGCCACCGCGATCTTCGAATGGATAGAGGGCTTCTACAACCGCTGCCGCCGACACTCCGCACTGGACTGGATGAGCCCCGTACAGTTCGAAACCATCGACCGTCCATCGGGCCTGATCTCCTCACCGACGTGTCCGTGAAGCGGGGCCAACATCAACGAGTCCGTGGCAGCGGGGAAGGTCAGATGGAGCAGATCGGTCCTCCGTCTTCAGTGATCGAAGGCGGAGGGCCGACCTGAATCTCAGGCGGTCGGGGCACTCGCCTCGGTGATGACGAAGAACTTCTTCACGAACGGGGCGAGCGAGGTCCACCGCACCGGGCGGCCGGACGGCAGGCAGACCACGTCGCCGGCCTGGATGTCCCACTCCTGCCCGGTCTCTTCATCGAGCAGATGGGCGCGGCCCTCCAGGATGAGCATGGTCTCGTCCCCGAGTGGCGCGGTGTAAGGGACGGTCGAGGTGCCGTCGGGCTCGCAGCCGGCGATCCCGACCCCGGTGCGCCACAGCCCACACAGGTAGGTGCCGGTGGAGCCGGTGTCGCGGATGGTGAACAGCTCTCCGCACACCTGCGGGCCGTGATCGGGCTCGGTCCACTCGTAGGGGGTCCATACCTCGGGGTCGTCGTTGATGTTGGCGACGAACAGGTGGTCCTGCGGGGTGGCGGGCTCCGGGCTGTCCCACATCACCCAGAACTTCTTGAGGAACGGCTCGCGGATCTCCCAGTGCAGGTCCACGTTCTTCGGGTGGCTCAGGATCGTGCCCGCCGCGATCTGGTGCTTGGTCCCGGTCGCGACCTCGGTGATCTCCGCCGACCCCTCGAGAATGACCATGGTCTCGTCACCGAGCGGGGCGCTGTAGTCCACGATGCACGACCCGTCGGGCTCACATCCGGCGATCTCGTGCCCGGTCCGCCACAGACCTGAGCTCAGCGAGCCCGAGGTGCCCTCCGGGCGGATCACGACGACCTCACCCTTGGTCTGCGGGCCGTACTTCGGATCCACCCAGTCGAACGGAATCCAGTCAGCGCGTGGGGGGTTGAGGTTGCGGTCGCCGATGTTGATCGCACCGACTGTCGAAGTGGTCATGAGACGCTCCTTGAATGTTGGGTCGGTAGGTTGCGGAACCCTGTGGGCCGTGCGCGCTCTGGTTCGGCGATGTCCGCCTCCGCCCTCGAGGCCGAGGTGATCTCCCAGGCGCTGAGTAGGCCGTCGCGCAACGTCCAGAACTCGGTACCCTGGCTGTGCATCGTCCTGCCGGTCGTCGCGTCGGTCCACCGATCGCGCCAGTCGACGGCGAGGCCGTCGCCGTCGACCGCACGGAGGTGCTTCTCGAGATGCTGGTCGGTCCGTTCCGTCAACCGGTCCTCCAGGAACTCCTTGATCCGGTTCCGGCCGCAGAGAACGGTGGCCGGGTCGAACCGAACCTCGGCGTCCTCGGTGAAGCCTTGGAGGATCAGGTCGACCCGGCCTGAGGCAAAGGTCAGGACCACCCCGTCGATGATCCTCGAGGCCAGCTCGGGGGTCAGGCCCGGAGCGCCGCGTGCCACCGTGGACCCGGCCCCGTCATGCACCTCAGAGGTGGTCATCGTTCGCTCCGAGGACTCAGGCGTCGACGGGATGCCGGTCGTCCGCGGCCTGCGCGCTCCCGTTGGCGGCCGCGTTCGTGTCCGGTGTCGGGGTGTCGTCGAGCTGGTCGAGGGGGACGTCCTTGAACACGGCGAAGCTGGACGGCTGCTCAGTCAGGTACGGGAAGTGGAACCCGCAGTTCGGGCACTGCTCGCGCAGGACGGCCTGCTCCTGGGCGAGCTCGTAGACCTTGTCCTGCAGCTCCCCGCAGGTCGGACAGATGCGCAGCAGGCGCGTTCCCACCAACTCGAAGTTGGTGATGATGTCCTCCATGATGGCACCGTTGGCGGCCCAGGCCTTCGCGTGCTTGTGGTAGGTGTCGGTGTGCCAGTCGTAGAGCGCCTTCTTGCTCGTCCAGAAGCTGCACTCGTTGAACCAGCCCGCGTCGTCCGGGTGCTCCCACCAGGTGAGGTGCAGGAAGCCGGGCAACTTCATCAGGTGGTGTCGGGTGTCGCCGAAGACGACTTTGAACTTCTCGTAGGCGTCGGGGCTGGAGAATCGCACGCGTTGCATGCTCAGGTAGATCGGCACGAGCAACTCCTTCATCGGGTGGTGGCCGGGCGAGTGTCGGGATCGAGCGGCAGATCGAGGGAACTCATGCGGCCGGGATCGCCGCCGCGATTCGCCGGCGGTCCGAGACGGCTAACCTGGCTCCCGACCTGTTGGTTCCAGACTTTAGCGGGCTTTGCGGGACCCGTTGGTGCCAATTCGCGAGCGTTATGGGGGACCACGTGACACCTGCACGCAACACGGGCAGCTCCGTCGACGGGGATCGCGGCTCCTCGCGGGCGACAGCGGCCCCTGCTTACAAGGCGCTCTACGAGCAGCTCCGTACCAGCATCCTCACCGGCCAGCTGCCCGCGGGCACCCGTCTGCCGCCCAGCCGGAGCCTGGCGACGGAGACCGGCATGTCCCGCAACACCGTGCTGGCGGCCTTCGAGCAGCTCCAGGCCGAGGGGTACATCACAGGTCGCCAGGGCTCGGGCACCTACGTCGCGTCGGTCCTGCCCGAACAGGTCCTTCGCGCGACGACCGCGGGGCCCGCAGCACCGTCGAGGTCGACCGGTCACGCGAAGCTCTCCGCGCGCGGCAGGCTGCTCGCGTCGACCCGCAGGGTCCCGCTGCCGTCGGTCCTGGGCCGCAGGCCGCACGGCACGGCCTTCCTCATCGGGCTCCCGGCACTCGACGCGTTCCCCTTCGACACCTGGGCCAAGCTCCACCGCGAGCGGTTCCGCAAGTCCGGGCCACAGCTGATGCGCTACGACGATCCCGCGGGATATCGGCCGTTGCGCGAGGCTGTCGCCGGGCACATCAGCACCGCCCGCGGCATCCACTGCTCCCCCGAACAGGTCATCATCACCACGGGTTCGCAGCAGGCCCTGGAGTTCTGTGCTCGGATCCTGCTCGACCCCGGCGACCCCGCCTGGCTCGAGGACCCCGGCTACCTGGGGGCTCGGGCCGCGTTGATCTCCGCGGGTGCTCGGATCGTCCCGGTGCCCGTCGACCGCCATGGGCTCGACGTCGGCGCCGGCGTCGCGCTCGAGCCCGCCGCCCGGCTCGCCGTGGTCACCCCGTCCCACCAGTTCCCACTCGGGCACACCATGTCGCTCGAACGCAGGCTCGCCTTGATCGACTGGGCCGGCGACAACGACGCGTGGGTGGTCGAGGACGACTACGACGCCGAGTTCCGCTACCACGGCAAGCCGCACGCCGCGCTGATGGCCATCGACACCCGGCGACGGGTGATCTACGTCGGCACTTTCAGCAAGGTGCTGTTTCCCGGGCTGCGACTCGGCTACATCATCGCGCCGCCGGACCTGGTCGATGGTTTCATCGCCGCCCACCTGAGCACCGACATGCACGCGCACCTCGTCGACCAGGCCGTGGTCGCCGACTTCATCGAGCAGGGCCACCTCACCCGCCACCTGCGTCGTATGCGTGTGCTGCACCGGGAACGCCAGTACGAGCTGATCCGGTACGCCGAGCGGCTCGGCGACCAGCTCCGGCTCGAGCCGTCCGACGGCGGGCTGCACCTCGTGGGCCGGCTTCCGCAGGAACGCGACGACCGGGCCGTCGCCCGCGCTGCGCTGCGACAGGGAGTTCACACTTGGCCCCTGTCGATCCACTACCTGCGACCCGAGAACAGCAGCTCGGCGTTGCTCCTCGGTTACGCCGGCACCACGACCGAGGACATGCGCCATGGCATCGCCACCTTGTCGACGGTGCTCACCTGATCGCGGACGTGGTTCGACCGGGGCAGGTGCACGCGGCACGCCGCACGGCCACCGGTGCCCTCTTTGCACCGGAGTGCAGGTCGGCCAGCTCGCTACCTCGCGGAGTCGGGATGCTGTCTGTGAGCCGGGTGAGACGCTCGAGCACCTCCAGGACGTGCTCGTAGTCACAGCCGGTGGCTCGGCTCATGCCCAGTTCGCAGGTCCGGTCGCAGGAGGCGTGAGCGTCGGCGTCGACCCCGGCGAGCTCCCTCGCCTGCGAAGCGGTGGCCGACGCGGTCAGTTCTGGATGCAGCATGCCGCGGTCGCCTGCGAATCCGCAGCAGCCCCATTCGTCGGGGACGATGACGTCGTCGGCGACGGCCTCGGCGATCCGGCGCAGCGGATCGAGCAGGCCGAGCTGGATCGCCGAGCAGGTGGGGTGCAGCACCAGCCGGGAGAGCCGGTCGTGCACGGTGAGTACGGGCAGGATCCGTGCGGCGGTGAACTCGACGGCGTCGAGGGCCCGCAGGCCGCGGTACCGCTCGGGGCCGGCGGCGATCATCACACGCAGGCCCTCGGTGCACGAGGACGCGTCGGAGACCACCGGGACCGCGCCGGCGCGGGCGGTGGTCCAGAGCGGGTAGAGCCCGCTCCGCCATGGCAGCGGCGCCGTCGTGCAGGCCCTTGGACTTCCACGGCGTGCCGCAGCACAGCGACGGCAGGTCCGTCGGAGCGCTCGCCCTCAGGCCCGCCCGCTCGCAGAGCCGGGCGAACGCCGCGCCTGCGCCCAGGCCGGGGGAACCGAACATGACCCCGATGCAGGAGGAGAAGAGGATCAGCTCGGGATCGTCGGACACTCCGGCGGTGACACGATTCCCGCCGCCGCGGGGAGGTCCGAACTCCACTGCGGCACCTGCTCGGGGTCGGCGATCCGCCGCAGTGCCGCGGATACCCGGTCGCGACGGGCAGGGCGCACATGCCGTCGACGGCGCAGGTGTCGACGCCGTCGTAGGCGTAGTCGGCTTCGACGGTCGGCGTGGACTTGAGGCCGTCCAGGTGCGCGGTCGGGTCGTCGTCGAGCACGACGCCCGGGCTGAGCACGCCGTGCGGGTCGCACAGCCGCTTGACCTCGGCCATGACCTCGTAGAGGTCATCGCCGTACTGGCGGCGCACGAACGGCGCCATCATCCGGCCGGTGCCGTGCTCGGCCTTGAGCGTGCCTCCCTGCGCGAGGACGAGGTCGACCATGTCCTCGGTGAAGCGGCCGAATCGGTCCCGCCCGGCGCCGGACGTCCCGCCGAGGTCCTCGGTGAGCATGAAGTGGACGTTGCCGTCCTTGGCGTGCCCGAAGATCACGGCGTGCTCGTAGGCGTGCTCGTCGAACAGCTCGGTGAGACCCTCGCAGGTGGCCAGCAGGTCCCCGACGGGGACGGCGATGTCCTCCAGCAGCGCGGCCGTGCCCGGCGGCCGGGCGCCCGCGACCTTGGCGTAGAGCCCCTTGCGCAGCTTCCACAGCGCGGCCTTGGCGACCGGGTCCGCGGACAGCTCCCGCGGACCCTCCAACGGCAGCCGGGAGATCAGCCCGGAGGCGTCCCCGGCGAGCTGCTCGACCTCCGCGGCCGAGCGCCCGCGGTACTCCACGAGGAACGCGGCGTGCCGGTCGACGGTGATGGCGCGCAGCCGCGGGTCGCCGTCGGCGTCGCCCTGTCCCACCCGCAACGAGGTCGCGTCCAGCAGCTCGATCGTCGCCGCTCCGGAGTCGACCAGGGTGGGCAGGGCGCGGTTGGCGGCGGCGAGATCGTCGAACACCAGCAGCCCGGTGCGGGTGTGCGCGCGCACCGGCACCGTCCGCATCGTGATGGAGGCGAGGAACGCCAGTGTGCCCTCGGAGCCGACGAGCAACCGCGCCAGGATCTGCACCGGGTCGCTGTGGTCGAGGAAGGAGTTGAGCCCGTACCCCATGGTGTTCTCTTCAGCGAGAACTGCCGTTCGATCACGCCGCGCAGCGTCGCGTCACCCAGCAGCCGGTCACCGATGCGAGCCAGCCCCGCCCACAGCTGCGGCTCGCAGACCCGGAGCTGCTCGTCAGCCCCGGGCGCGCCGGTGTCCAGCGTGGTGCCCGACGGCAGGACGAGCTCGACCGAGTCCAGGAGCGCGTAGCTGTTCGCGGCGGTGCCGCACGCCATGCCGGAGGAGTTGTTGGCCACGACCCCGCCCAGCGTGCAGGCCACCTCGCTGGCTGGGTCGGGACCGAGTATCCGGCCGTGGCGGTCCAGCCGTGTATTGACCGACCGTACGGTCGCACCTGGGCCGACCCGCACCCGGGCGCCGTCGTCGGGGATCTCGATGCCGCGGAAGTGGCGGCGGGTGTCGACCAGGATGCCGTCCGTGACCGCCTGCCCGGACCGGCTCGTACCGCCGGAGCGGAACGTGAGCGGCACGCCCACCGCGGCGCGGAAGAGCGCCGCGACCTCGGCCGCGGACGCTGCGGTCACCGCCGCGGCCGGAGTGCGGGCGAAGTGCGAGGCGTCGTGCGCCATCCGCAGCCGGTCGATGGCCCGGGTGGTGACGGCGCCGGGCCGTACGACGGAGGCGAGGCGGTCGTGCAGGTCGGCGGCATCGGGCAGGGGCACGGCACAGCGCCTCCTTCGAGGTCGGTGGGCTGGTTGGTCACGACCGGCCTGCCGCTCGCCGAGCGCGCCGGCATCGCGTGAGCTGAGCGCGGTCCACGTCGCCGCGGTGCCCGTTCGGCGGGCGGCGCTCAGTCGGGCGCGGTCCATCCGGCCGCGGTGAGCTGGTCGTGGATCGTTCGCTTCACCACCTTGCCGTAGCCGGACTTCGGCAGCTCGGCCCAGCGCAGGATCTGCTTCGGCATCTTGTACCGAGCCAGTCTCGGTTCGAGCCAGCCGAGCAGCTCGGCCTCGTCGGCCTCGGCCCCCGACTGGGCCACCCAGACCGCGACGCCGATCTCGCCCCACTTGGGATGCGGCATTCCCAGCACGGCGACCTCGGCCACCGCCGGGTGGGCGATCAGCTTCTCCTCGATGTCCCGCGGGTGGATGTTCGACCCGCCCGAGATGTACATGTCCGAGGCGCGGCCGGTGATGTAGAGGTAGCCCTGCTCGTCGACGGCGCCGAGGTCGCCGGTGTGGAACCAGCCGCCCGCGAAAGCCGTCGCCGTCGCCTTCTCGTTACCGAGATAGCCGGCGCACACCGCTGGACCGGCCACGCAGATCTCTCCGATCGCGCCGGGCTCGAGCTCGGCACCCTCGCCGTCGAGGACGGCGATCTGCATCCCGGTCCGCGGCCTGCCGCAGGTACCGACCTCGTACTCGCCGAGCTGCGGCCGGCGGTGCTCGGCCGGCGACAACACGGTGATGTTGCCGGTCACCTCGCCGAGGCCGTAGTACTGGACCAGGACCGGGCCGAGGACGTCGAGCGCATGGTCGCGGTCCGCGTTGAGCATCGGTGCGCCGGCGTAGATGACGTGCCGCAGCGAGGTGTGCTCGAACTCGTGCACGGCAGGGTGCTCGACCAGGGTCGTGAGGATGGTCGGGACGGTGAACATGTTGGTCACCCGTTCGCGTTCCACCAGCTCCCACACCGCCTCGGGCCGCAGGCCGGGTGACGCCGGGATCACCGTCGCCGCGCCCCGGGCGACCTGGGGGAGCAGGTGCACCCCCGCCCCGTGAGAGAGGGGGGCCACCGCGAGCGATACGTCGGCCTCCGACAGCCCGGGCATGAGATCGGCCGCGTGGTTGGTGATCACGAAGCCCAGCTGGTCGTGTGTCAGGATCGCGGCCTTGGGTGAGCCGCTGGTGCCGGAGGTGAAGAAGTACCAGGCGTGGGAGCCGGGCTCGACCTCGGCGGCGGCGGCCTCTCCTGGGCCTGCGGGCGGCAGTGCGGCGAGTCCATCCGGACCGTCGTGCCCGCCGATCCACAGCGTGCCCGCCGGCAGGCCGGTGATTCGGCGGGCGGCGTCGACGTGCTCGTCGGTTCCGGTCGAGGCGATCATCGCAACCGGTCGGCAGACGTCGGCGATCACGGCGATGTCGTCCGGGGTGAGACGCACGTTGGTCGGAGCGACGGCCGCCCCGGCTCGCCATACGCCGTAGAGAGCCTGGATGTACTCGGGATGGTTGCGGCCGTGCAGCATGACGCACTGCCCGGTCCTGACACCGGATCGGCGCAGAGCAGCGCAGACGCGGTCGGCTCCCTCGTCGAGCTCCCGCCAGCTCCATCGGACCGAGCCGTGCACGATGGCCGTGGCATCCGGGAGCCGTCGGGCTGTCTGGGACAGCATCTCGGCGATGTTGACAGCGCGCACCTTCGGCACCGTCATCGCAGGCCCTCCAGCACCGTCGCGTAGTTGGCCACTGCGGCGCCGCCCATGTTGAACACAGCAGCCAGGTCGGCTCGAGGGAGCTGCATGTCGCCGGCCTCACCGACGAGCTGCATGGACGCCAGCACGTGCTGTGAGACCCCCGTCGCACCGATCGGGTGCCCCTTGGCCTTCAACCCGCCCGAGACGTTGACCGGCAGCGATCCGCCCGGCTCGGTCAGACCGTCGGCCAGCACGGTCGAGGCCTTCCCGGGCTCGGCGATGCCGAACGCCTCGTACTGCAGCAGTTCGGCGACTGTGAAGCAGTCGTGGGTCTCGATCAGATCGAGGTCGTCCAGGCCGACCTCCCCCTCTGTGAGGGCGCCGCGGAACGCCCGGCGGGCTGCGGCGAGGGCGAGGGGGTCAGGGCGGGAGAGGATCGGCATCGGGTCGTTCGCCTGCACCCGGGCCCGCACCCGGACCGCGCGACGTGCGGTACCGGCGAGATCCGGTCCGGCGACGACCACCGCTGCCGCTCCGTCCGAGACCATGGAACAGTCCGTGCGCAGCAGCGGGTCGGCGACGAGCGGGTTGCGCTCGGAGGCCGTCGAGCAGAACTCGAGACCCAGGTCGCGTCGCAGGTGCGCGTACGGGTTGGCGACGCCGTTGCGGTGGTTCTTCGCCGCGATCCGCGAAAGGGCCTCGCGCGGGTCGCCGTAGCGCTCGGCGTAGCAGCGCGCGAGCCAGGCGAACACTGCGGGGAAGCTGCCGAAGCGACCTTCGGTCGGGAGGTGGGCAGCGCCGAGGAGCATGTCGGTGATGTCGGCGCCAGGCGTCCTGGTCATCTTCTCCGCCCCGACCACGAGGACGGCCCGCGCGCGGCCGGCCTCGACCATGTCGAAGGCGGCGTAGAGCGCAGCGCTGCCGGTGGCGCAGGCGTTCTCCGAGCGCACCGCCGGAATGCCGGCGAGCTCCGGCACACCGGTGCCGACGAGTGCGGCCTCGAAGCGTTGGCGGCTGGTGTCGGTGCCGAAGACCCCGACCGAGATCGCGTCGATGTCACCTGGCGCGAAGCCGGCGTCCCGGACAGCGGCGAGGGAGACCTCGGCCATCAACGCCTCGACATCGGCGTGCTCGGACTTGCCGAACCGGCTGTGGGCCCAGCCGATCAGGTGGGGGGTGTGGGACACGAGCGTTTCACTCCTTGAGTAGTCTTCTCGTCGAGGGCGTCGGCCCCGGTCACAGTCGGATGCCGCCGTTGACATCGAGCACCGCGCCGGTCATGTAGGACGAGGCCGGGGACCACAGGAAGAGCGCCGCCGCCGCGATCTCCTCGGCGGACGCGAGCCGGCCGACCAGCGCCCGCTCGGCCAGCGCTGCGTGGATCTCGGGATCGTCGCCGACCATCGTGGTGGCGGTGCACCCCGGCGCGATGCAGTTGACTCGGACCTGCCGTCCGGCGAGCTCGCGCGCCGCACCCTTGGTCAGGCCGATCACGCCGGCCTTGGACGCGCCGTAGACGGGGCCGCCGACGTAGCCACCTCCGGTGTACGCGGCGACCGAGGCGCACAGCACGATCGAGGCTCCGGGGGCGAGGTGCGGTGCGGCTGCCTGGATCGCATTCAGCGAACCCAGGATGTTGATCATCAGGCAACGTTGGGCGTCCTCCTGGGACACCTCCAGGAGCGGCGTGGGCAGGGTGATGCCGGCCGGGACGAACACGGCCGTCACGGGGCTGCTCTCGGCTGCGAGGGCGAACCCCTTCTCCAGGGCCGAGCGATCCAGGACGTCGGCCTGCTGGTAGCGCGCCCCGGGGAACGCCTCGGCCACCTGCGGTGCCTCGTCGGGCAGGTCCAGCACGGTCATCGAGGAGACGTGGGTGGTCGCGAGTCCGACGGCGGCGAGTCCGATGCCCCGTGCCCCTCCGACGACGACGGCCGAGCCGGCCGGTTGCTCACTCATGTGCTGCTCCGATCATGGTCGATGCCCGGGCGGGGCCGGGGGTGGTTACAGGTCGAGGACGAGCTGCGGGGAGTGCGATCGCGAGCAGCACGGCGTCATGACCTCGTTCGACGCGCGCTCCTGCGGGCTCAGGAACGAGTCGCGGTGGTCGGGGACACCGGCCAGGACGACGGTCTCGCAGGTCCCGCAGGTGCCCTCGCCGCAGGAGGTCGGGACGTGGATCCCGGCGGCAGCGAGCGCCTCGACGACCGACTGTCCCTCGGCGACCCGAACGACCGTGTCCGACCGGTCGCACACCACGTCGAACGCCGTCTTCGCTCCGTTCAACGCCCCCTCTGCGGCCCGGAACCGTTCCACGTGCAGGGTCCCCTCGGGCCACGACGCGCAGTGCTGCTCAACGGCGTCGATCAGTGGCCCCGGCCCGCAGCAGTAGACCGCGACGCCGTCGCGCGACTCGCCGAGAGTGACCGCGAGGTCGAGGAGCCCGAACTCGTCCTGCGGCCGAACGGCCACCCGCGCGCCGTAGGGCTCCAGCTCGTCGAGGAATGCCATCGACCGGCGGAAGCGGCCGCCGTAGACCAGCCGCCACGGCCGGCCCGTCGCCTCGCACTGAGCGATCATCGGCAGGATCGGCGTGATCCCGATGCCCCCGGCGACGAAGACGTACTCCTTCGCCTCGACCAGCGGGAAGTTGTTCCGAGGACCGCGACAGCGGATCTTGTCGCCGATCTGCAAGGTGTCGTGCACGTGCGCTGAGCCCCCCCGACCCTGCAGCTCGCGGAGCACCCCGATTCGCCAGGTCCCGCGATCGGCCGGGTTCCCCGAGAGGGAGTACTGGCGCACCAGATCCTCGGCGAGGATGACGTCGACGTGCGCACCCGGGCTCCAGACAGGCAGGGGTGCGCCGTCGGATCTCTCGAGCTCGATGACGACCACGCCGTCGGCGGCGGTCTGCTTCGTCGTGATGACGGCGGTCAGCTCGCCCGGCTCGTCCGCTGGTCGAACGGGGCTCGTGCTCCGGCCCGGCCGCCTCCGGGAGGTGTCGACGACGAGCAGGTCGCCCTCGACCGTGACGTCGTACCCCTCCAGCACCAGTGGGCCTTCCCGGCGACCGTGGTCCGGTTCGACGACCTGTTCCGGCGCGGCGACGACCTCCACCGGGTAGCTGCGCACCCGGGTGTTGCGCGGGTCGTAGAAGGACACCCCCGTGCGCAGGTCGAACTCCCACGCGTGCCACGGGCACCGCAGTGAGCGGGCCCGCTCGTAGGAGATGGGGCCATCGGGCTGCTCGGCGTTCGACAGACCGAAGACCGTGCCGGACTCACACAGGGGCGCGCCCGCGTGGGGGCACCGGTTCACCAGGGCGACATACTCACCGTCGACGTTCAGGATCCCGACCGACCGACCCTCGAGCTCGACGATCTTGCGTTCGCCCGGGGCGATGTCCGAGACACGCGCGACGACGTAGCGGGTCATGGGCTCACCAGACCGAAGAACTCGCGAGCGTTCTCCCGCAGGATCCGGTCCTTCACCCCCTGCGGGACAGCGGACGGGAAGATCTCGTGCGGGTCGTCGAAGTCGAAGTGCGGGTAGTCGGAGGCGAAGAGGACCCGGTCGGAGCCGAACGCCTCGATGTAGTCCATCAGGTGCGCCGGATCGTCGGGCTCGTCGATCGGCTGCGTTGAGACCCACACGTGGTCGCGCACGTACTCCGATGGCTTGCGCTGCAGGTCCGGCACTTCGCTGCGCAGGGAGTGCCAGTGGTAGTCGAGGCGCTGGGTCAGCGGGACGAAATGCGCGACGTTCCCCTCGACGAACATGATCCGCAGTTCCGGGAACCGGTCGAACGTGCCCGAGAGGACGAGGTTGAGGAGTTGGGACTGGAAGCTCTGCACCTGTCCGACGTGGTACTCGGTATGGTAGGACGGCCACCCGGTACCGGTGGCCGGGTTGCCGCCACCCTGGGACAGGTGGACCTGGAGCGGGAGATCGTGCTCCACCATGGCCTCGTAGATGGGCCAGTACCGGCGGTGGCCGAGAGGGTCACGGGTCTTGCTCAGCCCGAGCACCGCGATGACGCCCGGGTGCGAACCCAGCCGTTCCACCTCGGCGACCGCCAGATCGGCGGCCTCCCAGGGGAGTGAGATCGCGGCCCGCAGCCGTGGCTCGGGACGTACCAGGTGCTCGAGTTGCCAGTCGTTCACCGCACGGGTGAGAGCGTCGGCCAGCTCGGGACGCAGCGCCTGCGCGGCCGGGTTGAGTGCCTGGCCGCCGGGCGACAGGCACTGCAGGACCCCGAGCTCGATGTTGTAGAGGTCAAGCAGCTGCGAGCGGATCAGGTTCAGGTCCGAGCCCGGGAAGCCCTCGTCCGGCCAGGAGTCGGCGCGCATCGCGCCGCCGTAGAGCTGCGGGTACTCGCCGAGATTGTGCAGGCCGTTGGTCGTGCGAACCCCGTACTCGGTGATCAGGTCCCGCCAGCGCCGGGGCAGGTACTCCGCGACGGCACCGGTCGGAGGCACCGGATGGATGTCGACGTCCACGATTCCCGTGGTGACCGACGGTGTCGGCAACGCGTCGTGGGCCGGACGCTCATGGACGAGGGTCATGATCTCTCCTGACAGACGGTGGATCAGCGGCTGGTGCCGGCCGGGACGCTGAGCCCGTAGAGGCCGAAGGCGTTGGTGCTTCGGATCCGCTCGCGAATCGCCGGGTCGGTCGTTCCCCGCTCGATCTCCCGGGGCGCGGAGAAATGCCGGTGCGGGTAGTCGCTGGAGTAGACGAGCATCTCGTTCGACCCCAAATGGGCGATCGTCCGGTCGAGCGCCCCGGGCTCCTCGGCGCCGTCGGACGGAGCGGTGGTGAACCGCACGTGGCGACGGATGAGGTCCGAAGGCCGCTCGGTCAGCCACGGGACGTCCGGGCGGTAGCTCTTCCAGAGCTTGTCGAACTTCCAGAGGAAGGGCGGGACCCAGCGGAACCCGAGCTCGGTGACGACGATCCTGGTGTCGGGGAACCGCTGCAGTACGCCTTCGGAGACGATGGAGCACAGCTGGGCCTCGAGAGTCGACTGCTGCCCGACGTACCACTCGAGGTGCGTCGTCGGCCATCCGACGGAGGTGGGGGCCTGTCGAAAGACGCCGCCGAGGTGGATGGCGACCGGCAACCCGTGTCGCTGGGCGGCCTCCCAGATCGGCCAGTTGATCCGGCGGCCGTAGAGCAGCTCGGACTGGCCGAGCAGCAGGACCTGCGCGAATCGGGGGTCGGCGGCACAACGGTCGATCTCCTCGGCCGCGAGCTCCGGGGTCCCCTGTGGGACGACGATCGACCCACGCAGCCGGTCGTCACGGTCGAGCCACTCGCGGGCGAGCCAGTCGTTGAGCGCTGCCGCGTGCGCAACCTCCCGGCGGGGCTGATGCACCTGCTGGACGCCGTACAGGCAGTTCACGATCGCGAAGTCGGTCTCCCCGTCGGCGAAGACGTCGGCGACGAGAGCGTCGGCCGACGTCGCAGCGCGGCCGTCCGGGCCCTGGGTGTGGCCCGGACGTTCAGCGATGGGGGAGCTCGGCGGGTGGTAGCTAGGCTCGTAGGTGGGCGCCATCTGCGCCTGTAGCTGCGCGTTCCAGTAGTCGTCCAGGTAGGGGAGCAAGGCGCGGGCCGTGGGCAGGATCGCGTGGACGTCGCAGTCGACGACGGCCGCGCGGTGTGCCTCGGGGAGGGCGTGGCCACCAGGCGGGGCAGCTGCCGACGTCGACGTGGTGGTGATCATGTGAGTTGCTCCAGCTCAGCGGTGAGTCCGTCCTCTGCCCCCGCAACGGTGCGTGCGCCCGAGGGTGCTCGTCAACCAGCCAGCCCGTTTTCGCAGCTCACCGTTCCACATCGTGACCATTGACGGCTCGCGAACGCAGTCCCTATCCTGTGCCAGTGAGTTTCAGTGGAGATTCGTTCCACAATGTGACAGACCGCCCTCGCGCTGGAGCCGAGGCGCGACCGGGCTCCCAGAGCGTGCGCCGCGCGCTCGACCTGCTGTCGCTGGTCTCGGCTTGGGAACGCCGGGGCGGCTTGTCCGTGGCCGCGATCGCCGAGGAGACGGGCTTGGCCAAACCGACGACGCACCGACTGCTCGCCGAGCTGCTCCACGCCGGGTACCTGGAGCAGGCTCCTGATCGTCGGTACCGCCTCGGGCCGGAGTCCTACGTGGTCGGAAGCGCGGCGGAGTTCCGCTACGGCGTTCAGCAGCAGTCCCAGGAGGCGGCGTTCCGACTCGCGGGAGCCTCCGAGGACGTGGCTTTCGTGTCGATCCGCAGGCACCACCACCACGTGTGCGTGCACCGGGAGGAGGGCCGGTGGCCGATTCGCAGCCACGTGTTCCAGGTGGGTGACCGACTTCCGCTCGGGGTCGGCGCGGCCGGACTGGCCTTCCTCGCGGCGCTCGAGCCGGATGCGGCGGCTGCGGCCGTGGCCGCGAACGAGTACGAGATCCTCCGCGACCACCCGACCCTGAGCACGACCCTCATCCTGGAGCTCGTCGCGTCCGCGCGCGAACGCCGCGGCATCGCGGTCAACCGCGGGCTCGTCGTCGACGACTCCGCGGGTATCAGTTTGGTCGTCCCGGCACGGCACGGAGACCCGGTGGTGGCACTCGGCATCGCGACGATCGCGTCGCGCATGCAGCCCGAACGGGAGCAGTGGTTGGAGTCACTCCTCCGTCGCGAGGCCGAACGTCTGGGCGCGGGGCGCGTGTGACCACGCGTTTCACATTATGAGCGATCTGGCGAGCCGCTAGAGGGGCACGACGAGGGAAACTGTCAAGGGCCTAGGGAGTGGTAGCCATCATGTGGAACGCCGACCTGCGACAACTCACTTCGTTGTTGACCCCGTCACACGACCTCCTCCATCTTTTCGGTGCCCAGCTGCACGCTCGTCGGACCGGGTGCTCGTCGGTTCGGAGACCCGGACGGCACGGCGGAGAGGTGCGCATCCGCAGCACCGCTCGCGCAGGCAACGGCGGAACCCGAAGTGCCTGGAACCGCACCGTCACACGACGGTCCGAAGAGGAGGTCGAATGTCTCTGACGCACCCGCTCACGCTTCCCCCGGAAGCCCGCACCGTCGACCACGTGTCGATGTTCGTCGACGGCGAGTTCGTCCCGGCTGCGGCGGGGGCCACCTTCCCCACCGTGGACCCGAACACCGGCGAGACGATCGCTCAGGTCCCGCGGGCCGACGGCACCGACGTCGATCGCGCCGTCGCCGCGGCGAAGCGTGCGGCGATCGACTGGCAGTTCACCGACACCATCGCTCGAGCCGCACTGCTCCGGGCTCTGGCCGGTCTGGTCACGGCGAACGCCGACGAACTCGCCCGGCTCGAGGCATTGGACTCCGGACACTACCTGTCCAAGGCCCAGGACCTGGTCGGAGCGATCCCGCTGTGGCTCGACTACTGGGCGGGCCTCGCCGACAAGGTCGGCGGACGGACGATCCAGGTGCCCGGCAACAAGTTGTCGTTCACCCTGCTCGAGCCACTCGGTGTGACCGCGCACATCGTGCCGTGGAACTACCCCCTCCTGGTGATGGTCCGTTCGATCGCGCCGGCGCTCGCCCTGGGCAACACTGTCGTCGTCAAGCCGGCCGAGGACACGTCGCTGTCCACGTTGAAGTTCGCCGAGCTGGTCAAGGAGGCCGGCTTCCCGGCGGGTGTGTTCAACGTCGTCACCGGGTTCGGCAGCGAGGCCGGTGCCTCGCTGGCCGCGCACCCGGACGTCGCGGGCATCACCTTCACCGGCTCCACCGAGACCGGCAGGACCGTGGCCAAGCTCGCCGCTGACCACATCGCACAGGTCAACCTGGAGCTCGGTGGCAAGAGCCCGACCATCGTGTTCCCCGACGCCGACCTCGACGACGCGGTCGAGGCTGCGATCCAGGGCTTCTGCTCGCACGCAGGCCAGGTGTGCGTCGCGGGAACCCGGCTGTTCGTACACACCGACATCCGTGAGGAGTTCCTGACCAAGCTCACCGACCGGCTCCGGTCCACCCGGGTCGGCGACGGGTTCGCCGAGGGCACCGAGATGGGCCCGCTGGTCTCCCAGAAGCAGTACGACCGGGTCCGCGAGTACATCGAGATCGGCAAGACAGAGGGCACCCTGTATCACGGCGGCGGCCGCCCCGAAGGGGCGCCGGAGGGCGGCTACTTCGTGGAGCCGACGGTGTTCGTCGACGTTCCGCTCGACGCCAGGATCGCCCGCGAGGAGATTTTCGGACCGGTCGCCTCCGTGCACTCATGGAGCACCGACGACGAGCTCGTCGAGGCCGTGAACGACTCGATCTACGGGCTGTTCGCGCTGCTGCTCGGCAGCGACATCAAGCGGCTGCTCTCCACTGCCCGGCGGCTCCAGGTCGGCGGCGTGATGATCAACGACTGGTTCGGCGAGCTGCCCATGACCCCGCATGGCGGGCACAAGCAGTCCGGCACCGGCCGCGAGGAGGGTCTCGAAGCCGTTCACGGATACACCCAGGTCAAGCACGTGAGCGTCAACCTCGATCCGTCACTGCGCGCGGGCACCAACTGGGTCGACGCTCCGCTCTAGGCGGCGCGGACCACCGAACGACCTCAGCCACGCGAACGAGGGGCGGCACCGCCCCGACCACGAAGTTCAGCACCCGAAGGAGAATGGCGATGACCTCTACGACGACACGCGGGCTGTACCGCGGCAACCGCAACATCAACCCCCCGAAGGACGAGTGGGTCCCGTTCGCCTGGGAGGATCCCAAGCACGGCTCACAGGTCAAGGGTGAGGTCGTCTTCATCCGTGCCGAGGGGACTTCCGGAACCCTCATGTCGGGTCTGTGGCGCACCGGCCACGAGATCGCCGGCTGCCGTGAGGACGGCTCGTGCGAGGTCGTGTACTCCGCACCCCTGGGCGATGAGACCATGGTCATCCTGGAGGGGACCGCCGACATCACCGAGACCGCCACCGGTAAGAAACACCGTATCGGGGCCGGTTCGATCCTGAGCCACCCCAAGCACGTCGATCTGCACTGGGAGATCCACAGCCCGTTCCTCAAGAAGTTCTGGGTGATGTGGGACAGCCCGAACCCCGCCACGAAGACCGATCACCTGATCACCGCCACAATCAGTGACGACCCGGGGACCTGGACGCCGTTCGAGTGGGACGAGCCGGAGCACGGGCACCAGACCTTCGGTGAGCTGTTCACCATCCGGGACACCGGCTCCACCGGCACCTACAAGTGCGGTCTGTGGCGGACCGGGGTCGGTGTCGCCGGTTGCAACCCCGACGGCACGGGCACGACCCGTTACACGGCCCCGCTCGGCGACGAGACCATACTTCTGCTCGAGGGCCAGGTACACGTCAAGAACGAGGACACCGGCGAGGAGTTCGACTTCTCCGCCGGTGACGTGATCGGGTTCTCATCGGGGACCCCGATCACCTGGACCTCGAAGACCCCGTACGTGAAGAAGTTCTGGGTCATCACGAACGAGGACACACCGACCGCCTGACCCGGCTGCACGACGATCCGGCAGAACCGCCACCGCAGTGGGTCGCGTTGAACGGCCCACTGCGGAACGGTGAGACGCGGAAGGATCACGTCGATCGCGACCCCTCGAGTGGTGACCTGGTTCTCTGCGGTCATGTCATGCCGTGATCAGCTCGACGGTCGCTACTTCGGCTGCTGGTGTACGCGCGAGCAGTGACTCGCCCTGGGTCTGGTGGAGGCCACATCTGTCCTCGGCGACAAGGCTAGCTTCCCTTGTCTCCTGGCTCACAAGGGTCGAGACTTCCGGCAGCGCCGTGAGCAAGTCACTCGGCCGCCTAGTACTGCCGTTGCAGTATCAATCGCCGACCATCGGCCCGATCTCCCTTGACCATGCAGTTTTGTCCGCGCACGGACAGCGCTCAGCCACGAGCGACCATCCTCGGCGCAGGCAGCGCAGTAGGTGCACTGGACACTGCAGATCCGAGCGTCCCGGGGTCACCGGCGGCAGGTCCTGGTCGCAGCGCGTCGCAGCCGGAACGCGTCTTCAACGTGTGCACGGGGTTCTCGCTCGTCGTCGACGTCGATCCTGTGCGGTGTCCGGTACGAGGTCGGCGGGTCGAGCCGACAGCCCGCCCGACCCCGCCGACCGGTCAGGACGTCGTGGCGGAGGGTTCGGCGCCCACGCTCGGGGCGGCGGCGGGTTCCGGGTGTGAGGACCGGCGTCGCAACGCGGCATACAGCGCGGGGTAGCCGACGATCCCGAGCGCCGCGAATCCGATCGTGAGCGGGAGCGCGTAGCCGCCGCCCCACACCCCTAGCAGGATCAGCAGGCCCGGCACCGAAGCGGTGAGCCAGCCCTCGATCGCGGCGATATAGCCGGTGTAGCGCGCCAGCTCGCCCCTCTTGAGCCCGAACACCAGGAAGAAGAGGACCCAGAGGAAGGACCAGTGCAGCCACAGCACGCCGAACGCCGGATCGTCGCCCCTGGTGAAGTTGATGACGGAGTAGGCCACGGCGCAGATCGCCACGAAGAGTGCGAAATAGCCGAAACCGGCGCTGTCCATGTCGGTGAAGAGCAGGAATGCGACGTAGAGATAGGTGAAGCCGAACAGGTACAGCCCGGAGGCGCCGAGCAGTGTGGCCGCGTCTCCGCCCGAGGTGAAGACCAGATAGGTCGGGGTGATCACCTGCAGGACGCCGACGAAGACGTTGAGTGGGCCGGCCGCGCGCGCGCCCACCGCACCGGTGAGCACCAGACCGTTGACGAACAGGACCGCTCCGACGTACAGCAGACCTATGGCTGCCATGGGTGAACTCCTCCGTGTGCGGGTTGGGGGACTACGGGTCAGTCACGACCGCGACGGCTCGCGCAGCGGTCGAAGAAGTCCGGCTGTGTCAGCAGGAGGGTGCATGCGGTGAGTTGCGTGACGACCAGGGCGACCGTCGCGTACCCGACGACGGCCCGCCCCGCCTGGAACGCCTCGCGGACGCCGGATGCGTATTCGACGATGCACCCGACGGACGCCAGGATCGCGACCAGTCGGGCCGAGGCGCGACCTGCCGCGACCGGCCACGCAGCGACCGTCACGACCGCGGCACAGCCCAGAACGAACCCGGTCGGACCGGTCGGGGTCCGGCTCGCGAGCCCCCACCAGACCCACGTCTGGAGGAAGCCCGCGCTCACCGCCGCGACCAGGAGAGCAACGGTCAGGGCGGCAGGCCGCCTCACGCCGGATGGCGGCCGCGGGAAGGGGTCGGGAAGCACGGCCTGCACTCAGGATCGGCCGTCGAAGAGACTGGTGACCGACCCGTCGCCGAACACCTCGCGGATCGCTCGGGCGATCAGCGGAGCCACCGAGAGCACCGTCAGCTGGGGGAAGCGCTTGTGCTCCGAGAGCGGGAGCGTGTCCGTCACGATGACCTCGCGGACCCCGCAGGCGGACAGGCGCTCTCGAGCGGGTTCGGACATCACCGCATGTGTCGCGGCGATCAGCACGTCCGATGCTCCCGCGGCCAGCAGCTCCCGAACGCCTGCAGCAACCGTGCCACCAGTGTCGATCATGTCGTCGATCACGACACAGGTGCGACCCATCACGTCCCCGACCACTCGGTTGGCCACGGCTTCATTGGGTCGCAGCGGATCGCGGGTCTTGTGGATGAACGCGAGCGAGGTACCGCCGAGCGCGTCCGCCCACTGCTCGGCGAGCCGGACCCGGCCGCTGTCGGGGGAGACGACGGCCAGGTCTCGACCGACGTAGCGGCGCCGGATGTGATCGGCGAGGATCGGCATCGCGAAGAGGTGATCGACCGGTCCGTCGAAGAAACCTTGGATCTGCGCGGTGTGCAGATCCATGGTCATCAGCCGATCCGCGCCCGCGGTGCGGAGCAGGTCGGCCACCAGCCGGGCCGAGATGGGTTCCCTCCCGCGATGCTTCTTGTCCTGCCGGGCGTAGGGGTAGAAGGGGAGCACGGCGGTGATCCGCTTGGCGGACGCCCTTTTGAGGGCGTCCACCATGATGAGCTGCTCCATCAGCCACTCGTTGATCGGCCGGTCGTGGCTCTGCAGAACGAATGCGTCGCACCCGCGAACCGACTCGTTGAATCGCACGAAGATCTCACCGTTCGCGAACTCGAGCGCGGTCTGCGGGGTGACGCTCACGTTCAGCTTCTCGGCGATCGCCTCGGCGAGTGCCGGGTGAGATCGGCCTGCGAAGAGCATGAGGCTCTTCGTAGGCCTGCCTGCCCGGCTGGAGGTGACGCCGTCCGAAGCCAGCGGTTCGGCGAGTGACATCACGGTCTCACCGGAGGACGGTCCGAGGTGCCGTCGTCGACCAGGTGCTGCGGGCGAGTGTCCACGTGGAGCGAGAACAGGTCGCTGCGCGAGTAGTGGCCGACCGCGTCGAAGTCCAGTGTGGCGCGTGGGATGTCGGCGAGGTCGAGGTCCGCGCACAGCAGCGCCTCCCCTTCACGCTCCGGGCCTGCGAGGACTGTGCCGAGCGGGTCGACGATCACGCTGCCGCCCGTGCACAGCACCTCCTCGGCAGGCGCGTCGAGGGGATAGTCGACCGGGTAGTCCGAGCGGCGGACGAACTGGTTGGCCGCGAGAACGAAGCAGCGCCCCTCCAGAGCGATGTGTCGCATGGTCGCAACCCAACCGTCCCGGTCGTCCGCCGTGGGAGCACACCAGATCTGCACGCCCTTGCTGTACATGTAGGTACGCAGCAGGGGCATGTAGTTCTCCCAGCAGATCGCAGCCCCCACCCGCCCCACACGGGTCTGGTGGACCGGAGTGCGTGAGAGGTCGCCCGAGCCCCACACCACGCGTTCCGTCCCGGTGGGCAGGAGCTTGCGTCGTGTGCCCACGACGCCTTCCTCCGGGTCCAGCCAGACCGCCGTGCAGTACAGAGTTCCACCGGAGCGCTCGATCACGCCTACCACCATGACGAGGCCGGTGGCGGCGGCGATGCCGCACAGCTCCGCCACCTCGGGGCCGTCAAGGTCCACGGCGGCTTCGTGGTAGCGGCGGAACCAGTCCCGGCCCTCCGGCGTGCGCCGCCCGACACTGGCCCCGAAGGTCAGGCCACGGGGGTAGCCTCCGACGAACGCCTCGGGGAAGAGCACCAGCTGCCGGTCGAGATCGACCGCTCGTCGGGCATAGTCGCGGACCACCTCGACTGATGCCCGCGGGTCGAACGGCACGCCGGCGGCCTGGACGACTCCCGCCCGGACCGGACCCGTCCGTGTCACAGCCGGATCCCGGTCATGACCCGCTCCCACGGGTCCCGACCGCCGTGCATCGTATCCGGGTTGGTACCCCGCAGCCGGGCGAGCTCCGCGGTCAGTCGTTGGAGGGGGACGATCGCCGTGATCGGCCGCAGCAGCGGGTGCGGAGCCGTGAAGGCGAGGGGCCCCTCGGTCTCCGCGCCGACGTCGAGCGTCCGCAGACCGAGGTCGCTGACGACCTCGCGGAGGCGCTCGGTCCGACCGCCGTCGTCGAACGTCGGCTCCAGGAGCACTGCCGCCATGTCCGGGCGGTAGCTCGCGGGGGTGCCGTGCAGGGCGAACTCGGGCGACATCGCCTCCGTCCACATCCAGGCCCCCTCCTTGATCTTCAGGGCCGCCTCCTGTGCCGTCGGGAGGTCGATCCCGAAGCCGATCAGCAACAGCACCGCCGAGTCGACCAACTGCGCCGCGGCTTTGGCGGGGTCACCGAGCTTGAGGGTGTCTGCGACGGCCTGCGGGATCCGGCCCAGAGCCTCGGCGAACGCACGGTCCGGCGAGCGATCCAAGGGGGCGACCAGCGCCGCCAGCACGGTCAGTGAGCTCAGGTAGGACACTGTGAACGTGCCTGCCGTCTCGTTCGCACAGGCCCGGAGCGTGTGTTCGGCGGGCTGCTCGGGCGCGGTCTCCCCGACGATCGCGACGGTCGAGGCGCCGGCCTCTGCGGCCCGGCGCAGCGCCGCCGTCGGGAAGATCTTGGTGCCGCGGTGGCTGATGACGACGACCTGCTCGTCCGAGCGAATGGGTGCCCACGTCCCGATGTCGTGGGCGTCCACGGCCCGGGCACGCACCTGACCTCCGGTGAGGAGCGAGACCCAGTCCGCAGCGATCCGGGCGGCGTGCAGCGATGTCCCGATGCCGGTGAACAGGACCGGCCTCGCCGGATCGAGCTCGGGGATCTCGACAGCATCCAGGATGGTCTGCAGGGTGTTCGGGGCCGAGGCGATCTGTCGGTCCAGATTGAAGTCGTGCGTCATGCGAGCGTGCTCCACGAGTCGGTGGATGGGGGGACGGCCGGGGGCACCCGGCCGTGAGAGGGACCCCGGATCAGGCGCTGACCGCGACCGGGATCGTGTTGGTGGTGCGGGCCGCGATGATCGAGGCGACCGCCGCACTGTAGTAGCTCTCCGGGACTTCCTTCTCGCTGAGCGCGATGAGCTCGGTGAAGTCCTGCATTCGGAGGAGCTTGCCGTCCCGGAAGACCGGCTGCAGCAGGTTCTCCTCCGCAGGCACGGAGTCCTTGGGAACGGTCACGTACTCACCGTCGCGCAGCACCAGGGCGAGGCGGCCCGCCTTCGAGTGCTTCACACCGTCGCCGGTCGGCGCCTTCGACACGTCCCGCCACTCGCCGTTCACCCGCACTGCGTTGCACTTCATGCCGAAGGCCATGGTGTCCCGGTTGACATGCTGGAGCAGGCCGCCGCCCATCCCGAACGCGGCGTTGTCGATCGCGTATCCGCGACGCTCCATCTCCATAAGGACCTGCGGGAAACTGTCCCGGGTCATCCCGTCGCCCTGGATGACCCGCACGAAGTCGGGCAGGACCTTGAAGCCCTTGCTGTTCACCGTGTAGCCGAAGATGTCCATCAGCCACCCGATGGTGTCCGAGGTGACCTGCACCGGGTCCCCCGAGTCCGGGCGGATGCCGACCATGCCGGGGAAGTTCTCCACCATCGACTTGAGCTCGCCGCCGATGATGTTCTTGACGCAGCTCTCGTGGTCGTAGGTGTCGGTGAGCACGATCGCGCAGCCGGTCGGAGCGTAAGTCTCCAGCATGTTGCGGATGGCGTCGGCCTGGTGCTCGCGGCCCCAGGAGGACAGGACCGAGTGCTCGGTGCTCGGGCCGGAGCTGGAGGTGTAGCCCGCGTTGTAGTACTTCTTCGCGGCGCTGATCCCGGTGATCGTGTCCGACTGGCTGAAGTTGACCAGGCTGGCCATCCCGCCCAAAGCGGCCGACTCGTTCGAGCTGACTCCACGGGCGCCGTAGTCGTGCAGGATGCGCCGGACGAGCTCGGGCTTGTCCGAGGTGGCGGCGATCACGTCCGCGATCTGCTGCTTGGCGAGCCAGGCGACGGTGCCGACGGTGGTGGGATACCAGATCGCGCGCAGCAATGCGGTCTCGATGTAGGTGGTCACCCACGGGTACCGCGGGTCGGTGTTCGTCAGCTGGATCAGGACGTTGCGGACGGGCAGTACGGTGCCCTCGGGGACGGCCTCGATCTCGACCGGCAGGTAGCCGCCGTGGTCGCGCAGGATGCCCAGCCAGTTGTCCCGGTTGAAGTGCATGCCCTGCTCGGTGGCGATCGCCTCCGCCTCATCGATGTCCTCGAGCGTGATGGGGTGCATCAGGTACTCGCGGACGAACGCCTGGAGCCCGACGAACATGGCGACGGGAAAGGCGCCGCCGCGCGACTCGATGTAGCTGGACACGTACTCCGTGCCCTTCGGGTACAGCGCGTAGTGACAGTTCTTGTAGCTGTCGATGTTGATGATGATGTTGTGGAAGTCGTTGCGACGCATCGGCACCTCGGCTTGTCGAATCGTTTCGTTCTGAGTCACACCGCTGTTCTGTGGAGTCCGGGCGAGCCGAGCCTCACGAGCACCCAAACTAAGGACGAGGTGTTGCGGGGAGGTTACCGGGCACAAACGATAGGTTTCTAGTTCGGCTCTTACTACTGTTCGAGGCGTCATGGTGGGCGGTGGTGGCGATCTGTGATGCAGGTGAGGTGAGATGCTGATCGCCCTAGCCGATACTCGAAAGCTTTCGATTCGGCCGCCAGGCATTCTGCGACGACGGCTCCGCTCAGCCGGGCGCGGGGCCCACCGATCCTCGGACCTGGACCTCGGTCGTGAAGACCGGCGGCTGCGGCGGCGGGGCCGAGGCCGGGGTCCGGATGAGCTCGAACAGCAGCTTGGCCGCCTCGTAACCCATCGCGTGCGCAGGCTGACGCACGGTGGTCAGACCGGGGCTGGTGAGCCGGGCGACCGGGATGTCGTCGAATCCGGTCACACTGACGTCCTGCGGCACCCGCAGGCCGGCGCTCTGACAGTAGTCGAGCACGCCGAACGCCATCAGGTCGTTGGCACAGAGCAGGGCGGTGGGCCGCTCGTCGGGTGGCGCGGCGAGCAGGCGGGCGGCGATGGCGGCCCCCGACCCCTCGCGATGGTTCCCCTCGAGCACCGGAACGGCGTCCGGGTGGAGGCCGTGGGCCGCGATGGCCTCCCGGTACCCGGACAGCCGCTGCTCGGAGGTCCACAGCGCCTGCGGGCCGCCGATGATCGCGAGCCGACGGTGGCCCTGGGCCAGGACGTGGGTGGCGACCTCCCGAGCCCCGGAGCGACTGTCCGCCACCACCGTCGGGACGTCGAAGCCACGCACCCGCTCGTCGACCATGACGACCGGGCCCGCCTCAGCCAGCTCCAGGCTCAGGCTCAGCGCCATGCCCGCGCCACCGGGAAGGTAGATGATCCCGTCGAGGCTCTGGCCGCGGAGCAACCTCGTGTAGTGCTGGATGGGCCGGTTGATCGCTTCGGGGGCGCACAGCATGACCAGCGCCTCACCCTCAGCGGCGGCGAGTTCCACACCTTCAGCGACGAGGGCGAAGAACTGGTTGGTCAGGTCTGGGAGGACGAGCCCGATGGTGGAGGCGGCCTTCTTCCGCAGCCGTCGCGCCGACTCGTTGGGGGTGTACTTGAGCACCCGTATCGCGTCGAGGATGCGGGCCCGGCGCGACTCGCTGACGGGGCCGCTATCGTTGAGCACGTAGCTGACGGTGCTCAACGTCACGCCGGCGTGCTCTGCGACGTCCTTCATCGTCGGCCTGCGTGGGTGGCCGTTCCCGGCCCCGTTCGCCGGTCCCCGTTCGTTCACCTGTCGACCCTCGCTGGTGGGCGACGCGCCGCCTGCGGGCGACGACGTGGCCGTGTCGTCCCTGGCGCCGGTTCCGGCCCCGGGTGGTGATCGATACTACCGTCGAAACGCTCCGCTCAGTCGTTCACGCGCACCCGGCGGTCCACGCTGCCCGGGGGCAGCAGGCGCCGTTCGCGGCTCTGCGGGTGGGTGGACTCCCGCGAGTCCCAGCCGACCGTCTTCGTGGAGACGAACTCGTAGTAGCGCCGACCCGACCACTCGCCGAACTCGAAGTAGGAGTCCGCGTGCGGGTGTCCGACATGGAAGTACTTGTCGAACAGCAGCCCGGGCATCTCCGCCAGCAGCACCTCGTCCTCGACCTGGTGGACGGTGCCGTGCAGCTGCAGACCGCTCAGCGACCGGTACTCCTCGCCCTGGTCGACCAGGACGGTCACCACGCGGCCGGCGTCGAAGTTCTCACCGTGCCTGGCCGAGTCGATGACGAGGAAGAGCCGGCGCTCTCGCACGACGAACCACAGGGGCGACAGGTAGATGGTGCCGTCCTCGTTGAGACTCGCCACGCGGGCGGTCGACGCGCCTGCGAGGTAGGCCCAGCGCTTCGCGGGCGGGAAGACGGCGTGGGTGATCCGGTTGTCGGGCATCGTCGCTGTCTCACTTCCCGCGCAATGCGATGAGCTGGGCACTGTACTCGGAGGCGCTGATCCCGCGCCGGGCCGACGGCCCGCTGCTGAACAGGAAGCGGGTGGGCACCCCGGTGGCCTCCAGCTCATAGTGGAATCCCGCGGGCAGGTATATGTGCTCACCCGGGGCCGCCTCGAGGACGATCCGCTGTCCAGCCGCGTCCTCGACGTTGACTCGGACCAGGCCCTCCTCGCAGAACTGGTACTCGTCGAAGTTCGCCGGGAACCAGGCGTAGGTGACGGCGTCGGCCGCGATCCAGCAGCAGCCTTGCCGGAAGTGTCGAGCGTCGTCCCGCTCACGGGACAGGAAGATCGTCTGATCGATCCCCTCGCTGAACCGCATGCGGGGGAGCGCATCGATCTCGGCCGGGGTGATGACCCGGGGGAAACGTCGCGCGTGAGGGGCGCTCGGGTCGTACCCGTCGGCCGTCGTTGGTGCAGTAGTCACGAGAACTCCAGTCGATGAGCCACCCAGGTGGGGTGGGCGGACCGCCCGACCCACCCCCACCCGAGGAGTGTCAGGCCAGGTCGCCGAACAGCGACTTGGCCTCCAGGTACTCCTTGATCCCGTGGGCGCCCGCCTCCCGGCCGTTCCCGGACTTCTTGTAGCCGCCGAACGGCGCTGCGGCATTGGTGGACCCGCCGTTCACGTGGACCATCCCAGTCCGCATGCGGCGGGCCACGGTGCGGGCGCGGTCGAGGTCTCCCGATGACACCATGCCGGACAGCCCGTACGGGCTGTCGTTCGCGATGCGGACCGCCTCGTCCTCATCGTCGTAGCCGATGAGCGTCAGCACCGGACCGAAGATCTCCTCTTGGGCGATCTCCATGTCGTTGGTGGCGGTGAACACCGTCGGTCGCACGTAGTACCCGGCCTCCAGGCCCTCGGGCCTTCCGAGGCCCCCGGTCACCAGGGTGGCGCCCTCGGCGATGGCGCCGTCGATCAGTCGCTGCACCTTGTCGAACTGGGCCTGCGAGACCAGCGGGCCGAGGTCGGTCGTGTCGTCCTCGGGAGAGCCCACGGTGAGCGAGTCGGCCTGCTTCTTGGCGATCTGCGCGGCCTCGTCCAGGCGATCGCGCGGGACGAGGATCCGGGTACCCGCGTTACAGGATTGCCCCGAGTTCGCGAACATCTTCGGGATGTCGCGGTTGAGGACGGCCTCGAGGTCCGCGTCGTCCAACACGATGTTGGCGGACTTGCCGCCGAGCTCCTGAGCGACCCGCTTGATCGTCGTCGCCGCGCGCTGCGCCACGTCGATGCCCGCCCGGGTCGAACCGGTGAACGAGATCATGTCGACGTCCGGGTGCTCGGCGAGCGCCACTCCTACGGTCGGCCCGTCTCCCTGAACGAGGTTGAACACGCCGGCGGGCACGCCCGCCTCGGCCAGCACCTCGGCGAACACGATGGCACTGAGCGGCGCGACCTCGCTGGGCTTGAGCACCATGGTGCACCCGGCCGCGAGGGCGGGGCCGACCTTGAGGCAGATCTGGTTGAGCGGCCAGTTCCACGGCGTGATCAGGCCACAGACCCCGACCGGTTCGAGCCGGACCGTCGTCTTCGCGAGCGACTCCTCGAACTCGAAGTCGCGCAGGGCGGCGAGGGTGGTCTTGAGGTGACCCAACCCCGCGGGGGCCTGCTTGGTGGTGGCCAGGGTGACCGGTGCGCCCATCTCCGCGGTCACCGCGGCGGCGATGTCCGGGATGCGCGACTCGTACACCTCGACGATCCGCTCGAGAAGCGCGACACGCTCCTCACGCGTGGTCTCCGAGAACGTGGTGAACGCCCGCTTGGCGGCGACGACCGCGGCATCGACGTCCGCGGCCGAGCCGAGCGCCACCGTGGCGACGGTCCTCTCGGTCGCGGGGTTGATCACGTCGATCTCGGTCGGGGCGAGAGGGGTCGACCACGCGCCGTCGATGTAGAACTCGTGGGTGTGCCCGACGATCGGGGCAGCCTGTGCGGTGTCCATGAGACTGTGACTACTCCAGGTTCAGAGGGGAGGGACGGATCTCTCCGCGGCCGAGTAGAAAGCTATCACGATGTCTGACTGCGTACCGGGGACTAGCCGACTGCGAGAGCAGGTGATAGGCCATGTTTCGTGGATGTTAAGAGTGGATCAGCAGTATAGAAAGCTTTCGTTTTGTGTTACGTTCGAGCAGTGGAACTGTATGTAGGCCCCGGTGGAAGCAGGCCGAAAGCGGCCGGTGCCGGAGGTGCCCGGTGACCGGGCGTCTCGTGATCGCGGACGAGGTGCGGGCAGCGCTCGCCGACGGGCTCGGTGTCGTCGCGCTCGAGTCCAGCCCGGTCGCGCACAGCGGGCCTCCGCTCGGGGGCGTCGAGATCGCCGCCGAGACCGAGGGCGCGGTGCGCGAAGCGGGCGCCGTCCCCGCGACCGTTGCCGTTCTCGACGGGGTGCTCCGAGTAGGACTCGGCTCCGCGGACCTGGTGCGGCTGGCGGAGGCCGGCGCCGCGGCCGCCAAGGTCGGACCACGGGACCTGCCCGCCTGCCTCGCCTCGATGGGCCTGGGGGCCACCACGATCGGCGGGACGCTGACCATCGCCGGCCTCGCCGGGATCCGGTTCACCGCGGCTAGCGGGCTTGGGGGAGTCCACCGTGGGTTTGCCGATCACCTCGACATCTCCGCCGACATCACCGAGGTCGCCCGCACCCCGGTGCTCGTGGTCGCGTCCGGGGTGAAGTCGATCTTGAACGTCCCAGCTACGGCGGAGCTGCTTGAGACGCTCTCGGTTCCGGTGCTCGGCTGGCGTACCGACACCCTTCCGGTGTACTACACGGGCAAGGGCGGACCGGCGGTGTCGACCCGGGTAGAGACGGTCGAGGAGGTTGCCGAGATCGTTCATCACCACTGGAACACCCTCGCGCGAGCGGGCGGGGTCCTACTCGGCCTGCCGCCGTCCCAGGATCTCGACGACGTAGAGTCGTTGATCGGGGACGCGTTGGTGGCAGCGGACGCGGACGGCGTCACCGGCCCGGCGATCACCCCCTACGTCATGAGCCGAGTGCACCGGGCCAGCGGCGGGCGGACGGCCGAGGCGGGCAGGCGGCTCATGATCGAGAACTCCCGTCTAGCGGGCGCGGTTGCTGCGGCGCACGCGAGGGCCTGGTGACCCGCGCGCAGGGGAGGTCACGGTGAGCAGGCTGCATGTCTTCGACATGGACGGCACGCTGCTGCGCAGCGCGGCCACGGTCGAGCTGTCGCGCTACCTCGGCAGCTTCGCGCAGGCCCACGCCATCGAGCAGGCATGGGAGCGCGGGGAGATCGAGGGCGTCGAGTTCTGGTCGGCGGTGCTGCCGCTGTGGTTGGGGGCGAGCGAGCCGGAGATCGACGCGGCCTTCGAGGCCGCCCGCTGGATCAGCGGCGTGCGGGAGGTCTTCGCGGACATCCGGGCACGCGGCGAGCACGCGGTGGTGATCTCACAGTCGCCCCACTTCTTCGTCCACCGGCTGGAGCGCTGGGGCGCGCACCGGGCCGTCGGCGCGAGCGTTCGACCCGGCGTCGTGCCGCAGCCGTCCGATCTCGTCTCAGCTCGCCGGAAGGTCGATCTCGCACTGGGCATCGCCGAGGAGCTCGGACTGACCCACGACGACTGCGTCGCGTACGGGGACTCCCGCTCGGACGTTCTGCTGTTCGAGCGGCTGAGCCACACGGTCGGGGTCAACCCCACGGCCCTGCTACGAGGGCGCTGCGCGGCGGTCTACGACGGAGAAGACCTCCGCGGCGCCTACGCGCTCGGCCGCGAGCTGCTGGACGGGACAGTCCCCTGAGCCCGTCATCGGGGGGAGGGGCGACTGCGCCTCCTGCGCAGCGGGCCTCCACCGCGAAGTGCTGCAGCGACGAAGCCCACCTCTGTGGCCGCGGCGGGCTGACGAACTCCTCCGGCTTGACCCACCGCTCGACGGGGTGGTGCCTCGGATTGTCGTTCTTCTCGGACGGCGCAGCCTTGGGCGTATCAGGGGGTCGCGGCCGAATGAATCCTGTCCACCACCTCGGTCCAGCGTCGAACCTCCCGATTGAGCCACAGCGTGTCGAGCAGCCCGCGAACCGAGCGTTCACGCTGCGGCGTCGGGCCGGCAGCAGGCTACGTGCGGCGGCGCTCGCACCCATGGCCCGACGGCTTGGGTGCCGCCGCCATCGGGTTGCAGCGGCGGGCGGCTGCACCTCTGCCGGGCAGCGGCGCGGCGATCGCGGTGACCATCCCGATGCGGGCGTCGAAGGCGCCCACACCAGACCCCGGAAACCGGCGTTCCCGTGCTTCGCAACGCTAGCCGTGACCGAGACCGGGGGAGTTCGACACTGTCGCGGTCCATCCTGGTGCGCGTCCTTCCGGGGTAGCAGCCGGAGGTCACGTCTACCTCGCGCGAAGCTCTACCGGTTTCGAGGCTCCCAGATCCAGGTCCTTCGTCTCCGGTCCGCGCGCAGCTCCGATGATGGTCAGCAGTGCCCCGACGGCGAGCAGTACGAGCACGGTGTAGTCGGCAGGCATGATCTTCCCCAGCCACAGCTGGTAGAAGCTGTAGAACGACGGGATGATCACGGACAGGCTGTACGCCAGACCGTAGCCCGAGCTGCGCACACCGATCGAGAAGCGCTCGTTGATGTAGGCCGGCATGAGCGCGAACGGCACGTCGATGATCGTCACGATCAAGATCGTGAGCAGGGTGACGGTGACCAGGTCGCTGGGTCTCGCGGTGACCAGTGCGGCGTAGGTGCCCACGCCGGCGGTGAGTGCCAGGGCGCCGAGCACGATCAGCACCCGCCGCCTGCCATAGCGCTGGGACAGCAGCCCGACCGCGATGTTCGACGGTATGAGCGTCACGTAGCTGATCGTCAACACGGCGGTGACGGCGGATGCCGACAGCCCCACGGTGCGCGAGAGCACACCGGGCAGGATCGCGGCTGCGGTCTGCAGGGCCAGCCACAAGCCCGTCATCAGCACGAAGACCTGGAGGAACCCGCGGCGCGTCTCGGCCGAGCTGAAGAGGTCGCGAAGCGGGTTCCGCTTCTTCGTGCCGGAGCCCTGTTCCTGGTGCTCCCACAGATCGGACTCGTCCACGGCGAAGCGGTAGTAGGCGAGGAGTCCGAAGGCCATCAGCGCGCCGAGGATGAAGGGGATGCGCCAACCCCACTGCACGTAGGCGGAGTCCAGGTCGCCGGAGGGCATGACTGCGAGCAGCCCGACGGTCAGCAGTGAGGCGGTGGCGTACGCCATCGGGAAACCGCAGTTGATGATGGCGCTGTAGAGGCCGCGATGACGCTTCTCGGCGTTCTCCATCGCGAGGGGGTTCGCTGCGGTGTACTCGCCCCCGAGGAAGATGCCATCGATGAAACGCAGGGCGATGAAGGCGACGATCGCCCAGCTCCCCCAGGTCTCGTAGCCCGGCAGCAGGCCCAGAGCCAGCGTGCACACTCCGAAACCGGCCACGGCGATGAACGTCGTCCGTCTGCGTCCGATCGTATCGGCCAGATGGCCGAAGATCGCAGCGCCGATCGGCCTGCCGAGCAGCGTCGCGACGAAGATCGCGCCCCCGACCAGCGATGTCGTCGCCGTGTCGATGTGCGCGGGGATGAAGTAGATCAGCGCCGGGGCGAGCACGATGATCGGCAGATAGATGTCGAACATGTCGACGTAGTAGGCGACCGCAGCGCCCTTGAGAGCGTTGCGGCCGCGCCGGTGCCGATCCGGATCCGCCGCGGGCGCGACAGGAGGCGGGGTGTCCATGGGGTCTCCCAGGTGAGAGGTGGAGGACGCGACGGACGTCACTGGAGTGTTCGACGTAGTCAAACGAAGTTCGATGGCCGCGTCTTGGACGTACCCTCACTAGTGCTACTGGGCGAGGTCAAGGTGTGAAACCAAGCGTGTTCATGCCGGTAACAAGCTGTTGACACCTCAAAGCTTGAACTCGACACAGCCCGGTAGGCATGGTGAATGCAGTTTGACGATGTCAAACCCAAGGACCGATGAGGAGTAGTACGTGAAGCAGATCAGCACCTCCGACGCACCGGGGTACCTGCCGTTCCTCACTCAGGGAATGGTCTCGAACGGCCTGCTCTGGGCGGCGGCGATCCCACGTGACCCGAAGACGCTGGACATCCCGGCCACCTTCGAGGAGCAGGTGCGCCTGTCCTTCCGCAACCTCGCCGCGGTCCTCGACGCGGCCGGGCTCACCCTGGACAGCCTCGTCAAGGTCAACGTCTACCTGGCCGACATGGCGGACTGGGCGGCGTTCAACGAGATCTACAAGGAGTACGTGAACCTGTCGCTCCCACCCATGCGTTGTGCGGTGCAGATCGCCGGCCTGAACAACGGCTACCTGATCGAGCTCGACGTCATCGCCGAGGTCGAGGAGAGCTGATGGACGCCCCTCTCCCGGCGGCGCCCGCGAGCGCGGCCGACGCCCCACCCCTGGACGACCCGGTCGGCCTGGAGGTCTTCCGCAACTCTCTCGTGGGAGTCGCCGAGGAGATGGGCGAGGTCATGATGCGGGCGGCGCTCTCGCCCATGATCAAGGAGCGCAACGACCGGTCGTGCGCCGTCTTCACCCGAGATCTGCAGCTGGTGGCGCAGGCCGAGCACCTCCCGATCCACCTGGCGCTGCTCGTCCGCACCGTCCCGGCCGCTCTCGCCGAGCTGCGCGAGCCCCTGCGTCCGGGCGACGTGTCCATCCACAACGACCCCTACCTCGGTGGGTCCCACCTGCCGGACATCACGTCGATCGCGCCGATTTACGACGCGGCGGACACCGAACTGCTCGGCTACTGCGCGGTCATCGCCCACATGGCGGACATCGGCGGCTCCACGCCCGGCGGAGTCGGCGGGCTCGCCCGCGACATCATCGAGGAGGGTGTGCTGATCCCCCCGGTGCGCATCGTCCGGGGTGGTCGGGTCGTGGCCGAGGTGCTGGACCTGCTGATGGCGAACGTCCGGCTCCCGGAGGTGCTTCGGGGCGACCTTCTGGCACAGATCGCCGCGGTGCGCGCAGGCGGGCACGCAGTGCGTGACCTGGCGGAGGCCGTGACGGCGGATCGTTTCCACGAGATGTGCCGACAGATCCTGGACTACTCGGGCCGTCGGACCAGGACGGCGATCGAGAACCTTCCCACGGGCGAGGCGCAGTTCGTCGACGTGGTCGACGACGACGGGCTGGGGAACGGGCCGCTCCCGGTCAGTGTGCGGATCCGGATCGACGGCGACGGCGTGGAGGCGGACTTCACGGGGTCCGCCCCGCAGCTGGCGGCTCCGGTGAACGCCTCACTCGCGGTGACCCGTTCCGCCGTGTTCTACGTCGTGCGCTGTCTGATCGACGCGTCGATCCCGACGACGGCGGCCTGCTTCGATGCGGTCCGGGTCGTCGCGCCCGAGGGCAGCATCGTCAACGCGACGGCGCCGGCCCCCGTCGGCGGCGGATCGCTGGAGACGGCGCAGCGCATCGTCGACGCCGTGATGGGCGCCTTCGCCCAGTTGGTCCCGGATCTCGTCACCGCCGCGGGAATGGGCTCGCACAACACCATCGCCATCGGGGGGACCTCGGCGACGACCGGACGCCGGTTCGTGCTGACGGAGAACCTCTCCGGTGGGGGTGGGGCACGAGCCGGTCTCGACGGCGTCTCGGTGCGCCGGGTCAATCTGATGAACACCCCGAACACCCCGGTCGAGGTGCTCGAGCGCGAGATCCCGGTGCGGGTCGTCCGGTGCGAGATGCGGGACGGGTCCGGTGGCGAGGGCCGCACGGTGGGCGGGCTCGGCCTGCGCAAGGAGTACGAGTTCGCGCAGGACTGCAGCGTCTCCATCCTGGCCGACCGCCAGGTCAACGCGCCGTGGGGCCTGTTCGGCGGCGGAAGCGCACAGGGTTCGTCCCACGAGCTGGTCCGCGCCGACGGAACCCGGGAGACGCTGCCGAGCAAGGTGGCCCTCACGGTTCACGCCGGGGACCGCTTGATCGCCCAGACCGCGGGTGGTGGCGGATACGGGCCCGCGGCGGTCACCACCGAGGAGGAGACGCCATGATCATCACGGAGGCGGAGCGCCAGGGAGGTCAGGTCGGCGTCGACGTCGGCGGCACCTTCACGGACGCCTACTTCGTGGCGGCCGACGGCACCCGGGCGACGGCGACGAAGCATCCCACGACCCGACCCGACCCGACCGGTGGGATCGTCGGGGGTCTCCGTGACCTGGTCGACCGCCACGGGGTGCGGCCGGACGAGATCGGCCAGGTGACCGTGGGGAGCACACTGGCACTGAACGCGGTTCTGGAGGGCCGCGGTGCCCGGACCGCGCTCGTCACGACGCGCGGGTTCCGCGACATCCTGGACATCGCGCGGGAACGTCGCGCCTCGCTCTACGACCTCCAACAGGTCGTTCCGGCCCCCGTCGTTCCGCGCGGGCTCCGATTCGAGGTGGACGAACGGATCGGCGCCGACGGTGCCACCGTGACCGCTCTCGACCTCGAGGCCTGCGGGGACGCGTTGCTCGCGGCCCTCGACGCGAGCGAGGTCGAGTCCGTCGCGATCTGTCTGATCAACTCGTTCCTCCGCCCCGAGCACGAGGAGGCGCTGCGCGAGCTCATCACCCGGGCCCGACCGCACCTGTTCGTCAGTGCCTCGGTCGACGTACACCGGCAGTACCGGGAGTACGAGCGCACGCTGGTGACGGCGATGAACGCCTACGTCGGTCCGATCATGCAGCACTACCTGCAGCGTCTGGGCACTGCGGTGGCGTCGATCGTTCCAGGCGCGGCCGTGCGCATCACCGACTCGGTCGGCGGCGCGATGAACATCGCCGCGGCGGGCCACCGCCCGGTGTTGACGATCATGTCCGGCCCCGCGTCCGGTGCCGCGGGCATCGCCGCGGTGTCCGAGCAGATGGCACACCCTCGCGACGGGGCGGGCGCGCTGCCGACGACCATCGTGGGCATGGACATGGGCGGTACAAGCTGCGACGTCACCGTCGTCGCGGACGGGGTGCCGGACCTCACCGCGGGGGTGTCGGTCGGCGAACATCGCGTGGCCGTGCAGGCCGTGGACATCCACTCCATCGGTGCGGGCGGCGGCACCATCGCCTGGGTGGACGATGGCGGTCTGCTGCGCGTCGGCCCACGCAGCACGGGGTCGGTCCCCGGCCCGGCCTGCTACGGGCTGGGCGGCACCGAGCCCACCGTCACCGACGCCCACCTGATCCTCGGTCATCTGGTGCCGGACATGGTGCTCGGTGACCGGATCCGCCTGGACCTCGAGCGCGCCATCGAGGCCTTCCGGCCGCTCGCACAGCAGCTGGGCATGACGGTGGAGGAGACCGCGCGGGGTGCGCTGCGCGTCGCCGACGCCTCGATGAGCAGGGCGGTCGAGACGATCACGGTGCGCCGCGGGATCGACCCGCGAGGCTGCGCACTCGTGGCCTACGGCGGCGCGGCGGGGCTGCACGCCGCCGGGATCGCCCGGTCCATGGGGATCTCGCAGGCGGTGATGCCCCGGTTCGGAGGCGTGCTCTCGGCGAACGGTGCGGTCTGGGCGCCCGAACACTACGAGGCCGCCGCCGCCGTGCTTCGACCGAGCGACGCGCTCACGTCCGGAGAGCTCACCACGCTGGTCAAGGAGCTCGAGGAGAAGGCGCGCGACACGGCGGGGGAGGCCGCGGCCGCGGCGATGACCCACGAGGTAGCACTCGACATGCGGTTCGTCGGACAGACCTCCACGTTGCGCGTCCCGGTCCCGGACCCGGACGCCCCGGATGCGCTGACCCGTGCGCACGACGACTTCACGGAGCGGTACCGCACCGTGTTCGGCTACGTGCTGCCCTCGGCGGCGTCGGAGATCGAGAACGCCCGCGTCCGGTTGACCGTGGTCCGGGACCGCATCGTCCCCCTCCCCGCCGACCCGCGCGGCGCCCTCGTCGAGCCGACCCGCTGGTCCGCGGTGTTCGACGGGGCCGAGCGGGTCGGCTGTGACCTGTGGGTCCTCGATCCCGAGGGAAGGGTCCCGGAGCGCATCCAGGGCCCGGCCGTGGTCGTCGGCGGCGGCTCGACGGCCCTCGTCCACCCCGGTCAGGTCGGCACGTTCGACCCGCACCGCAACATGACCATCAGTGAGGTGACGCCGTGAGCGAAGAGTCCGTTCTGATCCTGCAGCACATCGCGTGCGAGCCCCCCGCGCTGTACGAGGACGTCCTGCGCGCACGCGGCGCGACGCTGACCCGGGTCGAGGTCGACGAGGGTGAGCCGGTCCCGGATCTGCGCGGCTTCTCCGCGGTGGTGGCGATGGGCGGCCCCATGGGCGCGTACGAGGACGACCGTCTCCCCTGGTTGACGGCCGAGAAGGCCGCCATCGCCGACGGTGTCCGGGCCGGCGTTCCGTTCTGGGGGGTCTGCCTGGGTGCCCAACTGCTCGCGGCGGCGCTCGACGCCGAGGTGTGCCCCGGGCCCACTCCCGAGGTCGGCATCGGCACGGTGCACACCACCCAGGCCGCAGCCACCGACCCGGTGTTCGGCGAGCTCCCAGGGCGGTTCCGCTCCCTGCAGTGGCACTCGGACACCTTCGACCTGCCCGCGGACGCGGTGTTGCTCGCATGCTCGGACGCCTACCCGCACCAGGCCTTCCGCGTGGCCCGTGCCTACGGGCTCCAGTTCCACCTGGAGGTCACCCCCTCGCTCCTCGTCGAGTGGGCGGCGGTACCGGAGTACGCCGCCTCACTCGAGGCGGTCGACGGACCCGGTGCGGTCTCCCGGCTGCTCGCAGCGGCCGAGGAGGCCGCCGCCGAGACCGCGACGCTCGCCGGTCCCCTGTTCGAGCGGTGGCTCGACCGCGTCGTGGCCCCGGCGGTGGCATCGTGACCCTGTCGATGGGAGTCGGACTGTTCCCGACCGAACCGGTACCCCGGATGCGGGAGCTCGTGCTGCAGGCCGAGCAGCTCGGCTACGCCAACGCGTGGGTCGGCGACTCGCAGAACATCTGGCGGGACGCCACCGTCACCCTGGGAGCGGCGTCCGTCGGGACGTCCCGGATCATCCTGGGCACCGGTGTGACGAACCCGGTCACCCGCCATCCGTCGGTGCAGGCCTCCACCTGGGCGTCGCTCCACGAGGCGACGGCGGGCCGCGTGGCCATGGGCGTCGGGGTCGGCGACTCCGCGCTGTTCACCATGGGGCTGAAGCCCGCGCGGCTGCAGGAGCTGGAGTCCACCATCACCGATCTCCGCTCCCTGTGGGCCGGGAGGGAGGTCACCGAGGGTGCGACCGGCACCGGCTACCGCCTGGCCTATCTCGACGAGCCGAGCCCGGTCCCGGTCTACATCGCCGCCACGGGTCCGAAGATCCTGCAGCTGGCGGGCCGGGTCGCGGACGGGGTGATCCTGCTGGCGGGCACCTCGTCCGCGTTCGTCGAGGCGGGTCTGCGGATGATCGAGAAGGGCGCGGCCGAAGCGGGGCGCACCCTGGACGATCTGCACATCGTCCTGTGGACACCCACCGCCATCGACCCGGACCCGGTCGCCGCCCGCGACCTGGTGCGGGCGCACGTCGCCCGGGTCGCCATGCGACCCTTGCCGGTCGCCGTCGGGCCCGCGGAGGCCGCCGCCATCGAGCGCATCCGCGCGGCCTACGACTACTACGAGCACATGGAGGTCGGGGCCGCGCACTCCGCGCTGGTCCCGGACTCGCTGGTCGACCTGTTCGCCCTCGCCGGGACTCCCGACGAGTGTGCGGCCCGCCTCACCGAGCTCGACCATCTCGGCGTCGACCAGGTCGCCATCGTCCCCTACGTCGCACCCGGCGCCGACCGAGCAGACACCCTGAGCGCCTTCGCAGAGATCGTGAGCGGGGAACGACCCCGGAGAAGAGGAAACCGATGAGCAGCACCGAGCAACTCCCGCAGACGCCCGACACGCGCGTCCACCGCTACCGCTGGCTGCAGCGGGAGAGCCGGCAGGATCTCTACGACGTGCTCGACGCGGCCCTGGTCGCTCATGTCGGGTTCGCCACGCCGGACGGCCGCACGATGGTGATCCCCATGGGTTACGCCCGGGTGGACGACGCCATCCTCATGCACGGCTCCACGGGCGCCGGCCTGAACCGCAACGCCAAGACCGGGGTCGACCTGACGGCGACGATCACCGTGCTGGACGGCCTGGTCTTCGCCGAGTCGTTGTTCGACTCGACGCTGAACTACCGCTGCGCCATGGTGTTCGGCACCGCCGACCCGGTCGCGGACGAGGAGAAGGAGGCGTGCATCAAAGCGATCTCGGACAGGCTGATGCCGGGTCGGTGGGAGGAGGTGCGGCCGCCCACCACGCGCGAGCTCGCTGCGACCTACGTGCTGCGTCTGCCACTGGACAAGGCGAGTGTGAAGGTGCGGGAGGGCGGCCCGGACGGCGACGTGGTCGACGGACTGTGGACCGGGCACGTCCCGTTCGTCTCCTCGATCGGGGAACCGATCGTGCAGGAGGGCGTCGGGGCCGCGGCTCCGGCATCGGTGGCCAACACACTGGCCCGCTTCCGCGGCTGACCCAGGACACGGCCGCTCGGCGTCGTCGGCTCGAATACAGTACGTATCGTGCCGAGTGACAAGCGCATCCAGTCCGTGGCCAACGCGTCTCGGCTGCTCCTCGAACTCGCTGCGGTCAACGGGCCGATCCGGCTCAACGACCTGTCCGCGCGCCTCGGCATGAACAAGAGCTCGGTGCACCTGTTGCTGAGCACACTCGCGGACGCGGGCTTCGTCGAGCAGACGGCTGACGCCACCTACCGGCTCGGTCTCGCCCTGTTCGAGGTCGGGACCGCGGCCCTGCAGCAGTACGGACTGGGGGCTCGGCTCGCCCCGCCGATGGAGGCCCTGGCCGAGCAGACCCGAGAGGCGGTCACCCTCGGTGTGCTGCACCAGGACGACGTGCTCCTGGTGCAGCGCTTCGAGAGCGACCAGGTGCTCCGGGCGTCCATCCGCGTCGGCTCGCGCATGCCGTTGCACAGCTCGGCCTCCGGGCGGGCCATCCTGGCCTTCCTGCCCGAGGACGAGCGCCGCCGCCGGCTGACCGCGACCGGCATCGGGGCTGTGACCACGCGCCAGGTCCTGGCCCGCATGCAGGAGATCCGGGACGCGGGCTACGAGACCCAACAGGACGAATGGGCAGTCGAGGTCTCGTCCATCGCGGTGCCGGTGTTCGGGCTCTCCGGGGCCCCGGTCGCCGCGCTCAGCGTGTCCAGCCCGTCCGTCCGCTTCGCGCCGGACGGCTGGGTGGCACCGCTCGTCGCCACGGGCGAGCAGCTGACGATCCTGATCCAACAGATGTCCATGACGCGTGCGCATCTCGCGCGCATCGCTCCATAGCGACGGTCGGCCCCGGTGGTGGTGTCCGGCCGCCACAGCGAAGGGAAGATCGTGTACGCGCAGCAGAGCGCCACCGCAGGTCGGTGGTCGCGACGGACCGGGTGGGGATCCGGTTCGCGGGCGACTCGGGTGACGGGACCACCCAGACCGGGTCGGCCCACAGATCCTGCCCGGGCAGTCCGAGACGCCCCGATCATCCGCCCCGAAAGCCGGTGCCACTCCCCGATCTCCACAGCCGGTGCGAGCGCGTGCTGACAGATCGTCGTGACGTCGCGGTCCTCGACACGGCCGGCACGAAGATCGACGAACGCGGAGCTGTCGGGGCCGCCAGGCAGGTTGTGAAGGGTCGGCCGCCCGAGAACATCCACAGTGTTCTATGAATCTCAACCCAGGATGGCGATGGCCTGCATGTCCGCTGCGGGCACGTACGGTGACGACACGAGTCGACGAATGGCCGGCGCCCGGCCGTGGCCGGGCGCCGGCTCACTCACTGTCAGTCCGAAACTCCAGCCGGGTCAGATGCGACACCCCTTTCAACCGTTGCCGACACAGGCAACGTTGCCGGTTCGACGGGCATATCCCTCTCAACACCGTCGGCATCCCTGAGCGATGGCACGCTCCAGTAGGTCGGATCCATACCGTCGAGTTCGGTCTTCTCGCTTACCCGAAGTCCGATCGTCTTTTCGAGCAGGAAACAAAGGACCAGCGCCGAGACGACGGCGATTCCAACAGTGACGCCCAGCCCGACCAGCTGCCACCAGAGATTGATCTCCGCGTTCTGGAACGCGTACTCCCCATCCGTGATACCGACGAACCCACCCGTCTTCGTCCCCCAATGAACGATTCCAGGCATCAGGGCCCCATAGACGCCCGGTCCAACCAGAAGGGGGATCACCTTGGTCTCGTCCAGGCCAATCCTGGTGATCAGGCGATACACCCCATAGGCAAGGAACGGCCCCGGAATGGCGACGAGCAGCATGATCCACGGCTGGGTGATATCGAACATGGCGGTGCCGGCAATGTATCCAGCAATCGGACCAAGCATCGCCCAGAACGAGTTCTTGAGGCGATAACCCAGCAGAAGCCCACCCAAGCCGCCGCCGAACATCGCCGCGAAGACATTGATTGCCGCGATCCCGAATCCACTCGTCGTCATCGAGATGCCGACGTATCCGACCCCAGGGATGATGAAGCCACAGCCGAGTGCAATCCACGGAATGCAGCACATGAGGACGAGTACGCCGATTGTGGCCTTGCTCAGATCCGAGGGTCTCGGACCACTCGTCCGCAAGTCTGGCCGGGATGCCGTTCCGAGCCGTGGCCCCAGGCGCCACGCAAGAACGAGCGCAGTGAAGCCGACGTAGATGTAGAGCCCAAAGAGTCCCACATAATCGTGCACGCCCCGGTTCGTCAACGGACTCGTTGATCCCCAGGTCAAGTACAAGATCACCGGAATAAGGACCCCACCAGCAGCCGCGGAGAAGACGTACGTTGCGGCTGGCTTCATTCTCTCCAGTCCCACACCATGCAGCAGCGCACCGGCCGCCATCATAAAGGTGGCAAAGAAGATGAAGAAGACCTGGAATACATCGGCCTCGAACTGCAGCTTCGGATCAATGTTCTGCGAGAGGTGAGTGAGGTTGTACCCACCGAGCCACCAATCCGAGATTGCCCGACTAAGCGGGTTCGGGTCACCTCCCCCCACGACACCCGCCTGATAGTACTGCCAGATCCAGATCGCATATCCTACAAAGAGGAAGGCGGCACCGGCAACGATAGCCGCAAGTAGTTTCTGCACCCACGTATCGAGCACATTTTTTGGCCTTACGACTGCGCTGTCGATGAGACCGAAGGCGATGACCGCGCCCACCAGAGCAACCGAGCATACCAGGAAGAACGTCGACGAAAAGAAAGTCAGAAGGCTCACTTGATCTTCGAATGTCTGCGCAGAGAGCACTGCACGCCCCTTCCGGGATAGGTTTCCTGCCGCTACCTCAAGGCCTACTTCTGTAACGGCCTCACACCCCAATTGTTCGTTGGAGTGACGAGTCCGGGGAATGACGAGTCCGGCCGCGACAGGAGTCCGCCGCGGGGTCCTCCGCGCCGGACTCGAGCCTCACCACCGCCTAGTCGGACCTGGTCGTACCGTCGGCGGCCGCCGACTCGATTGCTGGCCTAGCAGGTTGAGCAGTGTCGGGCAAAGATACTGTGTACTCGCACAGCTGTCAATTCTGCCATGGTACAGTGACTTTTGTCCGTTTAGGCGGGTCCCCGGTTCGGTCGGCAGCAGTGCCACGCGCCAGCGGAGGGCCTATCGAGACCTTGGACGCCGAGGTCAAGCGGACCGTGTCACCCCCGATACCTTCCTGGTCACCGCGAGGGCTTGCCGGCCACTGGTTACGGCACGACGTGTTGCACCCTGTCGTCGATGATCTGGGGGATGCCACCGTGGCCGGAGGAGATCCGGGCACCTACCAGCTACCCCACCGACAGCATCGGCTCAGCCTTACCTGCGGCGAGCCCAGATTGAGACGATGCCGGTGTTACGGTCCGCTGATGACCAGCATCGTCGAGAAGGCCACGCAGCTGCGTCGCCTGCACGAGGCGCCCGAGCTGCTGCTCGTCGTCAACGTCTGGGACGCGATCACCGCGCGGGTCGTCGCGCAGACGCCCGGCACGAAGGCCCTGGCCACCGCTAGCTATAGCATCGCGGCCTCCCGCGGTTACGAGGACGGCGAGAACATCCCGCGGGACGAGATGATCGCCGAGGTCGGGCTGATCGCCCGGGTCGCGGGTGACCTACCGGTGACCGCGGACCTCGAGGCCGGCTACGGCGACCCGGGCGGCACCGTCGCCCGCGCCATCGACGTCGGGATCGTCGGCGCGAACCTCGAGGACCAGATGAAGCCGCTGTCCGAGTCGGTCCGGGCGGTCGAGGCCGCGCTCGCCGCCGGGGAGAAGGCGGGCGTGCCGTTCGTGCTCAACGCCCGCACGGACGCGTTCCTCCGGGCCGGCGACCGGGACCCCGAGGAGGTCCTGGCCGACGCGGTCGAGCGCGGCCGCGCGTACCTCGAGGCCGGCGCGACCACCTTCTTCGTGCCGGGCAAGCTCGACGAGACCACGGTCGGCCGCCTCGTCGAGGCGCTCGGCGAGCGCAAGATCAACCTCCTCGGCGTGCCGGGGTCCATCCCGCTCGAGACCGCGCAGAAGCTCGGCGTCGCCCGGGTCTCCCAGGGCCCGTGGAGCCAGAACGTCGCCCTGACCGCGCTGGCCGCGCTCGCCGAGGACGTCTACGCCGGCGGCGGGCTGCCCGCCGGCACCCGGAAGCTCAACTGACGCGGCCTCAACCCCCGCGGCGCACGAGCATCTCGAGCGAGACGCGGGCGGGCGGTAGGTAGAGGGCCCGGACCAGCCTGCTGCGCAGGGGAGCACCCCACCGACAAGAGGCCCACTTCATCACTCCAACCCATCGAGGAACTCGATCTTGGCCGTGCCTCTCCCGTCGAGCCAGGACCAGGTGCCGAAGGGCTTTGTGTGTCATAGGGCGCAGCGGCTGGAAGACCGCGGTGGGTGAGTCCGAACCCGACCGAATAGGACAAACGCTGAGACACCAGCCGGCCGAGGAGTTCGTCGGAGGCTCCGGCGCCGTCGACGCGGATCAGGACTTTCAATCCGGCTCGGCGCCCGGGCCGGAGGCCGCGCAACCGGCGCAGCGCCGCCCGGATCACGGTGATGTGGTCGGCGGCGGTGTCCGAACCGGCGTTCCCCAGGGCGCACCAGCGCGGCGAGGGGCTCACCGGTCCCGGCGACGCCGTGGTCGACGAACGCCCACAACGGGTGCTGCCCGAACCCCTTCTTGAACCTCGGAGCCGCTCCCTGCTTCTCGGAGTGAGCGGTGACCAAGGTGGCGTCCACGTCGATGACCAGCGGGTTCGCCGCGTCGATGTCGTGGTCGCGAGCGGCACGGCGATCAGGCTGGACACCGGCAGCGAGGCAACCATCGAGATCCTCCGAAGTCACGCCCTGCTCACGCGGTCTGATCGCCGCAACAAGCAGACGTCAGCAGGCGCCTCGCACGTATGGATCAGGAAGCTTCCACTTCCACAGGGCGAGGCAGCCCGAAGTGACGACGCTCGCGGGTGTACAGGCCGCCGAACACGACAACGGCGAACACCAGGTAGACGACCGTGAGGATCGCCACCCCCTCACCCCAGAAGCCAAGCAGGAGCAGTGCGGCGGGAATGGCGCACGTCACCCACCCCTGCAGGATGGCGACGATCCCCGTGTAGCGAGAGAGTTCCTGCTTACCGAGACCGAAGACGAGGAAGAAGAGCGTCCACAGCAGGGCCCAGTAGAGCCAGATGATCCCGAAGACGGGATCGAGGAATTTCACGAAGTTCACCGCCGCATACCCCACTGACGCGATCGCGACGAAGAGGCTGTAGTAGCCGAAGCCACCGCCGTCGAGGCCGAAGAACAGCAAGAATGCGACGTACAGGTAGGTGAAACCGAAGAGGTACAGGCCCGACGCGTTTAGCAGTGTGGACGCATCCCCATCGGCCGTGAAGATGAGGTATGTAGGCGTCACGACTTGAAGCAGCCCGACGAAGAGGTTGATCGGCGCCACGCCCTTGGCTTCGAGGCGACCCATGAGCAAGAAGCCGTTCACGAAGAGCACGGCACCTACGTAGAACAGGCCTATTGCAGACACTGAGGGGCTCCTTCCGGCATTCTCATTGGACGCACGTGCTCGACCTCAAGATTGCTCGGATCGAGTTCTAGTGCGAGGTCAGGACTGTAGTAGCTACGAGCAGATCAACATGTAGTACGTCTCACAATCCCCGCGGTCGTAGATTTGAGAAATTACAGTGGGGCCGCCTTGGAGTGACGTGCAACACTGCTCGCCCACCACTTCTGCGACCGGACTGGAGCAGCGACGTCGTGAAGCCCCCAAGATTCAGGTACGTCCGACCGACAACCCTCGACGAGGCACTCGACCTCAGGGCCGACGAGGACATTGAGTCCGTCATTCTGGCCGGCGGGCAGAGCCTTATTCCGATGATGAACTTCCGCCTGGCTCGTCCGGAGCTCGTCATCGACATCGGGGGGATCAAGGAGCTTCGCGCCATCTCGCGGACGACGGACGCTCTCGTCGTCGGCGCAGGTACTCGTCAAGCCGACGCACTCATTGCCCCCGAAGTAGCGAGCGGGGCTCCGCTCTTCATCCAGGCTCTGCGGCACGTCGGGCACGTGGCCATCCGCAACCGCGGCACCGTGGGGGGCTCCATCGCTCACGCCGATCCCGCTGCCGAGCTGCCTGTCGCTCTGCTCGCCCTCGACGGGTCGGTCGTCGCTCAGGACCGATCGGGACGGAGGACCGTCCGGGCGACGGAACTGTTCGAGACGGCCTTCACGACCAGCCTGAGATCGACGGAGATCCTGGTCGAGGTGCACGCACCGGTCGAGCCGCGGGCTCAGGTCTCCTTCGTCGAGATCTCTCGCCGGCACGGCGACTTCGCGCTGGTCAGCGCGGCCGTGTCGACCACGGTGGACGACGGCAGGTTCTCCAGCGTCCGCATCGCGCTGGGTGGAGTGGCTCATGTGCCCGTCCGCTGTGAGGCCGCGGAGCAGCTCGCCCTCGAGGGTGGCCCCACCGCCGACCATATCCGGGAGGTCGCCCGGGCCGCGGCGGCGGGCATCGACCCGAGCGACGACTTCCACGCGACCGCCGCCTACCGCAGGCAGGTAACGGCGGTCCTTGTGGAGAGAGCGATCACGGACACATGCGGCGTACTGACGGAGGTGGCGTGACGATGACGACCGACGAGAAGACCGAAGCGCATCCGGTCGAGTTCGAGCTGAACGGGCGGAGGATCCGCCTGCAGGTCGACCCCCGAACCCTCCTGGCTGACGTCGTCCGGCACGAGGCCGGTCTCACCGGCCTGAAGATCGCATGCGAGCAGGGCGTGTGCGGGTCGTGCACCGTTCTGGAGGACGGCCGCCCCATCAGGTCCTGCATCACACTCGCCGTACAGGTCGATGGTTCATCGATCGAGACCATTGAGAGCATAGCGGGGCACAGCGCCGACCTGCACCCGATCCAGGAGTCGTTCCAACGAGAACATGGTCTGCAATGCGGGTTCTGCACCCCGGGGATGGTCCTGACCGCGAAGGCGCTCCTGGCCGAGAACCCCGACCCGAGCGAACAGGAGATTCGCGAGTACCTGTCGGGCAACGTCTGCCGGTGCACCGGATATGTCGGAATCGTCGCATCCGTCCGGGATGCGGCGCGCTGCACGAGATCTGCCCGTACATCCACGGTCGGCACTGAAGGCGAAGGGGTCTGACGATGGTAGCGGTCGAGCCGATGGCGCCAGTTGCGACAGCAGAGTCACCTGCTCCCTACATCGGCCGAAAGGTGTTGAGGTCGGAGGACCCGCGCTTCCTGACGGGTCGCGCTCGGTACACCGACGACGTCGCCGAACCGGTGGGGCTGTTGCACGCTGCGTTCCTGCGGAGTCCGCACGCGCATGCACGGATCGTCTCGATCGATGCTTCTCGCGCGCTCGGGATAGACGGTGTCGAGGCTGTCTACACACAGGCGGAAGTTTCCGGCGTTCTGGGTGACTTCACCACGACGCTGCCGATGCCCGAGGTCAAGACGATCACGCGGCCGATCCTGAACTCCACTCGGGCGTACTGGGTGGGGCAGCCGATCGCCGTCGTACTGGGGACGTCCCGCTACACCGCCGAGGACGGTGTGGACGCGCTCGACGTCGAATGGGAGATCCTCGAGCCGCTCATGGACGCCGAGCTGTTGCTCACCGATCCCCAGGAGCCGATGCACGACGCCTTTCCGGACAACAACTTCGCTCACATCGAGTACCAGATGGGCGATGTCGACGAGCTGTTCGCGAAGGCGGCCCACACGTTCTCGAAGCGGTTCCACCAGGGCCGCTATATGGCCGCACCACTGGAACCGCGCGGCGTGATGGCCGACTTCGATCCATCGACGGGCGAGCTCACGGTGTGGAGCTCCACGCAGGTGCCGCATTTCATGCGATCACTCATCGCCGGACCCCTGGGGATTCCTGAGTCGACCATCCGTGTCATCGCCGACAACGTCGGCGGCGGGTTCGGGATGAAGTGCCACGTCTTCGATGAAGAGGCGATCGTGCCTGCGGTGTCGAAGCTCAGCGGCCGACCGGTGAAGTGGATCGAGGATCGCTACGAGAACCTCGCGGCGTCGTCGCACGCGAAGGAGACGGTGTGCTATCTCGAAGCAGCCGTCGACGAGGCGGGAACGCTCCTCGCGCTGCGCGGGCGGTTCATCGGGATCGGTGGCGCGTGGCCTTCCCACCCGTGGACGTCGCTGGTCGACACCGTCGTCGCAGCACAGCACATGCCGATGATCTACGACCTCAAGGCCGTCGGGTACACGGTTGACACTCCTGTCACCAACAGGTGCCCCACCGGCGCCTACCGCGGAGTGGGATGGACGGTGGTCTCGTCGGCGCGCGAGACCTTCGTCGACGAGATCGCACGGGAGCTCGACATCGACCCCGTGGAGTTCCGTCTGCGCAACTGCATCCCGGACCGGCCCTTCACCACCGTGACCGGTCAGACCTTCGACGGGGGGAGCTATCAGGGCTCGCTGCGGAAGGTGCGGGAGATGCTCGACTACGACGCGTTCCGCAAGCGCCAGGCCGAGCTGCGTGAACAGGGCCGTTACATCGGGCTCGGCCTCTGCGCCTATGTGGAGCCGACGGCGTGGGGCTCCGACATCGCGGTGCAGCAGGGCTTCAAGAACGCGGCGTACTTCGACGCCGCGAGCGTCACCATGGAGCCGGACGGCTCGGTCACGGTCACGACGGGAATGCATTGCCACGGTCAGGCACACGAGACGACTCTCGCGCAGGTGGCTGCCGACACCATCGGCGTGACCCTGGAGTCGGTGCGCGTCATCGAGAACGACACCGCTCGAGCGGTCTACGGCATGGGAACCTGGGGAAGCCGGAGCGCCGTCATCGGCGGCGGTGCGATCATGCGAGCCGGTCGTGACGTCAAGGCCAACCTGCAGCGGATGGCCGGGCGCGCCATGGAGGTCGCGCCGGAGGACATCGAGATCTCGCAGGGCGTCGCGTCGGTGGCGGGCATGCCGTCCCGGTCGATGACGGTCGCCGAGGTGGCGGCGTTCGCCTACTACGGGGGCGACAGCCGCCCGGACGGCCACGAGCCCGCCCTGACGGCGACCCGGTCCTACGACCCCGATCCCGCCTACTCCAACGGCACCTTCGCGGCGATCGTGGAGGTCGATCCGCAGACCGGAGAGGTCACCATCGAGAAGATGGTCATCTGCGAGGACTGCGGCGTGATCATCAATCCGATGATCGTCGACGGTCAGATCGCCGGCGGCGTCGCGCAGGGCATCGGTGGCGCCATGTTCGAGGACCTCGTGTACGACGGTGGCGGTCAGTTCGTCTCGGGCAGCCTCATGGAGTACCTGTACCCGTCGGCCACGGAGGTGCCTCCGATGGAGATCTCCCACATCGAAACAGCCTCGCCCGTGACGGAGGGCGGTATCAAGGGCATGGGCGAAGCGGGCGCGCTGGGCGGAGTGCCGGTGCTCAACGCCGTCGCGGACGCACTGAGCCCGTTCGGCACGATCGTGATCGAGAAGGCCCCTCTGCGGCCGTGCGATGTCCTCGAACTCATCGAGCGAGCGCGCGCCGCGGGGCCGGCCACGTGAAGGACCGGGCCGACGGGCGGCCCGAGCGTCCGGGAGAGGACCGGGCCGCCCGTCGCCCAACCACGCCGGTGTCCATCGAGGAGCTGACGTCGGCGCTGGAGGGAGTGGGGTACTTCGCCGACCGCGGGCTGGCAACGGCCCTGTTCCTGGCTCTGCGGTCCCGGCGGCCCCTCCTCCTCGAGGGCGAGGCAGGCGTCGGGAAGACCGAGGCCGCGAAGGCGCTGCGCGCGGTCCTCGATGCCGACCTCATCAGGCTCCAGTGCTACGAGGGCATCGACGCGCGGCAGGCGCTGTACGACTGGGACTATCCCCGCCAATTGCTCGCGGCCAGGCTCGCGCACGAGTCCGGGCCGGGCAACCGTACCGAGGTGGACGATCTGTACGGCCCTGAGTTCATCACCGAGCGGCCGCTGCTGCGGGCGCTTCGCGCAGGAGAACGGGCCGTACTGCTGGTGGACGAGATCGACCGAGCCGACGATCAGTTCGAGGCGTTGATGCTCGAGTTGCTCTCGGACTTCACGATAAGCGTTCCGGAGATGAACGAGACCATCCGAGCGGCAGTGCCGCCGGTCGTCGTCCTGACCTCGAACCGCACCAGGGAACTGCATGACGCACTTCGCCGCCGGTGCGCCTACGTGTGGATCGACCCGCCCGACGCCCAGCTCGAGATCCGGATCGTGCGGGCGCGGCTGCCGGGGATCGAGCCGCGGTTGGCCGACTCCGTCGCGACCGCAGTGGCCCGGATCCGCAAGCTGGATCTGCTGAAGGTTCCGGGAATCGCGGAGACGCTGGACTGGGCCCGCGCGCTCGCGATGATCGGTGCCCACGCCGTCACCGTCGAGGCTGCACGGGCCACCCTCGGCTGGGTGGTGAAGACCCGGGAGGACACCAGTGCCGTGGGCGCGGTCCTCGACGACATCGTCGTGGAACCGGCGTCGTGAGTGACGTCGACGACAGCACCGCCGGCAGCTCGGCCGAGGCCGGCTCCTCCGGGCCCGCCCTCCTCGATGAACTCCTCGGATTCTGCGGGCTGTTGAGGGCGGAAGGCCTGTCGAACGATGCGGAGCGGGTCCGGACCTTCTGCGAGGCCGTCGCCGAACTCGGACCCGAGAACTGCTACTGGGCCGGCCGGACGATCCTGACGTCCGAGCGCGAGGACGGACCGACCTACGATCGCGTCTTTCGCCGCTACTGGCGGGCCAGGGGACGCGCCCTCGCCTCGGTCGCCGTGGCGATGCCGGCGCAGGAGACATCGCTCGTCGCCGTCGACGGGGCGGGGCTCGACCCGCCGGGGGATGCGACGAGGCTCGTCGGCGGGAGCGCCAGTCCGGTCGAGGCGTTGGGCGGCAAGAGTGCGGCGGGTTTGTCGCCGGAGGCTCAGGCCGACCTGCAACGCCTCTACCGACGGCTCGTGCTGCCGCTTCCGTCCCGGACCACTCCCCGCCTCCGGCCGGCGTCGACAGGCACCGTCGACCTGGCGCGAACCATCCGATCAGCGCTCCGGACCGCGGGCGAACCGGTTCCGCTGTCCCGTGCACGACGCCGCCGCCGGCCCCGCCCCCTCGCGCTGCTGATCGACGTGTCGCGGTCGATGGCGCAGCACTCCGAGCGTATGGCGGTGTTCGCGCACTCGATGGCCGATCGGCAGGTGGGGTGTGAGGTCTTCTGCTTCGGCACCCACGCCACCCACGTGACACCGTCGTTGCTCCGCCGATCTTCCCAGGAAGCCCTTGCGCAGGCGACCACGGCCGTCACGGACTGGAACGGAGGCACTCGGATCGGCGAGTCCTTGGCCCAGTTGCTGGCCGACCCACGTCACGCGGCACGGCTGCGAGGCACAGTCTGCGTTGTCGTGTCGGATGGGCTGGACACCGGAGACCCCGAGCTGATCGGCAGCACCGTCGCCAGACTCCGCAGGCTCTCGCACCGCCTCATCTGGATGAACCCCTTTGCCGACGAACCCGGCTACGCCCCACGGGCTCGGGCGATGCAGGCGGCTCTGCCCCATCTCGACGCCTTCGTCTCCGGCTCCGACCTGTCCGGTCTCGCGGCCGCCCTCTCGTCGTTGCAGGTCGGTTCCCGGCGATCTGCTTTCCGGCCGGTGGACCGACGCCCTCTCTAGGCGTGGGGACGGACGCCCGGTGTCTACACGGAGCTGCGCGAACGAGGTTGGCCGATAGCGACGGCGACGGAGAGATCGGCTCGGTTCAGGGTCGCCGATCTCACGGCCACCTCCGATGACGCACGCATCCGCGCCAGCACCTGGACGGCGAGGTAGATGTCGACGATCGTCGTCAGCTCCCGCAACGATCTGCCGATCAACTCCTCGGCCCGACTGATGCGGTAGCGCACCGAGTTGGGGTGGATGTGCAGCTCATTGGCCGTGTCGTTGATGCTCAAGCTGTTCCCGAGGTACGCCAGGAGCGTCTCCAGGATGGGCGCGTTCTCCTCGAGAACAGCGATCAGGTCGCGGGCTCGTCGACGGAGCTGGTCCTCGTTCCCCGTGCTGATGGCGATGTCGGCGACAGTGAAGTCCTCGAACCGCTGGACCGATGCACCCCCGCCTGATCGTGCGACAGCTCGTGCGAGGGCCAGCCGCGCATCGCGGTAACTGTTGACGATCTGGTCGACAGACGCCACCTTGCGGCCTACACCGGCCGATGCCACGAACCCGCGCGCCTCGAGGACACCGAGACACTCCTCGACGCTCCCTGCATCGGACGCCTGCACGAGCAGGACGATGAGATCCTCGGTGCCGGCGACGAGATTGGGGACGGACGCGTTGGCCATCAGTCCTCGGACGATCTGGGCGGACTCGCGCAGCTGCCGTCCGTGCAGCTCAGGATCCAGCCGCTTCTCACACCACTGGGGCTGCGCTATCGACGCGACGAAGCAGGGACCGTGCGGGACGAAACCGAAGGGTCGCAGGTAGTCCCAGCCGAAGCGCTCTTGCTCGTTCCCCGAGATCAGGCGGGTCAGTACGTCTGCCCGTTGCAGCGCTTCCTCGTTCGCCGCCGCCCGGCGGCTCAGGGCGATGACGTCGAGGAGTTGCTCGACCGTGGCGATGAGAGGCGAGACGACGTCGTTCGAAGGCGCGGAACCCCGCTTCGCAAGGACGATCCAACGGAGGCTCTCGTCTGGACCGCTGATCATCGATGCCACGACGTGCCACTGCCCGACGGAGAACCGCTGCCGGGAGTGGTTTCCCTTGTTGATGTTGCGCCAGATGACCTCGGTCGGCCCTTCTCCGGTCACGGAGATCACCCGACCGTCAGGGTGGTACAGGATGACGGTGCTGTGCACGACCGCCCCGAGTCGACGGAGGAGTGAGCCGGTCGGGTCGGGCGCCGAGACGGCACCGATCAGACTTGACTGCAGCGTCAGGAGGCGTTGATAGAGCTGCAGGTCCGCGCGGGTGTTGCGTTCGGTGATCGCGTCCTTGATCTCACGGAGAGAGGCGCTCGAGCCCGCGGTCAGCAGCGCGAGCCGATGTTCCTCCGCGGCAGCACGCATCGCAGGGGGAAGCGGGTCCGAGTCCGAGACCGACCGCACGATGCCGGCCGCTCCCGCGACGCGTGCTGCCGCGATGAGACGCGTGTCGGCCGCGTCGTCCGAAGCGACAGGTCCTCCGCTGGTGAGTAGCAGTACGCCGTGATGACGGTCGCTACGCGGCTGCTCGCCGAACGGCAGGAACGCCGAACCGACCACCTCCGTCTCGAGCACCGCTTCTCCGCCGACTACAAGTTGCAGGTCGAGGTCGGGTTGTCGTAGGACATCGCGCAGGTTGAGCGTCATCGGTCCTCCCCAGTGCCGCATCGTCGGGGCCGTGCCGTAGGCGGAGAATTCGCGATTGTTGCACAACGACTTGCGCCGCCGCGACGCTCCGTAGCCGGTGGAGGCCGAACGGGCGTCGCGGCGGCACCCTGCCGCGTCGGGCGTCAGGTCCTCGCCGGCGCCGCTTCCACGAGTGACTCGCGGTGCGCGGCGAGCTCGTCGACCAGCTCATCGGTGTTCAGCTCGGGAGCCAACGCGCCGCAGTACGCGGTGGCCGCGGCGTCGGCGAGCGGTACCCACTTCGCGAACCACGACCGGACCAGCTCGCGGTTGTCGGCGCCGTGCTCGGCCGAGTCCAGTGCGTAACGCAGCAGCGCCTCGGACCAGCGAACGGAGCGCTCGCTGTCGATGAGCTGCGCGCGGCAGAGCAGGGCGAGGAGTGTGTCCCCGTTGTCCTGCGCCACCGAGGACAGGGTACGAAGCAGTGCGGTGTCGATGGCAGGCTTGGCGACCAGGTTGAGGGCGACGAACTGCTCTGCCCAGTCCCAGGACACGAGGATCTTCTCCATCAGTTCACGGAAGCCCTGCCAGGCAGGATCCACCTCCCATGCAGCACGCTCCTGACGGCCGAACTCGAACCCGGCATGAGTCGTGCCGAGCTCAGCCGTGCGGTACGCGGTCCGTGAGACCCACCGGAGCTGGTCCCCGGACTCGAAGATGAAGCAGTTCTCGATCGTGCTCGATGGCGACAACGCGGCCAGGTAGGCGGCCGACATCTGGACGGTGTGCAGCAGGTACTTGGCCGGCGTGTAGAACGTCGCCAGCTTGCCGACCCATTCGGAGGTCAGCCCCTCGTCGTGCTCGTTGCCGCTGTGATCCTGCAGGAGGGCATCCACATGGGACTCCTGCCCGTCCTGGATCATGTTGTACGTCCGGTAGACGAGTTGGTCCGGGTCGCGGAATCCGTCCCAGTCCTCGTGGCGCAGCGGACTGTTGTTGCGATACTTGATGTACCACTGGCTCAGCGGAACGGCTGGCCCCATCGCCCAGGGCGCATCGTCATCGGTGCTCCAGAGCAAGTTTGTTGAGACTATCTCGTACTCGGTCGGGCGTCGCCGGTTCTTGGCCAGATGGCTCCACGTCCGTAGTGGCTTGAAATCACCCTCGTGCTCGACAGCCACGGCAGTGACTCCCTTCTGATCGGAATGCGGACTACGACTGGATGAAGTACCAACGCATGTATTCGTCATGCGTATCGATCTGCCCGGAGTAGCCGGTGAGATTGACCTCGAGCTCCTGCATCGAGAACGGGCGTCCGAGGAGCCGTTCCATGGTGGCGCGCCGGATCACCAGACCTCCCTCGGCCTCGACCCGGACGTAGGTGCGGTGGTCGTCTACGTAGATGTCCTTACCTGGGTTGTCTTCCTGGATGGCGTCGACCGCCACGATAGAGATGTCACCACCGCGCAAGAGAGGTCCCGCGCGGTGCGCGGTCACATGGGTGCGAGTCTCGGTCACTTCCGTCCTCCTGGTGAGCTCATACCGCATGCCGTCAGGCGTGCGAATGAAAGGTCTTGATCCCGTCGATGGCGACATAGATGCTGCCGTCGCGCTCCTCGACCGGATACATCGCCAACTTCGCGTCGTCGGGATTGATGCTCCGACCCGTCGACACATCGAACTCCCACAGGTGCGCACCGCAGATGAGGGTGCAACCGTCGAAGTCGCCTTCTCGCAACGGATGATCTTGGTGGGGGCAGATGTGCTGCACGGCGCGAACGGACTCGTCATCGATGCGCAGCAGGACGACTGGGGTCCCCGCGACCGTGAACTCCTTCATCTCACCTGCCCAGATCTCGTCCGCAGCACATACCTCGTGGAACTGCGGCGAACCTTCTTCGGACATGTACGCCTCCACGGTGGCCCCCGAGGCGACGTCTGGGGGGCCACCGACATCACTCGTCCGACACGTAGATGTCGATCTGCTGGAAGTGCCTCAGCTTGGCGTCGGCAACCGTCATGGACCGTGGGAACGGCTCTGCGTCGTCGCTGTCGGTAGTGAGGCGCACCCTCAACTTCGCGCCGGGCTTCGGGTGGCGCGCCTGGTAGCCGACAGCCGGAGCCAGGCACGCGTCAACGACCTCGTCCATGGTGAAGTCGGTGTCAACATCGATGATGCGTGTGTGGGCGTCATTCTCCAGGCGCCCGATCACTGCAAGGGGGCTCATCGCCAACCTCCGTCGGGTGGAGAGCCGGACCGTCCTCCGGCTCGGTGGTCCGGTCAGGTACCGGCAATGGGCGTCCGGGGCGCCTCGACTTCGTCGTAGGCCTTGACCCAGGCGAGGTCGTGCGCATCGCGACCGCCCTGGCTGATCACTCCCGCCCCCATGTACTGCAGGATGTTCTCCGGGGTGTTCGGCGAGATCTCGCCGTTGTACATGCGGTCCGCGATCGTGTTGAACGTCTTGTAGCGGTCGGGCTCCAGCTCGAAGATCCACTTGCACACCGTGCTGCAGAAGCTGTACAGCCGGCCCTCGTGCTCGAGCTGGTGCGCCCGGGCCTCCCAGACCGTCCCGCCCTTGTTCGAGATCGGGATCTGGCACATGTTGCACATGGCAGGCATACCGATGGCCTCGGACTTCTCCGGGTGTCCGGCCCGGATGTTCTCGATCATCACGTCCCAGTACATGCCGAACGTGTCGTTCCAGCCGGGGTACTTCTCCTCGAGCCACGCACGCTCGCGAGGGCCGACGTTCCCGGTCGGGTTCCACCACAGGGTGTTGCGCCACGCCCACGTGGCCGCGGCCTGGCAGTGGTGGTGGACTCCGACGTCCTCGAGGAAGATGTCCCAATACCAGGGTCGCTCCAGCCCCAGGTCGAGGAGCTGGCGCTCGAATTGCTCACCCACGAACTCGGTCATGTACTCCTTGAACGACCGGTCCCGCTTCTCCAAGGGGATCCAGTAGTCCATCGGGATGCCGGTGAGGATCGCGAAGATGCGGTGGATGCGCCAGAACGCGATGTCGACGGCCTGCTGGGCCTCGGCCTTGCGGCCGTTCTTCACCATGATCTCCAGCACCGGCGTCCCGATCTGGGCATGCCGGGCCTCGTCGGACTGGATGCTGGTGATCAGGTTGGAGAAGGTGTAGTCACCCATGTTGGCCGCATCTGCCGACAGGCCGATCATCTGGATGTTCGTCAGACCCGTCTCGAAGGCGAAGTTCAGCATGATCGACGTCGTGACGGCATCACGGGTCATCATGACGTCGTCCAACGCGTGCCGACCAGCGATCGCCGCCCAGTTCTTGCTGTGATGCGCCTGGTGCGCCCAGTCGAACTGGCGGTCCAGAGACACGAGCTGGTGCGGGAAGTACAGCTGGATCTGTCCGTGGCGGAGTTCGTCGAGCATCCCGAATGTCGCCATGTTGCGCATCCCGGGCGCCTTCGAGAAGCGGGTCATACGGGCGTCGGACTGGCATGCCGCATACTCCGACAGCGCGATCGCGCCGTAGTGCAGCTTCAGCATGCTCAGGTAGGCCGGGTCGGCATCCTCGTAGTAGCTCGACCGCGCGAGTGCCGCCTTGACCGAGTAGGCGCCGGCATCCTTCTCCCGCTGAACGCTCACATACTCCCGGTAGGAGACCTTGTAGGGCTCGTCGAACTTCTCCCACTCGCTGACCGGGATTCCGTACGGATCACTCTGATCCGGAGGGAAGAGTTCGTCGGCGTCTACGTACTTCGGTGTCCAGTTCGTATCGCGCGCGATGTCGTACCACGCCGATCGCTCGAGCAGTGCCATTCTGTCGATCCTTTCTCCTGCATTCTTCGGCCGCCGCCCTGATCATAGGGCGGCTTCGCGATCAAATCGGCTCTATTGTCCCCAGAAACTTGCGCACCGGTTCAACAGAACCTCACGGAACTGTTGGGTGGTGCGCCGGAGCAGTCGCCCACTCCCCCAGTCAAGAATTACCCCGAACTGCCGTACCAGATCGAGCTCGTTGAGCTCGCCGTTGACGTACATCTCCGCGATCGCCTCGGGGTCCGTGCGCAGTGCATCCACCCGCTCACCACGAATGCGTCTCCGCTCCGAGGCCGTGCCGATCTCGTCGACGTGGAACAGGTCGGGATCGTCGGAGTCGGGGACGATGACGACGCCGTAGTCCTTGCGCGCGCGGTCGATGGAGACGTACCCGTCGACGACGTCGAGGCGCACCGCCTCCGGCTTCCGGTTGAGCGGTTCGCCGAAGCCGCCGCCGCCCGCCGACGGCCGCTCCAGCGAGTCGCCGGGTTCCACCGGCAGCCGTGAGGCGAGGGCCCCGAGGTAGCGCCCGTCCGGGGAGAGCGGGTTGATCGACAGCCCGTGAGGACAGCTCGGCAGTCCACCCCGGGTGCCCGTGATGACCGACCGGGCACGGTCGGAGCAGTAGGAGAGGACCGCGCCCTCGCAGTCGGTCAGCGAGACCTCCTTGACCTGCCCGAGGCCCCCGCGGAACTCACCAGGGCCTGCAGAGTCCGTCCGGAGCTCGCACCGACCGGTGAGGATCGGGGAGGAGCGCTCCTGCATCTCGATTGACTGAATCGCGTGGCCGACGCCGAAGATCGACGCGGTGGCGTTGGATCCGTCCTTGCCGTTGCGGCCGCCCCAGCCGCCGGCCATCCAGTCGTAGTACATGAACTGCCCGCTCCGGCCGCGGCGGACGTCTCGGCCGCCGACGAGCAGGTACTCGAGGTTGAACGACGTGCTGATGGCACGTTCCGGGATGATCTCCGACCAGATCTGGAAGATTGCGTTCACGATCTTCTCGTACGGGCCGGCGTAGAACCCGGTGACAGCCGTCGGCCACGAGGCATTCACGACGGTGCCCTCAGGCCCGAAATCGACCACGAGCGCCCTGTAGAAACCCGAGTTCAACGGAACGTCGGGGAAGAACGTCTTGGTGCCCGCCACCACGGCCGAGAAGGTGCCGCCGAATGCCGAGTTGAGGAAGTTGCCGACGGCGGGGTGCGATCCGGAGAGATCGTAGTGGATGGTGTCGCCGGTGATCCGCATGCCGACACGGATGGGGACGAGCTCGTCACCGGTCCTGGGATCGGAGTCGATGAAGTCCTGAGCCTCCCAATACCCGTCAGGCAGGTCGCCGACGCGCCGACGCACGATCCTCTCGACATAGGCTTGTGACTCCTCGAAGGCGGCCAGCACGGCGTCGCGGCCGTACTTGGCGATGAGTCGCAGCACTTCGCGCTCGCAGACCCTGGTCGCTTCGGCCTGTGCGAGCAGGTCGCCCTCGGCGTCCGACGGCGCGCGGGTGTTCGCAGCGATCAGCCGGGCCACGTCTGCCAGATACCTCCCCCGGGACCACACTCGGACCGGGGTGATGCGCAGGCCTTCGCCGAAGTGCTCGACCGCCGCGGTGTCGAACGATCCGGGAGCGGCGCCGCCCACGTCCGCCCAATGGCCGTTGCTCTGCGCGATCGCGAGTAGCTCGCCGTCGACGAAGATCGGCCGGAGGACCCGGACGTCGTTGAAGTGCGTCCCGCCGACGTAGGGGTCGTTGAGGACGAAGACGTCGCCCTCGAAGATGTCTCCCGGGAACGACTCGAGCACCGCGCGAGCCGAGAAGTGGAGGGTTCCGACCTGGACGGCGACGTCCTGGCTTCCCTGTGCGACGGTGGCACCTTCGGCGTCACTCAGAGCACCGGAGAAGTCGCGAGCATGGATCACGAAGGAGTAGGACGTTCGCAGCAGCTGCTCCGCCATGAGGTCGACGGCCGTCACGAAGGCGTTGCGCAGCACTTCGCTCGTGATCGCATCCAGTACGGCCGCCGGTTCGGACGACGTCAGGGCCACCGGTTTCGCAGTGGTCATCGGCGCGCCGCCTTCTCGCAGGGCGAGACGCGCAGGTTCATCATGTCGTCCACGACCGCGCTGGAGCCGGCGGGGAGGAGTGTCGTCGAGTCCGACTGGGAGACCAGTGCAGGCCCCGTGAGTTCCGCCCCGGGAAAGAGGTGCTCACGGTCGAAAACGGGAGTCTCGAGCCACGCGTCGCCGTCGTTGGACCGGACCCTCCGGTGCGTCGTCGCCCTCAGCGGCGGCGATCCCCAGCTGTCCGGCGTCAGCGGCGGCTTCTCGGTCACGCCGAAAGCCGCGACCGAGAGCTGGTAGATCTCGACCTCGGCCTCGAGCTGGCTGAAGCCGAACTCCGAGCGGTGCTGGGCGTGGAAGCTCGTGACCAGCCCGTCGAGGGTCCGGACCGGGCTGCCGACAGCGACCGGCAGCGTCCGGTACTGCCCTCGGTACCGCACCTCGACGAAGCGCTGCAGGCTCATCCGTTCGGGCTCCACATGATCGTCCAGCAGGCTCTCACGCGCAGAGGACTCGATCTCGAGGAACTTCGATTCGATCTCGTACGGATCAGCGGCATCGATGTCTCGGAGGAACATCGCAGCGAAGTCGTGGCGGGTGTCGACCAGAAGGCAGCCGAGTGCCGACGTCGTCCCGGGGTGCGGGGGGATGACGATCTCGGGGATCCCGAGCTCGCGAGCCAGCTCGACGGCGTGCAGCGGACCGGCCCCGCCGAAAGCGACCAGCGCGAAATCCCTCGGGTCGTGGCCGCGCCGGACGGACATGATGCGGAGCGCATCGGCCATGTTCGCCGAGGCGACTCGGAGGATCCCGACGGCCGCATCCTCGATGGAACAGGCGAGATCGGCGGCCACGTCCGCGACGGCGGCCTCGGCGAGCTCGGGATCGAGTATCCGCCTGCCACCCGCCAGTGATGTGCTCAAACGACCGAGCACGAGCTGCGCATCGGTCGTCGTCGCCGAGGCGCCCCCGAGTCCATAACACGCCGGACCGGGCACCGCGCCGGCTGATCGCGGCCCCACGCGCAGAGCGCCACCGTCGTCGACCCAGGCCAGCGACCCTCCACCGGAACCGATCGTCAGGACCTCCAGCGAGGGGAAGCAGATCGGGTGGCCGTAGTCGACGTGCCAGTTCCGGACGATGCGCGACTGGCCGTCCGCGACGATGGAGATGTCAGCACTGGTACCACCGATGTCCAGACCGATGGAGTTCTCGAAACCGCATGACAGGGCGATGTGGCGGCTCGCGATGGCCCCGGCTGCCACGCCGGAGGACGCGAGGCGACCGGCGTACCTCTCGGCCGCGCGTGGTGTCATGAGGCCGCCCCCACCGTGGAGCAGCTGCAGCTGACCTCGGTATCCGGCCTGGACCAGCTCGGACTCGAGACCGGCGGTGTATCGCTTGATGAGTGGCGAGAGCAGTGCGTTCACGACGGTCGTCGAGAAGCGTTCGTGCTCCTGGATCTCCGGGAGCACCAGGCTCGAGACGGAGACCACCACGCCGGGCAGCGCCTCCCTGACGAGCCGCTCCATCTCCCGCTCGTGGATCGGATTGACGTAGGAGTTCACGAAGCAGATCGCCACGGTCTCGATCTCCCTGCGCCGCATGGTCTCGATGACGACCTCGGCGTCGTGGAGGTCCAGCGGCGTGATGACGCGGCCGATACCGTCGATCCGTTCACCGACGACGAGGCGGTCCCGACGTGCGATGTACGGCGGGGCCACATCGGCGTAGGCATCCCACAGGTCGCTCTTCGTGCCGCTCCCGACCTCCAGGACATCCCGGAATCCACGCGTCGTGATCAGCGCAGCCCGCGGGAAGTCCCGGTTGATCAGCGCATTCGTCGCAACGGTCGTGCCGTGAGCGAAGAACTCCGCATCCTTGAGCACGACGCCCGCCTCGTCGAGGCCGCGCAGAACGCTCTCCGTGACGCCGTCGCTGGTCGGGACCTTGGCGACCTGCAGGTTGCCCTTGCCGTCAGCGACGCAGACGTCGGTGAAGGTGCCTCCGATGTCGACGGCGACCTGCTGCCCCATCGGACACCTCCAGTGGCTTGTGCACTACGGCGAACGGGCCGGCCGTGGCACCACTCTGACCCACCGGACCGGCAGGATCAATAGGAGGTAGTGAGAGAACGCACTCCGCAACTTGTCGTCGCTCCGAAGCCCGGCCGCACACATTGCTAGGGCGCGGCGAACCAGGGTGTAGACGCACGCTGCCCCCTGCGGCGGTGATTCGTCCGAAGCATCGACGGTGCTCTCGTACCGCGCTTCGTACGCCGGTCGGCGCGTTGCCTTGGTCCGATTCGCCGCTCCGCCTGCGCAGGACCACTGCATGATCGCTCGGTGCGGGACTTCGAGGATCCGGAAGCTGAATCGGGCAGTTGTCCAGGATCCACGTCGGGCAGCTGCGAGACTCCCAGGGAGCGGTCCCCGCCGCCGCTGCCGTGCCGGCCGGATTGTGAAGTGCACAGGCCGCCGCACCCAGATTTGTACACGCTGACGATTGATGTGATCAGCTCGACGTGTAAATAATCTACCACGCCTTCTCGGCGGTGCTTGCGCCCCCCGAACTGATCCCACGCACGTGGGCGCGCCCCTCTCCCGTCGGCTGATGCCCACAGATAACCGGAGGACTTGTCATGGATGGGGAAAACCAAGATCGTTCCCTGATCCCGCTGCGTGTGACGTTCGAGGACGACCCGCGTGTCGTGAGGAGCGCCGGCACGGAGGACTACGCACTTCACGTGGCGCCCAGGACGTGGAGGTCGGGCCGCATCTCGCTTCTGATGGCGTGGTACGCCTTCGCGAGCGCCATGTTCTGGCTCATCGTCGGCGCAACGGTGGCGCTGGCGGTCGGTACCCGTGACACCTTGATCGGCCTGGCCTTGTCCGTCGTCGCCTACAGCGTTTTCGGCCGGTTGCTGAGTCGTCACGCGGCGCGGACCGGGATCTCGAGTGCGCTGTTCTCTCGCGCTCTGTTCGGATACCTGGGAGCCGCGGTCGCTCCGCTCATCGTGGGCGCGACAGCGCTGTACTACGCGGTCTTCGAGGGATCCGTGGTCGCTGAGGTGTTCCACCAGTACACGGGCTGGGGAAACATCCAGATCTGGTACCTGATCGTCGCGGCCTATAGCATCCCGATCGTCATCGGCGGCGTCCGCACCTGGCTCGACAAGCTGAACGGGTTCCTCCTTCCGTTCTACTACGTCGGTCTGATCGTGGCGGTGGTCTGGGCGATCGCGGTCAACGGTTACAGCAACGACTGGCTGACCGCCGGCCCGGTGGATCCGCAGGTGAACCTGCACGCGCCCGGATGGGTGTTCGCCTTCTCCGTGTACATGGGCGTCTGGATCATGCAGCCCTTCACGTGGGACTACGCGCGGCTCGCGAAGACCGCCGATGCGACGTTCCACAAGTGGTTGACCTTCGGACCGCTGTTCTACACCCTGACTCTCGCCGTGAACGCGATCGTCGGGATCTTCCTCGCGCACAGCCTCACAGCCGGCACCACATTGACGGAGCTGTCAGCCGTTCAGGCCATCGTCGGCCTCACCGGGATCTTCGGTGTGGCACTCGTCTGGGTCAGCCAGACGCGCATCAACACGGCGAACTACTACCTCGCGAGCATCAACGCGGAGAGCTTCTTCGCCCGGGTCTTCCGCATCCGGCTGCCGAGGCGGATCTGGGTGGTGCTGGTGGGAATCGCAGTGTTCGCACTGATGCTCACCAACGCGATCTCGTACCTGCTGAAGGCCTTGCAGTGGCAAGGTGTGGTCGTCGTGGCGTGGGTCGCGATCGCACTCGTGTACCTCGCGTTCGCACGACGTGACCGGCGCCGGTCGGAGGACTTCGAGTTCCGCCCCGGCCGGGTTCCCGCTTTCAACATGGTGGGCCTGGGGGCGTGGCTGACGGCGTCGGTGATCGGCATCGTCATGGTGGAGTTCGGCGGCGCCTTCGGCGCGACCTGGGCGCCGCCGGCCGCCTTCCTCGTCGCGGGTGCTCTCTACACCGCCGGCAGGTTCGCCACCGGCGAGCGGTACGTCCTCCTGTCTCGTCCGAACGACCCCCGCATGGAGGTCGACGACCCGTGGGAGGCACGGGTCGAATGCGCCACCTGCGAGCGCTCCTACATCGCGCAGGAGATGGACCGGAACCCCGCGACTCCGGATCACGCGCCGATCTGTGGCGAGTGTGGGAGCAACGACAACGCGTACCTCGCCGCAGCGTACGAAGAAGCACGGACATCTGCCGCAGCCGGACCGGCGGTCGCCTCCCGACGCACGCCGGAGGCGAAGGCATGAGCTCGGACATCGGGGAGACGCGACTGGCCGATCCGGTCGTGCGTCGACCTCGACTGCCTGCGATCCGCACGCAACTGCTGATCGGGGGCGAATGGCGCGAGCCCACGACGACCGCAGGCCGCAGCGTCCTGACCGTCTTCGATCCGGCGACCGGCGAGTCCTTGGCCGAGGTGGCGGACGCGACGGTCGACGATGCCGACGCAGCCGTCGATGCCGTCTCGGTCGCGTTCGGAACGTGGTCACGCACGTCGCCCCGGTACCGCGCGGATCTGCTGCGGGCAGCCTTCGACCGACTGATGGAGCGGGCACACGAGTTCGCAACGGTGATCACCAGCGAGATGGGCAAGCCCCTCGCCGAATCACTGGCCGAGGTCCGGTACGGCGGCGAATTCCTGAGGTGGTTCGCCGAGGAGACGGTGCGGACGTCCGGAACGACCCGCACTGCTCCCGACGGCGCCGCCGTGCACATGACCATCCGGCAACCGGTCGGTCCGGCGCTCCTCATCACACCGTGGAACTTCCCGTTGGCCATGGTGACGCGCAAGATCGCGCCTGCGCTCGCGGCCGGCTGCACCGTCGTCGTGAAGCCGGCCGAGGAGACTCCCCTGACCGCGCTGCTGTTCGCTGAGCTCCTGGAGACGGTCGGCGTCCCGCCGGGTGTCGTCAACGTGCTCACGACGTCCCGACCGGCACCGGTCGTGTCCCGCATCCTCGATGATCGACGCATCCGCAAGCTCTCCTTCACCGGATCGACTGGGGTGGGCCGCGCTCTGCTCGCTGCATCAGCGACGGGGGTCCTGCGCACGTCCATGGAACTCGGTGGAAACGCACCCTTCATCGTCTTCGACGATGCGGACATCGAGTCAGCGGTGGAGGGCGCCGTCATCGCGAAGCTTCGGAACGGCGGCCAGAGCTGCGTCGCGGCGAACCGGTTCATCGTCGATCGACGAGTCGCGGACGAGTTCCTCGCCCGCTTTGCGGACCGCTTGCGGGCACAGGTCGTCGGTTCGGGGTTCGATCCGGCGACCACCCTGGGCCCGATGATCAGTGTAAAGCAGCGCGACCGGGCGGCGGAGCTGGTCAGATCCGCGGTCGCCGGCGGGGCATCGACCGTCGTCGCGTCCGGGATCGAGGACGACTCCACGTTCCTGGGTCCGATCCTGCTCGATAACGTCGATCGTCGTGGTGCGATCGCCGAGCAGGAGATCTTCGGGCCGGTCGCGCCGGTCTACCGCGTCGACTCGGAGGAGGAGGCGCTCGATGTCGCATCGAACACGGAGGCCGGCCTCGTGGGGTTCGCCTATTCCCGCGATGCTGCCCGGCTGATGCGCGCCGCAACCGCGCTCGAATGCGGAATGGTCGGCCTCAACCGCGGCCTGGTGTCGGATGCGTCGGCTCCGTTCGGCGGGATCAAGCAGTCCGGGCTGGGGCGCGAAGGAAGTGAGGCAGGAACACATGAGTACCTGGAAACCAAGTACATCTCGCACCCGTTCCCGGCTGTGTGATTCGAGTATCTGAGGGCGAGAGCACGAACATGAACCTGAACAGCGACGATCTCTATCCCTTCAGGGCTGCCGAACGGCTCGACTTCGACATCGTCGACGCCCTGCTGACCCACCTCCCGATGCTCTGGAACGGGTCCGACGGCGAGCACGGCGCGGCTCCCTGCGCGCCGACCGCCGTACGGGACGCATGGGACGCTCTGTGCAGCGTCGGCGTGGGCGGGCTGCTGGTGCCTGCCGAGTACGGAGGGCAGGGAGCGAGCCTCAGCCGGAGCCTCTCGGTGGCGTGGACGCTGTCACGGATACCTGCTCCGGTCCCGTTCCTGTCCTCGGCGGTCGTGGCTCCGCTCCTCTGTGCCGCCCTCAGCGAACGGGAGCTGCTGAGCGAGATCGCGACCGGGGACACCGTGGTGGCGGTCGCTTTCGGCGGCCGCATCGACGACGGCTGCGACGGGGGCACCACTCTCCACGGTGAGGTGGACAGCGTCCTCCACGGCTCGGACGCCGAGCGCTGGTTCGTCGTCGCGTCGGATGGAGCGGAGCCGACGATACTGGCTGTCGACCGGCCCGAGTCGACGATCAGACAGTACTCCCAGGATGTCACGCGACCGCTTGCCCGGGCCCGGTTCGACGGCATGCCCGCGCGCCGACTAGCGGTCGAGACTGCGCCCCTCGTGGGCGAGATCGTCCGGCGCGCGCACCTCGTACGATGCGTGGAGGCCCTCGCTGCTGCGTCGATCGCGGTCGAGGACGATCCCGCATCTATGGCATCCATCGCAGCGGCGATCACCGCGGTGAGGTCGACAGCGGCCGCGACCGATTTGCACGGGACCTGCGACAGCAGGCAGCTCGACGTTGCGTGTTCACGTACGGCGATGGTCTCAAGGCTCGTTGCCGACACGTGCGGCCGAGGTGATCAGCAGGACGAGCTGCGCGCGAGTCTCTGCGCGATCCGCGCAACGGGCGGGTCAGCGTGGCTGCCTCCCGAGCTGTGCTTCGACGACGAGTACCGCCCGTTCGTCCAGGCCAGGCAGGACACTGCGCTCACCGCGGCCGGTGGCTCCGGGGGTGAACGACGGGCGATGCGCGCACCTCGGACCTGGTGATTGCGAGGTGAGGTGATGAGGTTCCCCCTGGGGTTCCCCCGCCCCAATACCGTTCAGTTAGAGTGACATTGATGTAGTTTTCCGGCCATGCCTCGTGCTGGATGGGTGAAGCCGCCGTCGGAGCGCCGGTTGTCGGATCTGGTGTCGGTGGGGGTGCTGACTCGGGTGTTCCCGCCGGAGCTGGTCGATGAGGTGGTCGCGGCGTCGGGTCGGACCGAGCAGCGTCATCGGAGCCTGCCTGCGCGGGTGATGGCGTACTTCGCGATCGGGATGGGCCTGTACTCGGAAGGGTCCTATGAGGACGTCCTCGCCCAGTTGACCGACGGGCTGGCCTGGGCGTCAGGCTGGGCGCAGCCCGGCTCGGCGGAGGTGGGTCTGCCGACGAAGTCCGCGATCTTCCAGGCTCGGGCGCGGCTGGGTGCCGAGCCTGTCGCGGCGCTGTTTGAACCGTCCTGGCCGGTGGAGAGGCTCCTGATCTAGCAAGGAGACTGGAGCTGTGGG
>NZ_BAABGT010000094.1:0-152328 GCF_039541715.1 Pseudonocardia xishanensis
CGACAACATCAAACCCGCCGGACCAAGATCAGCTCTTCGGCTACTCGCGGATTCGGGTCAGACCTGCGGCCGCGTGTCGCGGTGCAGGCAGGTCAGCTTCGCCGTGCAGGTGCGGCGGCCCTGCTCGTCGGTCAGCACGATCTCGTGGGTCGAGGTGCTGCGGCCGACGTGCAACGGGCGGGCCACCCCCGTCACCCAGCCCTCGGTGGCGGCGCGGTGGTGGGTGCAGGACAGCTCGAGGCCGACCGGGAACCGCTCGGGCAGCGCGTGCACGGCGGCGAGCACCGAGCCCAGGGTCTCGGCGAGCACGCCGCTGGCGCCGCCGTGGAGCAGGCCGTAGGGCTGGCGGTTGCCCTCGACGGGCATCCGGCCGCGGACCTCATCCGCCGTGACGGAGAGGAGCTCGATCCCCATCCGGTCGTTCAGCTGTCCGGGCGTGAAGGTCTGCTGCATCTCGGCGGCGTCGATCGGCACGCGAGGAGCCTAGGCCCACCTGATCTCGCCCAGCGCCTCGACGGCCCGGCGGGTGCCCGCCGGGAGCGGGGCGAAGGGGCGGACCTCGGCCACGTCGCCGTCGGGCTCCCGGACGCCCGCCCGGCCGTCGACGACGAGGACGGGGGAGATCCAGCCCGCCGTCCGGCTCACCTCGGCCGCGCGGCCCGCGGGGATCGCGCGGTCGCGGTGGCTGCGCGGCGCGATGACCCACGGATCGAAGCCGGGCAACAGGAACGGGCCGTCGGCGGGGTGCTCACCCGCGGCCGGGGTGGCCGCGAGCGTCGGTGTCCTCGGTGTCCTCGGCGGCGACCCAGGCGGACCATCCCTCGATGTCCACCGCCTCGACCGGGGCGGCCGTGAGCCGGCGCTTGGCCGGGGTGGCCCGCTCGCCCCACCACCTCCCGACGTCCTCGGCGTCCGCCGGGCCGTTGGCGCGCAGGAACCGCAGCAGGATCTCCCGGTTGGCCGCGTCGGTGTCCGGGCGCTCCAGCGGACCGGGGTGCACGAAGGTCCCGTCCGGCCCGGAGCGCAGGAATCCGTGTGCCGCAGCGGGTTCGAGCAGCATTCCCCAGCTCGTGGCCATCGGCTCGGCGAGCTCGGGGCGGCCGAGGTCCGCCACCACCCGCTCGACGAGCTCGGCACGGGTCAGCGGCTCCGGCCCCAGCACCCGGCCGATGGCGGCGGTGATCTCGCCGAGCGTCCTGGCGTCGTGTGATCCACATCGCTGAAGCGGGTGAGTCGGCACGACACCGCTATTTTCGGGACGAAACGTTGCGTGCTGCACAGGAGTGGGCGATGCGAGGGATCGGGCGGCGGGCCGCGGTGCGGGGTCGGGTGGGGGCGGGTCTGGGCGGCCTGCTGGCGACCGGCGCCGCGCCTGCCGTTGCGGAGCCGGGTGTCGTCCCGACCGCGGACGAGGGGCTGCGGCTGCTCCTGGAGGGCAACCGGCGCTGGCAGGCCGCCCGCCCCGACCACCCGCACGAGGGCGCGGGGATCCGGCGGTCCCTGGTCGCGGCCCAGCACCCGTTCGCCACGATCCTGTCCTGCGTCGACTCGCGGGTGCCGCCGGAGCTGGTGTTCGACCAGGGCCTCGGGGACCTCTTCACCGTCCGCACCGCGGGCGAGGTGCTGGACGACGCGGTGCTCGGCAGCATCGCGTTCGGTGCCGGTGAGCTGAGGATCCCGCTGGTCGTGGTGGTGGGGCACTCGTCGTGCGGGGCGGTCGGCGTCGCGCTCGACGCCGTCGACGCGGGGGAGGAGGGCGCCGGGCACCTGAGGTACCTGGTGGAGGCCATCCGCCCCGCCGTCCCGCCGCAGGGACCGGATCGGGCGGCCCGGGTCGCCGCGGCCGTGGACGACAACGTGCGCCGGGTGGTGCACATGCTGCGGTACGACTCCGATCTCCACGAGTCCGTCGAGCAGGGCGGCCTCACCGTCGTCGGCGCCCGCTACGACCTGGACTCGGGGGCCGTCACCCTGCTGTAGGGCGGTGGGTCACGAAGATCGCCGTGCCGGGGAAGAGCCTGCCGCGCAACGGGGACCACTGGCCCCAGATCCGCTCGCGACCCTCCGGCCACTCCGGCTCCACCACGTCGTCCAGGACCAGGCCCGCGGCCACCACGTCCCGGACCCGGTCGCCGAGGGTCCGGTGGTGCTCGACGTAGGTGGCCCGGCCCGCGTCGTCCACCTCCAGGTAGGGGGTCCGGTCGAAGTACGACTGGGTGACGGTCAGCCCGTCCGGCCCCGGGTCGTCGGAGAACATCCAGCGCATGGGGTGGTTCACGGCGAAGACCCAGCGGCCGCCGGGGCGCAGCACCCGGAACACCTCGCGCATCACCTGCACCGGCTCGGCGACGAAGGGCACCGCGCCGAAGGCGGAGCAGGCGAGGTCGAAGGTGGCGTCCGGGAAGGGGAGGTGCTCGGCGCCGGCCTGGACTAGCGGCACGGCGATCCCGGTCCGCCGGTTGAGGTCCGCGGCCGCCGCCAGCATCCCGCGGGAGAGGTCGAGGGCCACCGGGTGCGCGCCCCGGGCCGCCAACCAGCGCGAACAGGGCGCCGAGCCGCAGCCGACCTCGAGCACGCGGCGCCCGCGCACCTCGCCGAGCAGGCCCGCCTCGGCCTCGTGCAGGCCCTCCGGGCACCAGACGAACTCGGTGTCCCCGATGTCGCGGCCGTGCTCGGCGAGGTAGTCCGCGGCGTCCGCGTCCCACCAGGCGCGGCTGGCCCGCTCCGACTCCGCCGAACCGACCTCCCGACGGGCCACTCCGGCGGTCCCCAGGAGCTCCTCCGCGCTACCGTCCACGTGCGGAATCGTCCCAGTTCGCGCCGGGGGACCCGCATTGCCCCACTGATCGGGTGCCGCGTACCATCGCGTACACCCGTGGTCAACGTGTGCGAGGTCCGGCTCGGTGACACTCACGAGCAGGTCGTCGCCGCGGGAGGTTTCCTCGGGGAATCGACGATCGAAGGTGACTGGAAGATCGACTCAGTCACGGCTACACGCACCCGCCCGGCCGCCCGATGCGGTCACAACGACATCCATCCCACCGGAGCACCCCACTACATGTCCACCGACACCACCGCCGCCCCGACCCACACGACCCCGCAGGTCGCCGTCAACGACATCGGGTCGGAGGAGGACTTCCTCGCCGCCATCGACAAGACGATCAAGTACTTCAACGATGGCGACATCGTCGAGGGCACCATCGTCAAGGTCGACCGCGACGAGGTCCTGCTCGACATCGGTTACAAGACCGAAGGCGTCATCCCCTCGCGGGAGCTGTCGATCAAGCACGACGTCGACCCCGCAGAGGTCGTCGAGGTCGGCGAGTTCGTCGAGGCCCTCGTCCTCCAGAAGGAGGACAAGGAGGGTCGCCTGATCCTGTCCAAGAAGCGTGCGCAGTACGAGCGCGCCTGGGGCACGATCGAGGCTCTCAAGGAGGCGGACGAGCCCGTCGAGGGCACCGTCATCGAGGTCGTCAAGGGCGGCCTGATCCTGGACATCGGGCTCCGCGGCTTCCTCCCGGCCTCGCTGGTCGAGATGCGCCGCGTCCGCGATCTGCAGCCGTACGTCGGCCGCAAGATCGAGGCCAAGATCATCGAGCTGGACAAGAACCGCAACAACGTGGTGCTGTCCCGCCGCGCCTGGCTGGAGCAGACCCAGTCCGAGGTCCGCAGCGAGTTCCTCAACCAGCTGGCCCGCGGCCAGGTGCGCAAGGGCGTCGTCTCGTCGGTGGTCAACTTCGGTGCGTTCGTCGACCTCGGCGGGGTGGACGGCCTGGTGCACGTCTCCGAGCTGTCCTGGAAGCACATCGACCACCCGTCCGAGGTCGTCGAGGTGGGCCAGGAGGTCACCGTCGAGGTGCTCGACGTCGACCTGGACCGTGAGCGCGTCTCCCTGTCGCTGAAGGCGACGCAGGAGGACCCGTGGCGCCTGTACGCCCGGACCCACGCGATCGGCCAGATCGTCCCGGGCAAGGTCACCAAGCTCGTCCCGTTCGGCGCGTTCGTCCGCGTCGAGGAGGGCATCGAGGGACTGGTGCACATCTCCGAGCTGGCCGAGCGCCACGTCGAGATCCCGGAGCAGGTCGTCCAGGTGGGCGACGACTGCATGGTCAAGGTCATCGACATCGACCTGGACCGCCGCCGCATCTCGCTGTCGCTCAAGCAGGCCAACGAGGGCATGACGGTCGACACCGAGTTCGACCCGACGCGTTACGGCATGGCCGCCGAGTACGACGACCAGGGGAACTACATCTACCCCGAGGGCTTCGACGTCGAGACCGGCGACTGGCAAGAGGGCTTCGAGTCCCAGCGCGAGGCCTGGGAGAAGGAGTACGCCGAGGCGCACGAGCGCTACGAGCAGCACATGACGCAGATCCGCAAGGCCGCCGAGGCCGAGGCGGAGGCCACCACCGAGACCGGTGCGGCGAACTACTCCTCCGGGAGCGCCCCCGCCTCGACCGGTGGTGAGCCCGCCCAGAGCGGTGGGTCGCTGGCCAGCGACGAGCAGCTCGCGGCTCTGCGGGAGAAGCTCTCCGGCGGCGCCTGATCCGTTGGTCCGAACGGCCCCGGTCCTTCTGGACCGGGGCCGTTCGGCGTTCCCGGCTACTCCACCGAGTGTCGCCGCGATCACGATCGGGCTCCGTTCGGTGACAGTGTGGGCGCGCCGAGTGAGTCGATCACGGTCCGCCCCTTACCGTGGATCACATGCGGTGGGGGCGGCGGACGGCGGCGATGCTCGCGCTCGGGCTGGGTGTGCTCACCGCCTGTTCCGCCGGACCGGTGGGCGGAAGCACCGCAGTGCCCACGTTCGCGTCCTCCGACGTCAGGACGAGTGGCGCGGCCGCACCGCGGATCGGGCTGCCGGAGGACTGCGGCACCTTCCTGGCGCCGGACGACCTCGGCGCCCTCTTCGCGCGTCCGCTCGGGTCCACCGCCATGCGCACGATCAAGGGTGTGCCGGAGCCGACGGTGGGCCGGACCGAGCGGGTCGGCTGCCGCTACAGCGCGAGCGGCCCCGGCGGCGGGAACACGCTGCTGGACATCAACCTCGGCCGCTACGCCGACACCGCCGCGGCGACCCGGCAGTGGCAGCTCAACACCAACGCCGAGCGTTCGGACGGGCAGTCCCGCGACCTCGCGATCGGCACGGCGAAGGCCGTCGCGGTCGAGCGGCGCACCGAGACGCTCCTCGCCGTGGTCTACGGCGTCGACACCCTCACCTTCGTGCTCCCGGTCTCCGCGCGCGCTCCGGGCCCGCCGGTCGACCGGCTCGTCGACCTCGCCCTGCGGGTCCTGCCGCGGGACGGGGCGAGCCAGCCCTCGCCGCCGGACACCCCCGCCGCGCCGCCCGCGACCCCGACGACCACCGAGCCGAACGCCGTCGCCGCCGGGTGATCCCCGGTCGGGGAGGAGAGCGGTCGCTGGGCGACCGGTTGCCGCCCGAGCTGTGGATCATGGGATGGGGCGGCCCGTCGCCTCGCTGATCCATGGTCGGGGAGCGGGGCGGTCGTTTCCGGACCGCCCAGCGCCCGAGGTGTGGATCACCCCCTAGGGTGGGCGTCGTGCTGCAGATCGGGCTGACGGGCGGGATCGGCGCGGGCAAGTCCACGGCCTCGCGCAGGCTGGTGGAGCTCGGCGCCACCCTGATCGACGCGGACCTGATCGCCCGGGAGGTCGTCGCGAAGGGCACCCCCGGCCTGGCGCGGATCGCCGAGGCCTTCGGCCCCGAGGTGATCGGCGCGGACGGCGAGATGGACCGGGCCAGGGTCGCCTCGATCGTCTTCAGCGACGACGCGAAGCTCGCGCAGCTCAACGGCATCACCCACCCGCTGATCGGGCGACGGACCGCCGAGCTGGTCGCCGAGGCGGGCCCCGAGGCCGTCCTCGTCTACGACGCCGCGCTGATGGTCGAGCAGGGCTCCCAGGCACGGTTCGCGCTGGTCGCGGTGGTGGACACCGCCGAGGACGTCCGGGTCCGGCGGCTCGTGGAGTCCCGCGGGCTCACCGAGGCGGACGCGCGGGCGCGGATCACCAAGCAGGCCACGGACGCGCAGCGCCGGGCCGCTGCGGACGTGCTGCTGCCCAACGACGGCACCCCCGAGGAGCTCGTCGCGCGGGTGGACCGGCTGTGGGCCGAGCGGCTGGTGCCGTTCGAGGAGAACGTGCGGTTGCGGCGGGCCGTCCGCGGCGGGGCGCCGGTGGTGGTGGACCCGGATCCGGGCTGGGCCGCGCGCGGGGAGCGCCTCGCGGCGAGGGTCGCGTACGCGGCCGGGTCGGTGGGGCGCGGGGTGGCCCACATCGGCTCGACCGCGGTCCCGGGCCTACCCGCCAAGGACGTCACCGACCTGCAGCTGGCCGTCCGCTCGCTGGACGAGGTGGACGCGCTCGTCGAGCCGCTGGCGGCCGTCGGCATGATCGAGATCCCGGAGATCGTGCAGGACGACCCCCAAGCCGCCGATCCCGATCCCGCGCGGTGGCGCAAGCGCTACTTCGGCGGCGCGGACCCGGGTCAGCGGGTCCACCTGCACATCCGCGTGCACGGGGCGCCGGGCTGGCGCTACGCGCTGCTGGTCCGGGACTGGCTGCGGGCGGACAGTGCGGCGTGCGCGGAGTATCTCCAGGTCAAGCGGGCCGCGGCGGAGGAAAGCGGTGGGGACCCGGACGCTGCGCGGTACGTCGGGCGCAAGGAGCCCTGGTTCGACGCCGCCCTCCCGCGCGCCGAAGCCTGGGCCGCATCCACCGGATGGCGGCCGGAGTAATACGCTGAACGGGCTCTCGGGCCCCGGCGTCGCTGTAACGGGGGACGACGCGGGCACGATAGCCGGGCAGGACCGTCACGACGGGTGATCCCGATGCGGGGTCGGTAAGGGGTCGGGGTGAGCGCGCAGGTCTCGGAGGACTCCGAGGTGTCGGAGATCGACGAGCCGACCGTTTTCGCCCCGGAACCGGACGACTCGGTCGTCGAACGGGATGTCCCGGAGGCGCCGCGTGGCGGCCTCCGTGCGGACTTCGGCGCCCACTTCGAGGCGCACTATCCCCGGCTCGTCGGTCAGCTCTTCGCGATCACCCTGGACTCGGGCGCGGCGCACGATCTCGTGCAGGACGCCTACTCCCGGGCCTGGCGCCGCTGGTCGGAGGTCCGCGAGGGGGACGCCGAGGCCTGGGTACGCCGGGTCGCGGTGCGCGCCTCCCGCAACCCCTTGCGGCGGCTCGCCGCCAAGCTGGGGCTGCGGACCGGGCGGGTACCGGAGCAGGAGGGGCTCGACCCCCGCACGGCCTCGGTCCTCGCGGCGCTGGCCGAGCTCCCGCTGGAGGAGCGCCGGGCCGCGGTGCTGGTGTACATGGCGGGGATGACCACGGGCGAGGTCGCGGTGCTGGAGGGCGTGTCGGTCGGCACGGTCCAGGCGCGCCTCAACCGGGTCGGGACCCGGATCGAGCATGCTGTGGCGGGGCTGGCGTTCGTCGCGCCCGCGGGCGCCGCGGACCACGAGGACACGGCGGGGGAGACCCCGGCCGAGGAGGAGGACCGGTGACGAACCCGCTGTCGGGCGGACGCGGCGCCGAGGAGCTGCGCAGGCTGGACGACGAGCTGGCCGCGGGCGTGACGCTGCCCGCGGTGGACGACGTGCTGCGTCGGGCCGGCGCGGTCAGCCGCGCGAGCGGCGCCGCCGCGGCCGCCGTGCTGACCGTCGGCGCGCTGGGTGGGGTCACCGCGATCGGCACCGCGGCGGCCCAGAGCGCGCCGCCGGTGGCCGCGCCCGTCGCCGAGGTCGTGCCGCAGACCACCACGCCGGAGACCCCCGCGCCGGTGGCGCCCCCCGTCGAGCAGGCGCCGGTCGTGGCGCCGCCGCCCGCCGCGGTGGTGGAGCAGGATCCCGCGCCCTCGACCACGAAGCGCCGGGTCGTCCCGCGGACCACCACGGTGAAGCCCAAGCCCCCGGCACAGCAGCCGGTCGCGCCGCCGCCCGTGGTGGCCCCGCCGCCGGTCGTGGTGCCGCCGCCGGTGGTCACGACGACGCCCCCGATCCCCGAGGGCGGGCCGGACCCCACCACGCCGACGACGGCGCCGACCACCACGACCACGTCGACCACGGCGTCCGGGCCCACCAGCAGCACGCCGGAGAAGCCCGGCGAGAGCGCCGCGCTGACCGCGGGCCGGGTCTGACCCCGCGGTTCAGCACGCCCGCGCCGCGCCGTCCTCCCGCCAGGTCAGCGTGATGCCCCGGGTGGCCAGCCAGGCGTCCAGGTCGTGGCCGTGCACGGCGAGGGCCGCGGTGACCTCGGTGAGCCGGTGCAGCGCCCATTCGGCGGTGGGCGGGTCCACCAGGCCGGTGGCGACCGCCTCGACGAACTCGTCGACGTCCAGCACCTCGGTCCACTCGCCGGTCTTGACGATCACGTCCAGGTAGAGGTCGGTCGTGCGCCAGACCTGCTCGCCCGGCTCGACGCGGGCGATGTCCAGGTAGAAGTCCTGGTGCCGCTCGTGGCCGGGGTTCCAGGTCCAGTCGCTGACGATGATCCCGAGCTCGGGCAGCAGCCACGACTCGATCCAGCTGGCCGACTCCCGCCCGACGATCGCCCGGCTCATGTAGAGGCCGAAGGGCGCGCGGCGGTACTCGGTCACCTCGCGGCGGAAGCCCTTGTTGTCCACGTTGACGCCGGATCCGACGTCGTAGGTCTGGATCTTCGGCGGGTGCACGGGTCCAGCGTGCCCGAAGAGACGGCGACGGGAAACTGTCGGTGCCTGCTCGTACCCTGGGGTCATGGCATTCGCGACGGAGGTACCCGGCAGTGCGCGCGAGGGTGGAGAGGCCGACGTGCCGCTCGCGCACTCCGAGCACCGCCCCGCCGGTGACATCGAGCGGACCGGCGGGCGGTTCGAGGTCGTCAGCGAGTACGAGCCCGCCGGGGACCAGCCCGCGGCGATCAAGGAGCTGACCGAGCGGATCAACCGCGGCGAGCAGGACGTGGTGCTGCTCGGCGCCACCGGCACCGGCAAGTCGGCGACCACGGCGTGGCTGATCGAGCAGGTGCAGCGGCCCACGCTGGTGATGGCGCCCAACAAGACCCTCGCCGCGCAGCTGGCCAACGAGCTGAAGGACATGCTGCCGAACAACGCGGTGGAGTACTTCGTCTCGTACTACGACTACTACCAGCCCGAGGCGTACATCGCGCAGACGGACACGTACATCGAGAAGGACTCCTCGATCAACGACGACGTGGAGCGCCTGCGGCACTCCGCCACGCAGAACCTGCTGTCGCGCAGGGACGTCGTGGTCGTCGCGTCGGTGTCGTGCATCTACGGTCTCGGCACCCCGCAGTCGTACCTGGACCGCTCGGTCAAGCTGGAGACGGGTCTCGAGCTGGACCGGGACGCGTTCCTGCGGCTGCTGGTGGACGTGCAGTACACCCGGAACGACGTGGCGTTCGCCCGCGGCACCTTCCGGGTGCGCGGGGACACCGTGGAGATCATCCCGGCGTACGAGGAGCTGGCGATCCGGATCGAGTTCTTCGGGGACGAGATCGAGTCGCTCTACTACCTGCACCCGCTGACGGGGGACGTCGTGCGGCAGGTGGACGAGGTGCGCATCTTCCCGGCCACGCACTACGTCGCGGGGCCGGAGCGGATGGAACGCGCGGTGCGGGACATCGAGAAGGAGCTGGAGGAGCGGCTCGCGCAGCTGGAGAACCAGGGCAAGCTGCTCGAGGCGCAGCGGCTGCGCATGCGCACCCAGTACGACCTGGAGATGATCCGGCAGGTCGGGTTCTGCTCCGGCATCGAGAACTACTCGCGCCACATCGACGGGCGCGGCCCGGGCACGGCACCCGCCACCCTGATCGACTACTTCCCGGAGGACTTCCTCCTGGTGATCGACGAGTCGCACGTGACCGTGCCGCAGATCGGCGGCATGTACGAGGGCGACATGTCCCGCAAGCGGAACCTGGTGGAGTTCGGGTTCCGGCTCCCGTCGGCCACCGACAACCGGCCGCTGACCTGGGAGGAGTTCGCCGACCGGATCGGGCAGACGGTGTACCTGTCGGCCACGCCCGGGCCGTACGAGCTGTCCCGCACCGGCGGCGAGTTCGTCGAGCAGGTCATCCGGCCGACCGGACTGGTGGACCCGGAGATCGTCGTGAAGCCCACGAAGGGCCAGATCGACGACCTGGTGGGGGAGATCCGCGAGCGCGCCGAGCGGGACGAGCGGGTGCTGGTCACCACGCTGACCAAGAAGATGGCCGAGGACCTCACCGACTACCTGCTGGAGCTGGGCATCCGGGTGCGGTACCTGCACTCCGAGGTGGACACCCTGCGGCGGGTGGAGCTGCTGCGCCAGCTGCGGCTCGGCGAGTACGACGTGCTGGTCGGCATCAACCTGCTCCGCGAGGGCCTCGACCTGCCCGAGGTGTCGCTCGTCGCGATCCTCGATGCGGACAAGGAGGGCTTCCTGCGCTCCGGCACCTCGCTGATCCAGACCATCGGGCGCGCGGCGCGGAACGTGTCCGGCCAGGTGCACATGTACGCGGACAAGATCACCGACTCCATGCAGCACGCGATCGACGAGACGGACCGGCGCCGGGCCAAGCAGATCGCCTACAACACGGAGCGGGGCCTCGACCCGAAGCCGCTGCGGAAGAAGATCGCGGACATCCTGGACCAGGTGTACCGGGAGGCGGAGGACACCGAGGTCCCCGTCGGCGGTTCCGGCCGCAACCAGTCCCGCGGCAAGCGGGCGGCGGGGGAGCCGGGGCGTGCCAGCTCGGGCGTCGTGGCCGGGCGGGACACCAAGTCGATGCCCCGCGCCGAGCTGGCCGACCTCATTCAGCAGATGAGCGACCAGATGCTCGCCGCGGCCCGCGACCTGCAGTTCGAGCTCGCCGCCCGGCTGCGGGACGAGATCCAGGACCTGAAGAAGGAGCTGCGCGGGATGGACGCGGCGGGGATCAGGTAGCGCCACGCCGCTCGTCCTGCACCACCTGGTCGCCCGCCGCGCCCGCCCGGCCCTGGCCATGATCCATGTCTGGGGAGGGGGACGGTCGGATCTCGACCGCCCGGCTCCTCGGGTACGGATCCTGCTCTGGTGGGGGCAGCCGGCTCCGGTCGTGATCCGCACTCGGGGAGCGGGACGGTCGGGGTTCGACCGTTCTCCTCCCCGTCGGTGGATCACGTGCGCGGTGGGAGGGGTGTGGGCGAGGCGGGCGCCGGGGCCGCTCGGTACCGTGTGCGTCGCCGACGCACGCTCCGTGCCGGCGAGACCGCAGTCCAGGAGGGCGGCCCCGCGTGACCGTGTCCAGCAGCCGATCGGGTGCCGACGCAGCTCAGCGGGTGCGGGCGTGGGTGTTGGCTCCGCGGACGCCGCTGCTGGTCGGGCTGCCCCTGCTGGCGGTGTCGGTCACGCTGATGCTGCTGCACACGCACGGCTACCACATCGATCTCGAGGTCTACCGGATCGGCGTGCAGACCTGGCTCGCGGGCGGGGACCCCTACGGCCCGCTGCCGCCCACGATCTCCGGGTTGGCGCTGCCGTTCATCTACCCTGTCTTCGCGGCGATGGTCCTCACCCCGTTCGCGCTGGTGCCGTGGACCGTCGCGTGGGTGTCGCTGTTCCTGCTGTCGCTGGCGAGCCTGGCGGTGACCCTGTACGTCACGGCGCTGCGGGCCTGGCCCGCGGGTGGCCGGTCCGGCGCGCTGTCGGTCGCCTCGCTGGCGCTGCCGTTGCTGCTGTGGATCGAGCCGGTGCTCGAGACGGTCGAGTTCGGGCAGGTCAACCTGATCCTGATGGCCCTCGTGGCGGTGGACTGCCTGGCGCCGCGGACGTGGTGGCCGCGCGGCACGCTCGTCGGGATCGCGGCGGCCATCAAGCTCACCCCGGCCGCGTTCGTCCTGTTCTTCCTGCTGCGCAAGGACGTCCGGGCCGCGGTCGTGGCCGCGGCGACCGCGATCCTGGCCACCGCGCTCGGGTTCCTGGTGGACGCGCAGGCCTCGGCCACCTACTGGTTCGGCGGGCCGGCCTCCGGGGTGAGCGGGTCGGTGTTCTACACCAACGAGACGGTGCAGGCCGTCGTCGCGCGGTGGGGGGTGCACGGGCCGCTGCTCACCGGGATCTGGCTGGTCGCGGCGGTCGTGCTGCTGGTGCTCGTGGTGCCGATCGTGCGCCGTGCCGACCCGGCCGTCGCGCTGTCCGCCACCGCGGCCTTCACCCTGCTCGTCTCGCCGACGTCCTGGTCGCACCACTGGGTGTGGATCGCGCCCGCGGTGATCGCGGTCGGGGCCCACGCCCTGCGCACGGGCGAGCGGGGCTGGATCGCGCTCACGGCGGTGCTCGCCGTGGCGTTCTCGGTGGCGCCGTTCCGGTGGCTGCCGGGCAACAACGAGGTCGAGCTGACCTGGAACCCGCTGCAGCAGGTCGCAGGCGCCACGTACGTGATCATCGCTGTGGTGCTGCTCGCCGTCGGGTGGCGGAGGTACCAGCGGACATGACCCACCGCGCATGACGCACGAGGAGCTCGTCGCCTACGCGCTGGCCAAGCCCGGCGCGCAGCCGGACGAGCCGTGGGAGGGAGACCTCGTCGCCAAGGTCGGCGGGAAGATCTTCGCGTTCCTCGGCGGCGAGGGCGTCGGCCTCAAGTGCGGGCCCGACGCGGACGCCGCGGCCGAGCTGCGGGACCGCTACCCGGGCGCCGTCACGGTCTCGGCGTACATCGGCCGGTACGGCTGGAACGTCGTCAGCCTGGACGGCACCGTGCCGGACGACGAGCTGCGCGAGCTGGTGGACGAGTCCTACGCCGCGATCGTGGCCAAGCTGCCCAGGTCCAAGCGGCCTTAGCGGGTCACCTCGGCGACCGCGGCCCCCAGCGCCGCCACCACGGCGCGGACCGCGGGCCGTTCGGCCACGCTCTCCCGCATCACCACCTCCACCATCCGCGCCGCGCGGACCCCCGCGAGCGTCCGGCGGGTGAAGCGGCGCCCGCCGCGGTCGTCGGTGGACCAGCGGGGGAGCAGGGCCACCCCGACGCCCGCCGCGACGAGCTCCTCGGTCACCGAGAAGTCGTTGATCCGCTGCACGACCCGCGGCCGCGCGCCGGTCAGCGTGGTGAGCGAGCGGAGCACGTCGTCCACCGGCCAGCCGACGTTCACGCTGATCCACGGCTCGTCGGCGAGGTCGGCGAGGGCGATCCGGCGGCGCCGGGCGAGCGGGTGCCCGGGTGGGAGCACGACGTCCAGCGGCTCCCTGACCAGCGGGACCACCCGGTGCCGAGGACTGTCCAGCGGGGCGGCGTTCTCGTCCCGGTGCGTGACGACGAGGTCGTAGTCCGCCGCCAGGACCGGCACCTCGGCGGGGGTCATGTCGACGTCTCGCACCTGCAGGTCCACACCCGATCCGGCGATCCGACGCAGCAGCCCGGCCATCATCATCCGGGCACCCGAGGGGAACAACGCCATCCGGACCACGCCGTGCGGGGTCGTGCGCAGGGCCTCGACGGCCGCGTCCGCCCGGGCCAGCGCGGCCAGGACGTGCTCGGCCTCGGCCACCAGCGCCTGCCCCGCCCCGGTGAGCCGCAGCCCCCGCCCGGCGGGCTCGGTGAGCGGCATCCCGACCTCCTCGGCGAGCGCCTTGAGCTGCTGCGAGATGGCCGACGGGGTGAAGGACAGCGCCGCCGCCACCGCCGTGACCGACCCCCGGTCGGCGAGCTCGCGGAGCACCCGCAGCCGCTGCACGTCCATGAAGCCACGCTACAACGTCTGTGCAGAAGATATCGCTGGTCTTCCGAGTCGTCGGGACGCACGGTGGGGAGGTGACCGTGCGACACCGGCTCCTGGCCGTCCTCGTCGCCGCCCTCTGGGGCGGCAACTTCCTGGCCATCCACGTGGGCCTGGAGCACTTCCCGCCGCTGTTCCTGGCGGGCCTGCGCATGCTGGTGCTCGCGGTCCCCACGCTGCTGTTCGTGCCCCGCCCGCAGGTGCCGTTGAAGTGGCTGGTCGGCTACGGGATCGGCTTCGGCACCATCCAGTTCGTCTTCCTGTTCGTGGCGATGGACGTGGGGATGCCGACGGGCCTCGCCTCGCTCGTCCTGCAGGCGTCCGCCCCGTTCACGGTCCTGCTCGGCGCGCTGTTCCTGCGGGAGCGGCTGTCCCCGCGGCAGGCGGTCGGGATCGCGCTGGCGATGCTCGGGCTGGCGGCGATCGCGGTCTCCCGGGCCCAGGCGGCCGCGGTCCTGCCGGTGCTGCTGACCCTCTGCGGCGCGCTGGGGTGGGCTTTCGGCAACCTCTGCAGCAGGCTCGCCGCCCCGCCCAAGCCGATGCAGCTGACCCTGTGGATGTGCGTGGTCCCGCCGATCCCGCTGTTCGCGGCATCGCTGTTCAGCGAGGGGCCGACTGCGGGCCTGACCTCGCTGCGGGCCGCCTTCTCCGTCGACGGGCTGCCCGGGTTCGCCGCTTTGCTCTACCTGTCGGTGTTCGCCACGGTCATCGGGTCGGGCATCTGGACCTGGCTGATGCGGCGCTACCCCGCCGGGGTCGTGGCGCCGTACTCGCTGCTGGTGCCGGTGGTCGGGATCGCGTTGGCCGCCGTGGTCCTGGGCGAGCGTCCGACGGTCACCGAGCTGGTGTCCGCGGTGGTGATCGTCGGGGGAGTCCTGCTGGGCACCCCGCGGCCCGCCCGGACCGCGCCCACCGAGGTCGTGGGAACGGAACGGGCCGCGCTCAGCTCGTGATGTCCTTGCGGTGGAAGCGCCAGGCCGCCGCGGCGAAGAAGACCGTGGCGTACACGACGCTGCCGAACAGCCCGCGGGTCATGTCCCCCCAGTCCGGCGCCGAGCCGAGCAGCCCGGACCACGCGTTGGCGTAGTGGGTCGGCAGGTAGTCCCGCAGGTCCTCCAGCGCGGTGATCTGGTCGAGGATCTGCGACACGATGGACGCCATCACCGCCCCGCCGACCGCGCCGAGCGGGGCGTCCGTGCTGACCGACAGCAGGGTGGCGAGCCCCGCCACCCACAGCAGGTTCAGCGCGACGTACAGCCCGCCGAGCAGCACGCGGGCCACCGCGGGCCCGTAGCCGAGCGACTCGCCGGTGGGGCTGACGAGGTCCCCGGTGCCGTAGGCGATCGTCCCCACGACGAGCGAGACGACCGGGAGCAGTAGCACCCCCACCAGCGACAGCAGGCCCGCGACCAGCGCCTTCTGTCGCAGCAGCCGGGCCCGTGGGACGGGCGCGGCCAGCAGGTACCGCAGCGACGACCAGCTGGCCTCGGAGGCGATCGTGTCCCCGAAGAACAATGCCACCACCACGACCAGCAGGAACCCCGCGGACGCGAAGAGGGCGAAGATCGCGAAGTTGGTCCCGCTGCCCTGGGCGAGGTCGACGAGGTTGACCGAGGAGCCGGGGGCCGCGGTCGAGCTGAGCGAGAACGCGATCCACAGGATGACCGGCAGCAGCGCGACCAGCCCGAACGTCACCTGTGTGCGGCGACGGCGCAGCTGGCGCACCAGCTCCACGCGCAGCGGCAGCGTCCGCCCCGGCACGTACGAGGTGTGCGGGGAGCCCTCCGCGGACAGCAGGCCGACGTGGCCCTTGCGCGTGGAGACGTCCGAGTACTTCTTGTCGCTCACGGCGCGGTGTCCTCTCCGACCAGCTGCAGGAAGGCGTCCTCGAGACGACGGCGTGGACCGGCCGACTCGACCGACACCCCCGCCTCGACCAGCGCCTGGACGGCCGAGGCCCGCGGGGTGCCGTTGAGCTCGGCGTGCACCGTCGACCCCTCGGCGGCGACGTCCCGGACGCCGGCGAGGGCGCCGAGGACCTCGACGGCCTTGTCCGGCGCGTCCACGGCGAAGCTCGCGGCACCGCCGCCGGCGATGATCTCGTCCACGGTGCCGGTGGCCACGACCTTCCCGTGGTGCATGACGACCACGTGCGAGCAGGTCTGCTCCACCTCGGCCAGCAGGTGGCTGGAGACCAGCACCGTGCGGCCGCCCTCGGCGTAGCGCCGCAGCAGCTCGCGCATGGCGTGGATCTGGGGCGGGTCGAGCCCGTTGGTCGGTTCGTCCAGCACCAGCAGCTCGGGCAGGCCCAGCATGGCCTGGGCGATGGCCAGCCGCTGCCGCATGCCCTGGGAGTAGGTGCCGACGCGGCGGTGCACGGACTCGCCGAGCCCGGCGATCTCCAGCGCCTCCTCGAGGTGCGCCTCCGCCGTGGGTCGTCCCGTGGCCGCCCAGTACAGCCGCAGGTTGTCGGCGCCGGAGAGGTGCGGGAGGAACCCGGGCCCCTCGACGAACGCCCCGATCCGGGCCAGCACCGGCGCCCCCGGCCCGACGGGCTCGCCGAACGCCCGGATCGTGCCCGCCGTCGGCGCGATCAGGCCCATGAGCATGCGCAGCACGGTGGTCTTGCCCGCGCCGTTCGGTCCGAGCAGGCCGAGCACCATGCCCCGCTGCACGGTGAACGAGACCTCCTTGACCGCGCTGAACCCGCCCTTGTAGGTCTTGGCCAGCCCGGTGATCTCCAACGGCGGCGCGTCAGCGACCCCGGCGGGCGTGACCTCGCGGCGGCGCCGGAGCACCCGCGCGACGAGCCATGCCGCGAGCGCCGCGGCCAGCACGATCGCGATCCCCACCAGCGGCCAGACCGGCACGGTGTTCGGGGTGCTCGCGCGGCCGGGGACCACGGGCACCGCGAGATCGGTCCCCTGCGCGAGACCGACCCGCCACACGGCGGGTTCGGTGGTGGCCGCGTACGCCTGGTCGGTGGTCCCGAACGCGACCTCGAGGTGGTTGCCCGCCTCGATCGGCGCCACCACGCCGGGCAGCGTCACGGTGACCCGCGCGGGCGAGCCGTCCGACGGCACGGCGACCCGAACCGGCGCGACCGCGCTGCCCAGCAGGGTGCGGTTGCCGGTGGGGTCGACCTCGAAGGTCTTCCCGAACAGCACGGCCTCGGCGGGCGCGGGCTGGCCGGGGACCCGGGCGATCTCCAGCGTGACCCGCGGCGCCCCGGCGACGTCCACCTGCGCGCCCGCGGGCTCGGCGGCGAACGACGCCGACTGCCCCGGGAGCACGGCGGTGAACGCCGACAGCCGCCCGCCGAGGCCCCCGAGCGCGCCACCCAGGCCGGGCAGCGAGGTGATCGCCGCCGGGTTCCCGCCGGGCGGGTTCGTGACGACCTGGGGCTCGCCCGCCAGCGGCAGCTGCTGCGTGGTGACGGCCGGGCCGCCGAGACCGGGGTAGGCCTCGGCCGCGACGGAGCGGGTGGTGGCGGTGGTCCGGCCGGCGCGGATGCCGCTCTCCACCTCGTAGACGAACCCGTCCCGCGCCTCGGCCGCGGTGGCCCCGCCGCCGCGCAGGTGGGTGTCGAACCAGTCGCCGACCCGGTCCCGGACGGTCTGGCCGGGGGCCCCGCCGTCGTGTCCGCCCGCGTACCAGGCGACCTCGACCGCGGTGCCGTTCGCGGCGATCTGGCGCGCGTTGGCATCCGCCTGGTCGAGGCCGAACAGCGTGTCCTGCTCGCCCTGGACCAGCAGGGTCGGCGCGGTGATCCGGTCGGTGACCGAGACCGGGGACGACCGCCGCAGCAGGGCCTCGGTGGCGGGGGAGAGGGTGCCGGTGGTGGCGGCGTCGGTGTACGCCGCGCAGACCTCGGCGGTGAAGCGGCCACAGGTCAGCGGGAGACGGGTCGCGGGCAGCGCACCCGACGGGGTCGCCGTGCCGTCCGAGGCCGCGGCGCCCGCGGATCCGCCCGCACCCACCGTGCCGTCCGAGCCCGCCGTGCCGTCCGAGCCCGCCGCGCCGTCCGAGCCCGCGGCGCCGTCCGGTCCCGCGGAACCGACCGAGAACAACGTGCCCGCCCAGGCCCGCTTGAAGACCCCGTCCCCCGCGAAGGCGCCCCGCGCGGGGGTGTCCTCCGGCAGCGGGCCGGTGGCGGCGGCGTTGGGGAACAGCGCCTGGGTGAGGTCGTTCCAGGTGATCACGGGCGCGGTCGCGTCGATCCGCGGGTCGTAGCCCGCCAGCAGCAGCGAGAGCCCACCGCCGTACGACGCGCCCGTCACCCCCACCCGCGGGTCGCCCGGGCCGTCCTGCTGCACCTCGGGACGCTGCGCCAGCCAGTCGACCAGCTGCTGCGCGTCCGCCACCTCGTAGTCCGGCGAGTCCAACGCGATCTGCCCGCCGCTGGCACCGAACCCCCGGGCCGACCACGCCAGCGCGACGTACCCGCGGGCCGCCAGCTCGCGCGCGTCCGCGTCCACCGACCGCTTGCTGCCCCCGAACCCGTGCGCGACGAGCACGGCGGGCGCCGGTGTGGTCGCCGGCAGGTAGAGCGTGGTGTCCAGGGAGATCGTGTCGGTGTGCCCGGGCCCGCTGCGCACGTCGATCCGCTGCTCGCTGGTCGAGACCGCGGTGGCGCCCGTGGAGCCGGGCGCGGGCGTGGGCGTGGCGGCGGCGGCCACCCCGGGGGTGAGCAGCAGCGCGCCCACGACGACGAGCGCGCCGGTGGCGCGCAGGAGACGGGACACGAACGCACGGTATCCGGGCACACCGACACCGCGCGCGTTCCACCTCAGGCGGCTCTCAGCGCGGCGACGGACCTCACGTTCCGGACGAACGGCGCGTCGGACACGGGCGCCGAGTGGTCGGACTCGGGGGCTGTGGTGTCGGAGTCGCGGTGGGGTGGCGGTGGGTCCCCCGGACGCGCCGCGCCGGGTGCGGCGCTCCACCGCCCGCCGCGGGGGAGGGTCGGGCGGTGGCGACCATCCCGGAGGACCAGGAGCGGCTGCGGGACCTGTGGCGCCGCCATCCCGTCAGCCGCCGGGCGGTGCTGCGCGGGGCGACCGGCACCGCGGCGGCCCTGGCGCTGACCACCGGGCCGTGGGCCGGGCCGGCGCGCGCGCAGGCCGACGGGGGACGCGCCGTCGTCGGGCGGCACCTCTCGTTCGGCGACGACCCCCGCACGGCCATGGCGATCGCCGGTGAGATCACCGCGAGGCCCGAGGGCGCGGTGCTGGTCGACCTCGGCCTGGACACGGCCTACGGCGCGACCCTGCCGGTGGAGGTCCGGAACCTGGTCACGCCCGGTGCCGCCGAGCAGTACTTCGCCCACGCCGCCGCGACCGGCCTGCGCGCCGGAACCGAGTACCACTACCGCTTCCGGCTCGCCGACGGCCGCCTCACCCCGGACGCCGTCTTCCGCACCGCCCCCGCGCCGGGCGACCGGGCGCCGTTCGTGTTCACCGCGTTCGCCGACCAGGGCGTCAACACCGGCGGCGGCGACTTCGCGAACCGCTACAGGACCGACGAGGGCCGCACCGAGAAGCCCGCCGACAGCCTCACCGCGCTGGTCGCCGCCGACCGTCCCGCGTTCCACCTGCTCGCGGGCGACATCTGCTACGCCGACCGGCCCGGCGCGGGCAAGTCGGACGACGAGTTCGACCCCGGCCTCTGGACGGCCTACCTGACCGCGATCGAGCGCAGCGCCGCCACGACCCCGTGGATGTTCGCCACCGGCAACCACGACATGGAGGCGATGTACGACGACGGCGGCGCGGGTCACGGCTACGGCGGCCACGCCGCCCGGCTGGACCTCCCGCGCACCGGCCCGGCCGGGTGCCCGTCGGTCTACGTCTTCACCCATGGCTGCGTCGGGGTGGTCAGCGTGGACGCCAACGACCTCTCCACCGAGATCCGCGCCACCACCGGCTACAGCGAGGGCGCGCAGACCCGCTGGCTCGACCGGACCCTCGCCCGGCTGCGCACCGATCCCGCGATCACCTTCGTCGTCGTGTTCTTCCACCACTGCGCCTACTCGACGAGCGACTCGCACGCCTCCGACGCCGGCGTGCGCGAGGCCCTGACCCCGCTGTTCGACCGCCATTCCGTCGATCTCGCGGTCCAGGGCCACAACCACCAGTACGAGCGCACCGACCCGATCCGCGGCGGCCGGCCGACCCGCGTGGCCCCGGACCACGCGACCGTGCGCTCGGACACCGACGGCACCACCTACGTCTGCGTGGGCTCCGGCGGCCGAGCGAGCAACGGCTGGCTCGACGGCGGCGGCGACCGCCACCGCGGCGCCCCCGGCGAGGACCGGGAGATCCGCAGCAGGGTGACGGGCGAGGGCGGGGAGGACGACGAGACCGTCGCCTGGTCCCGCGTGCGCTACCGGGGCTATGCGTACCTGCGGGCCGAGGTCGACCCGGGCCTGCCGGGCGGGACGGCGAGCCTGCGCCTGCACGCGATCACCGACGGCGGCGAGGAGATCGACCGCGTGGATCTCACGCGGCCCGTCCCGAGGCTCGCCGTGGCGGCCCGGCGGCCCATCTGACCTGGTCACCGGGTGCGTTCGGTCACCCCGGCTGGCGGGGTCGGCGGCGCGGGGTACAAACTGGACGGGCACCGCAGGGGAGTATCCCGTTCGCGGTGGCGTCGTCAGCACGTGGAAGGGCCCGCCGCCCCGGAAGAGACAATCAGGCGGACCCGGAAGCCGGCGCCACCGATCCGCCCACCGGCGGAGGGGAGAGACCTCGGGGCAGTTCGCTGCTGCCCTCGAGACCCTGGAGATCGACCCTGTGAACGTGCCCGTCTGGCTCTGGTTCGCCACCATCGGCGGCCTCCTGGCCATCATCCTCGCGGACCTCCTCCTGGTCGACCACAAGCCGCACGCGGTGACGATCAAGGAAGCCACCCGGTGGGTGCTCTTCTACGTGGCGCTGGCGGTGCTGTTCGGCCTCGGCCTCTGGTTCTTCGCGGGCGGCCAGTATGCGGGGGAGTTCTTCGCCGGGTACATCACCGAGTACTCGCTCTCGGTGGACAACCTGTTCGTCTTCGTCATCATCATGTCGAGCTTCAAGGTGCCCGCGATCCACCAGCACCGGGTGCTGCTCGTCGGCATCGTGATCGCGCTGGTCATGCGCGGCGCGTTCATCGCCGTCGGCGCAGCCGCGATCAACGCGCTGAGCTGGGTCTTCTACGTCTTCGCCGCGTTCTTGATCTACACCGCCGTGAACATGGTGCGGCAGGGCATGGGCGGCGGGGACGAGGACTGGCAGGAGCCCCGGGTCGTCGGCTGGGTGCGCAGGCTGTTCCCGGTGACCGAGGACTACCACGGCTCGAAGACCACCGTGAAGCTCGACGGCAGGCGCTGGGTCACCCCGATGCTCATCGTGATGATCGCGATCGGGCTCACCGACCTGCTCTTCGCGCTCGACTCGATCCCCGCCATCTTCGGCCTCACCCAGGAGCCCTTCCTGGTCTTCACGGCCAACGCCTTCGCCCTGATGGGCCTGCGCCAGCTGTACTTCCTGCTCGGCGGGCTGCTGAGGAAGCTGGTCTACCTGTCCTACGGGCTCGCGGTGATCCTCGCGTTCATCGGCGTCAAGCTGGTGCTGCACGCGCTGCACGAGAACGAGCTGCCCTTCCTCAACGGCGGCGAGCCGATCCCGGTCCCCGAGGTCAGCATCGCGGTGTCGCTGCTGGTCATCGTGGGTGTCCTGGCGATCACCACGGTGCTCAGCCTGGTCGCGGTCCGCCGGAACCCGGCGCTGGCCGAGGGCCACGGGGCCGTGACCGTCCCCGTCGCGCACGACGCCGCCGAAGCCGCCGAGATGGACGCCCACGACCGCGAGGTCGACCAGCGCCAGGCCGCCGCGGACGCCACCCACCAACGCTGACCGTGAGTGGCGCTCGGGGTCCCCGAGCGCCACTCAGCGACGCTCGGGGTCCCCGAGCATCGGGACCGACCGGAGCTGGGGGTCCCCAAGCGTCGCTCTCCGGTGCTCGGGGTCCCCAAGCAGCCGAGCGAGCGTCAGGGTTCGAGGTGGTGCAGGTCCACCCAGCGCAGCTCGCCGTCCGCCGCGGAGGCCGTCATCCACGTGTGTGTGGGTTGGCGGCGGCGGTCGGTGGGGGAGCCGGGGTTGAGCAGCCGCAGGCCCGTCGGTGCCACGGAGTCCCACGGGATGTGGGAGTGGCCGAAGATCAGCACGTCCGTGTCCGGGAACCGCGTCGCCATCCGATGCTCCCGGCCCTGTGCGGCCCCGGTCTCGTGCGTGACGGCGAACCGGAGGCCGCCCGCCTCGAACCGGGCCACCTCGGGGAGCCGCTCGCGCAGCTCGGGGCCGTCGTTATTGCCCCGGACCCCGACGACCCGGGGCGCCCGCTCGAGCAGCGCGTCGAGCAACCCCGGGTCCATCCAGTCGCCCGCGTGCACCACGAGGTCGCACGCCGCGACCGCCTCCCACAGCCGGGCGGGCAGGTCCTTCGCCCGCACCGGCAGGTGGGTGTCGGACATGATCAGCAAGCGCACTAGCGCACGGCGACCAGGTCCACCACGAAGATCAGCGTCTCGCCGCCCTTGATGACACCGCCCGCGCCGCGGTCGCCGTAGCCCAGGTGCGGCGGGATCACGATGCGACGGCGGCCGCCGACCTTCATGCCCTGCACACCCTGGTCCCAGCCCTGGATGACCTGGCCCGCGCCGAGCCCGAAGTTCAGCGTCTGGCCGCGGTTGTAGGAGGCGTCGAACTCCTCGCCGGTGGAGTGGGCGACCCCGACGTAGTGCACGGCGATCTGGTTCCCGGCCTTCGCCTCGGGGCCGTCGCCGACGGTGATGTCGATGATCTCGAGCTCGGTGGGGGCGGGGCCGTCGATCGGGTCGACGTCCGGCTTCTGCGGGGCCACTGTCGTGTCCTCCCTGTTGGCGTGCGAGTCGGTCGCCGAGCCTGCCAGATCGGCGGTGGTGTGACCCCGTGGGCCCCGGGTAGGCAGGACACATGACCCCCCAGTCGACAGTGCCGTCGGTCCGCTCGCTGCACCGCTTCCCCGTCAAGTCCATGCAGGGTGAGCAGGTGGAGACCCTCACCCTGCTGCCGGGCGGCGCGCTGGGGGACCGGGCGTACGCCGTCGTCGACGCCGCGGACGGGACGGTGGCCAGCGCGAAGTACCCGCGGAAGTGGGGTGCGCTGCTGGGCTGCTCGGCCCGGTTCCTCGGCGAGCCGACGCCGGACACCGCACCCCCGCCCGTCGCCGTCACCTTCGCCGACGGTCGGACGCTGGAGTCCGGCCGCGAGCTGGACACCGCGCTCTCCGAGCTGCTCGGCCGGGCCGTGACGCTCTCCGCGGACCCCGTCGCCGGGGCGCAGTTCGAGGAGCAGTGGCCGGTCATCGAGGGCCTCGCGCCGCAGGGGTTCATCGACGGCACGACCGTCGAGCACAGCGACGGCGAGGCGGTGAGCCGGATCGCGACCGCGGGCCTGACGCCCACGGACTCCTTCCTCGACCTCGGTGTGCTGCACCTGATGACCACCTCGACCCTGGCCGCGCTCGCGGCCGCCGCGCCGGAGTCCGTGTTCGACGTCCGCCGGTACCGGCCGAACCTGGTGCTGGACACCGGCGCGGCCCCGGAGTTCCTCGAGGACGACTGGGTCGGCCGCACCTTCGCCGCGGGCGCGGCCCGGTTCACCGTGACCATGCCCACCATGCGCTGCGTGATGACCACGCTCGCGCAGGAGGGCATCCCCGAGGACCGCGACACGCTGCGGACCATCGCGAAGGTCAACCGCCGCAGCATCCCCGGCATGGGGACCTGGGCGTGCGCGGGGGCGTACGCGGACGTGGACGCCGCCGGGACCGTCCGCGTCGGGGAGCGGCTTGGCTGAGCTGGAGGTACGTTCGCAGGCGATGACCAGCGAGGCCTACACCCCCGACCCCCGCCGCTGGCGGGCACTGACCGTCACCCTCGCGGCAGGGTTCATGACCCTGCTCGACGTCAGCATCGTCTCCGTGGCGCTCCCGTCGATCCAGCAGGGCCTCGCCACGAACCCGGCGGGCGCCCAGTGGGTCGTCTCGGGCTACGCGCTGACCTTCGGCCTGGCCCTCGTCCCCGCGGGCAGGCTCGGGGACGCCTACGGCAGGCGTCGGTTGTTCCTCATCGCGCTGGTCGCGTTCGTGGTCTGCAGCGCGGCCTGCGGGATCGCGCCGTCGATCGAGCTGTTGATCGTGGCCCGGCTGCTGCAGGGCCTCGCGGCGGGCACCCTGGCCCCGCAGAACTCCGGGCTCATCCAGAACCTGTTCCGCGGCGCCGAGCGCGGCCGGGCGTTCGGCTTCTTCGGCGCCACCGTGGGGATCTCCACGGCGGCGGGCCCGATCGTCGGCGGGCTGCTGCTGGCGGCCTTCGGCGAGCCGGACGGCTGGCGGTGGATCTTCTACGTCAACGTGCCCATCGGGGTGCTCGCGGTCGTGCTGGCCGCGCGGCTGGTCCCGAAGGTGGGCACCGGCGGGGACCGCAAGCCCATCGACTGGACCGGCGCCGCGCTGCTCGGGCTCGCGGTCCTCGCGTTGCTGTTCCCGCTGGTCCAGGCCGAGTCCGGGGGTGTGGCCCGGTTCTGGTGGCTGTTCCCGCTCGGCGCCGTGCTCGCCGTGCTGTTCGTGCTCTGGGAGCGGCGGGAGCTGCGCCGCGCACGCGAGCCGCTGCTCGACCTCCGGCTGCTCACCGAGACCTCCGGGTACGCACCCGGTGCGCTGGTCGGGCTGGTCTACTTCACCGGCTTCTCGGGCGTGTGGATCGTGTTCGCCCAGTTCTTCCAGAACGGGCTCGGCTACACGCCGCTGCAGTCCGGGCTCTCGGTCACGGCGTTCGCCGTCGGGTCGGCGGTCTCGGCCGTCGTGGCCGGGCGCCTGGTGGAGCGGTTGGGCCGGAAGCTCACCGTCGTGGGGCTGAGCCTGGTCACGGCGGGGATCACGGCATCCGCGCTGGTCCTGCTGCTCGCGCCGGGTGACCTCGCCGGGTTCTGGATCGCCCCGGCGCTGCTGGTCGGCGGCATCGGCGGCGGGTTCACGATCTCGCCCAACATCACCATGACCCTGCGCAACGTCCCGGTCCGGATGGCGGGATCGGCGGGCGGTGCGCTGCAGACCGGGCAGCGGGTCGGTGCCGCGGTCGGGACGGCCCTGGTGGCGGGTGTGTTCTACGCCGTGCTGGCCGCTGCGGGGAACTCCTATCCCGTGGCGATCGCCGGTGCGCTGGCGGTGGCCGTGCTGACCACGCTGGTGGCGCTGGGCGTGGCGATCGTGGACCTCCGCCACGAGCGGCGGGCGATCCACGACGCCGACCTGGCCGAGGCCGCCGCCCCCCACCACGTCTCCCACGACTGAGGGGGCAGCCGAGGGACTCCGGTCTACTCGGCAGCCGTCCCCACCCCGAGCGCCTCCTTGAGGAACTCCACCTGCAGCAGCAGGAGGTTCTCCGCCACGATCTCCTGCGGCGTCATGTGCGTGACGCCGGAGAGCGGCAGCACCTGGTGCGGGCGGCCCGCGGCCAGTAGCGCCGACGAGAGCTGCAGGGTGTGCGCGGCGACCACGTTGTCGTCCGCCAGGCCGTGGACCAGCAGCAACGGCCGGTGCGTGCCGGGCTTCGCGGCGTCCGGGAACAGCGACGAGCGCTCGTAGGCCTCGGTCCCGGGCAGGCCCAGGTACCGCTCGGTGTAGTGGGTGTCGTAGAGGGCCCAGTCGGTCACCGGGGCGCCCGCGACGGCCGCGTGGAACACGTCCGGCCTGCGCAGCACGGCCAGCGCGGCGAGGTACCCGCCGAAGGACCAGCCCCGGATCCCGACCCGCGTGAGGTCGAGGTCCGGGTGCTCGACGGCGAGCGCGTGGAGGGCGTCGACCTGGTCGTCCAGCACGGGCTGGGCGAGGTCGAGGTGCACCGCCCGCTCGAACTCCGGCCCGCGGCCCGGCGTGCCCCGCCCGTCGACCACGACGACCGCGAAGCCCTGCTCCGCGAACCACTGGCTGGTCAGGTGCGCGTTCCGGTCGGCGACGACGCGCTGCGCGTGCGGGCCGCCGTAGGGGTCCATGAGGACCGGCAGCGGCGTCCCCGGCTCCCACCAGCTCGGCAGCAGCAGCGCGGTGGCCAGCTCGCGCTCACCCGCCCGCAGCAGCCGCACCCGCGGCTCCAGCTCCGGCACGACGGCGTGCGACTGGAGCCGGTGCTCGGCGCCGAAGGCGTGCACGACGGTCCGCGGCGGCGCGTCCAGGTCCCGCGAGGCGAGCACCAGCGTGCCCCCGGACAATCGTCCACCGTGGACGCCGACGGCGGGGGAGACCCGCTCCAGCCCGGCGGGCGACCAGGTCCACAGGCTCGTCGACGTCGGGTCCGCCTCCGACGCGGAGAACAGCACCGTCTCGCCGTCGACGTCCTGCACCCCCCGCACCTGCAGCGACGGCGGTGTGACGGGCTCGCCGGCGACGACCAGCCTGCGGGCGCCGTGGGCGTCGTCGACCTGCACGAGGGCGCCCGCGGTGGTCCGGCAGGGGACCCCGGGGACGATCTCGACCCAGATCGGGTCCGTGCGCTCGTCGAGCAGGGTGGTGGCGCCGCTCGCGGGGTCCACCGCGAAGGTGCGCAGCGCCCGCTGGTCCCGGGGCTGGGTCTGGATCAGCAGGCCGTGGGCGTCCCACACGACGTCCACCAGGTACTCGTCGGCGAACGGGACGGGGACGCGGGCGCCGTCCAGCCCGACGACCTCCAGCGCGACCGCGGCGTTCGGGGTGCCCGCCGCGGGGTAGGCGACCCGGGTGGGCTCCCGGCCGGGGTGCGCGGGATCGGCGATCCACCAGGTCTGCACCGGCGACTCGTCCACCCGCGCGACGGCGAGGTGCTCCCCCTCCGGCGACCACCAGAACCCGCGCAGGCGGTTCATCTCCTCGGCCGCGGCGAAGTCCGCGAGACCGTAGGTGACCTGCGGGGAGTCGGGGGCGACCAGCGTCGTGGTGTGGCCGGAGCCGAGCAGGTGCAGGTGCAGGGCGCCACCCGAGACGTACGCGACCCGCTCGCCGCTCGGGTCCAGCCGCGGGTCGACGACGGCGCCGCCGGTCTCGATCCGGCGCGCCCCGATCCCGCCGACGAAGTCGGTGACGAACAGCTTCCCCGACAGCGGGAACACCGCCCGGGTCAGCGCGCGGTCGGTCGCGAAGGCGACGATCCCGCCCGCCTGCTCGCGGGCGCGCTCGCGGCGGGCGCGCTCCTCGGCGGGCAGGTCCTCGACCGCGGTGTCGTCGAGCGTGCGGGGATCGACGACGAGCCGCTCCTCGCCGGTCTCGACCTCGTAGGACCACAGGCAGGTGACCGGGTCGGTGCCGGAGCCGGAGCGCAGGAAGGCGACCCGGCCGCCGTCGGGGGAGACCGTGGCGCCGCGCGGGGCACCGAGGGTGAAGCGTCGGGTGCGGGCGTGCAGGCGCGGGAAGGACTCGCCGTCGGTCGAGGAGCTCACGGGCGCAGTCTGCCGGCCGCGGTGATCGTCGGGCCGCCCGCCGCGGGCCCGGGCGTCCTGCGGCGCGCCGGACCCGATCGCAGGACGGCGGCCGGTGACACCTGTCCGCGCCGTGCGGCGGCGGGGTCACCCACGCGGTGGACCCGCCCGCCCGCTCGCCCCACCGGCGTGGCCATCGGGCCCACGACCCGTCGCGCGGGGCCTCCTGGCGCGTTTCCCGCACGTCCCCACCAACGGAGGTGAGACGGATGATCAACGTGTCGTTGTCCGCGCGCGCACTCGCCGCGGCACGCTCGGTCGATCCACAGGTGACCCCGGCCGCCGTGCACGCGGCCGTCGAGATCGCGGTGGCCGAACAGCTGCGCGAGGTGGCGGGGTGGCCGCCGGACCGGATCCGCGCCCGGGCGCGGGCGATCGCCGACGCCGCCGACTAGTCAGTTCACACAGGGGACGGCGGCGGCGTCGATCACCGGGCGGTCCGTCCAGGGGTTTTCCGGGGCGGGGACGGGGGTGGTCGTGAGGGTGTCCGTGGGGCCGCTGGCGCGGATGCGGGTGGCCTCCGGCACGGGGGTCTCGGTCGGCTGCTCCCGGCCCGCCCGCGCGTCGGCGAACAGCACGGTGTGGACGAAGTCCCGCACGGCCGCCTCGTCCACCTCGACCGCCACGCCGTCGTACGGGGTGCGCAGGTCCGGCCGGATCGTGGGGATGGTGCGGAACACGACGTCCGCCCCGGCCAGGGTGCCGAGCTGGCCGAGCAGCTGCTCGAGGTTCCAGCCGGAGTCGAGCACGACGTAGTCGGTCACGACGTCGATCAGGTCCGCGACGCGCGTCGGGTCGGTCAGCGTGCCGGTGGCCAGGACCTGGTGGGTCAGGCCTGCCATGAAGGCCTGCTGGCGGGTGATCCGGTCGAGGTCGCCGCCGTCGAGGCCGTGCCGCTGGCGGACGAAGGCGAGCGCGTTCCCGCCGGTGACCGTCTGCGGGCCCGCGGGGAGGTCCACCCCGGAGTAGGCGCGGTCGTCCACGGCGGCGTTGAGACAGACCGGGACGCCGCCGAGGGTGTCGGTCAGCTCCACGAACCCGGCGAGGTTGATCTCCGCGTAGTGGTCGACCGTGACGCCGGAGAACTGCTCGACCGTCTGCACCAGCGCGGCCCGCCCGGCCTCGCGGCTGCGCCGGTCCAGGTCCGCGCCGGACACGCCCTGGCCCGCCAGTCGCTCCTGTTCCGCGCGGTAGGCCCGACCGTACGCCGAATTGATCTTGTGGCGGCCGCTGCCGTCCGCCAGGTCGACGTAGGAGTCCCGCGGGAACGACACGGTGACGACGGGCGCGCCCGCGTCCGCCGGGACCCGGACCAGCATCATCGTGTCCGTGTGCAGCTCGCCCTCGTCCGCCCCGGCGTGGATCTCCGCCAACAGCGCGGGGGAGAGCGGCTCGCCGCGGGCGTCCGTCCGGCTGTCCATGCCGACCAGCAGGGCCGTGTAGCTGCGCCGCGGGCTCGCCGTGGCGGGCTCGGGATCGACGGGCCGGTCGGCGAGGACCCGGCTCGTGGTGAGGTCGGCGCTCAGCGACCGGTACAGCGTCCAGACGTAGCCGGTGCCCGCGAGGACGGCGAGCGCGAGGGCGGCGGCGAGGGTGCGTCCGAGCCCGGTCAGGACGCGTCGGGTCGTGCGGGCGGGTCGGTCCATCGGTCCTCTCAGGGGCGGGGGCACCGCAGATCCCGGAGATGCGATCCCGACGGCGCGACCGTGGCCCTGGAGCCGGTGTGGCGTGACCTTACGGCCGCGCGGGGGATCCTGGCGCGTCCGAGTGGCGGTGACCACTCGTCCGGCCCAGTGCCGCGATCGCCCGTCGGTGCGCCGCGGTGTGCCGCTGCGTGAGGGGACGACGGTCGTCAGTGCCGCTCACATCGCACGAATGGGTGAAGGGGTGCCCGCGGAGTGACCAAGTGGTCCTGCGCCTACCAGACTGTCCGCGGCAGGTCCGACCGGGGTAAGGAGACTGACCGACGTGAGCACCCACAGGGCGTCGACGACCAACAGCGGGGGCTTCCGGGCCGTCGGACCGCGGCCGCCGGTGCCTCCCCAACGCACCGGCGCGACGGTGGGGGACGAGGCGGCCCGGGCGGGCTGGACGCCTGCGCCGCGGCAGGGTCCGGCCCACACGCCGCCCCGCGGTCAGCGCCCGGTGCGGGTCGGCGACGGCCCCGCCCTCACCGCCCTGCGGACCGTGACCTACGTGCTCGCCTCGCTGGCGAGCCTGCTGTTCATCGCGCTCGTGGTCTACGGCGTCGTGGCGTGGTACCAGCTCAGCGCGGCGTTCCCGCGGCTCGTCGGAGGCTGAGCAGGGGCCCGGGGGCTGCGGAAGGGGGATGACAGCGGCTCCCCGCAGGGGGATGCTGAAGTCCCGAGCCGGAGGAGGTGGGCGATGCGACCCGGCGGTGTCCTGCTCCCGGCGAAGCGCTCCACGCGCCGCGCCGTGCCGCGCCCGGCCCGCGGCGAACCGGTGCAGCCGCGGCTGTCCTCGCTGCCCGCGGTGAACGCCGCGATCCCGCGGACCGCCGAGCCGGAGCGCCCCAGCGAGCGCCAGCGCAGGCGGACCGAGGCCCAGGCCGCGGTCGGCGAGGGCTGGGCGCCCCCGACCGACCTCGAGCCCCGCCCCGCCGCGGACCCGGTCGACCTGGAGGACCCCGGCCGCTGAGCCGCTACCAGCCGCGCTCGCGCCACTCCTGCAGGTGCGGGCGCTGCTCGCCCAGCGTCGAGTCGTCCCCGTGGCCCGGGTAGAACCAGGTGTCGTCCGGCAGCGGGCCGAAGACGCGCTCCTCCAGGTCGTCCATCAGCTGGACGTGGTCCTCGACGGTCAGGGTGCGGCCGTGGCCGCCGGGGAACAGCGAGTCGCCGGTGAACAGGTGCGGGCGGTCCGGGCCGCGGTAGAGCAGCGCGATCGAGCCCGGGGTGTGCCCGCGCAGGTGGACGACCTCGAGCTCGATCTCGCCGAACGCGACCGTGTCCCCCTGCGAGACCAGCTCGTCCGTCGGGATCGGGAGCTCGGGCGCGTCCTCCGGGTGGGCGATCCGGCGGGTCTGGAACATGCCCGCGACCGCACCCAGCGCCTGCCAGTGGTCCTGGTGGCGGTGGGTGGTGACGACGGTCTTGAGCTCGGGCCGCCCGTCCCCCGAGCCGACCAGGTCCGCGATCCGCTCCGGCTCGGCCGCCGCGTCGACCAGCAGCGCCTCGTGGGTGGCCGTGCACACCAACAGGTAGGCGTTGTTGTCCATCGGGCCGACCGAGACCTTGTTCACGGTGAGCGGGCCGATCCGGCGCCGGATCGCCGCGCCGCCGGGGTCGGTGTGCCCGCTGTACTCCTCGAGGACGTCCACCCCGGTCACCCTAGTCGTGCACCCCGCCCGCGCTCTCATCGAACATGCGTGCGAGAGTGTTCGGCGGGAACGACGGGACGGGAAGCCTGCGGGCGGCCGCGGCGTTGAGCCGGGTGGCAGGCGGGCACTGTCCGCCGCATGCTCTCCGGTGAGCACCCCGCGCGCCCGGCGCGCCGGGGCGTGCACCCACCGACCCGCAGGCCGGGCCGGGCGGCGGAGTCCCGTTTCTGTCGGACCCCCCGCCTAGCATCGGCTGCGGTCGCGGACCGTCGGTCGACAACCCCCGAGGAGGCGCCCCCGTGGCACCGGCCCCCACCCCGTACGACGCTCCCCGCCTCGTCGTGCGCGGCGCGCGTGAGCACAACCTGCGCGGGGTGGACCTCGACCTGCCGCGGGACAGCATGGTCGTGTTCACCGGCCTCTCCGGCTCCGGCAAGTCGAGCCTCGCGTTCGACACGATCTTCGCCGAGGGCCAGCGCCGGTACGTCGAGTCGCTCTCGGCCTACGCGCGGCAGTTCCTCGGTCAGATGGACAAGCCGGACGTGGACTTCATCGAGGGTCTCTCCCCGGCCGTCTCGATCGACCAGAAGTCCACCAACCGCAACCCGCGCTCCACGGTCGGCACGATCACCGAGGTCTACGACTACCTGCGGCTGCTCTACGCCAGGGCGGGCGTCCCGCACTGCCCCACGTGCGGCGAGATCATCCAGAAGCAGACCCCGCAGCAGATCGTCGACCAGGTGCTCGAGATGGAGCAGGGCAGCCGCTTCCAGGTGCTGGCTCCCGTGGTCCGCACCCGCAAGGGCGAGTTCGTCGACCTCTTCGCGACCCTGCAGTCCCAGGGTTACTCCCGCGTGCTGGTGGACGGGACCGTGCACCCGCTGTCGGACCCGCCGAAGCTGAAGAAGCAGGAGAAGCACGACATCGCCGTGGTCGTCGACCGCCTGTCGGTCAAGGCGAGCGCCAAGCAGCGGCTGACCGACTCGGTGGAGACCGCGCTGCGCCTGGCGGACGGGCTGGTCGTGCTGGACTTCGTCGACCTCGACGAGTCGGACCCGCACCGCGAGCGCCGCTTCTCCGAGCGTCTGGCCTGCCCGAACGGGCACCCGCTCACGCTGGACGACCTGGAGCCGCGGACCTTCTCCTTCAACTCCCCGTACGGCGCGTGCCCGGCCTGCTCCGGTATCGGCATCAAGAAGGAGGTCGACCCGGAGCTCGTCATCCCCGACCAGGAGATGTCGCTGGGGGACGGTGCGGTGGCCCCGTGGAACAACGGGCACACCGCCGAGTACTTCGGCAGGCTGCTCACAGGGCTGTCCAAGGCGCTCGGCTTCCGGATGGACACCCCCTGGCGCACGCTCTCGGCCGAGGCGCAGAAGGCGGTGCTGCACGGCTCCGAGGAGCAGGTGCACGTCCGCTACCGGAACCGGTACGGCCGCGAGCGGGCGTACTACGCGAACTTCGAGGGCGTCATCCCGTTCCTCGAGCGGCGGTTGGACCAGACCGAGTCGGACTCGCAGCGCGAGCGGTACGAGGGCTACATGCGGGACGTGCCGTGCCCGGTCTGCAAGGGCGCGCGGCTCAAGCCCGAGGTCCTGGCCGTCACGCTGGGGGAGCGCTCGATCGCCGAGGTCTCGGCTATGTCGGTCAGCGAGTGCTCGGTGTTCCTCAACGGCATGGAGCTCAACGAGCGCCAGGCCATGATCGCGGGCCGGGTGCTCAAGGAGGTCCAGGCCCGGCTCGGCTTCCTGTTGGACGTCGGGCTGGACTACCTCTCGCTGGACCGCGCGGCGGGCACCCTGTCCGGCGGTGAGGCCCAGCGCATCCGGCTGGCCACCCAGATCGGGTCCGGCCTGGTCGGCGTCCTGTACGTGCTGGACGAGCCGTCCATCGGCCTGCACCAGCGGGACAACCGCAGGCTGATCGACACACTGACCCGGCTCAAGGAGCTGGGCAACACGCTCATCGTCGTGGAGCACGACGAGGACACCATCCGGGCGTCGGACTGGGCGGTGGACATCGGCCCGGGCGCAGGCGAGCACGGCGGGATGGTCGTGCACTCCGGCACGGTCGCGGACCTGGAGGCGCACGACACCTCGCTGACCGGGGCGTACCTGTCGGGCCGGCGCAGCATCCCGCTGCCCGAGGTGCGGCGCACCCTGGACCCGGAGCGCAAGCTCACGATCGTGGGGGCGCGGGAGCACAACCTGCGCGGGATCGACGTGGACATCCCCCTCGGCGGGCTGGTGAGCATCACCGGCGTGTCCGGGTCGGGCAAGTCCACGCTGATCAACGACATCCTGGCCACGGTGCTGGCGAACAAGCTCAACGGCGCCCGCCAGGTCCCGGGCAGGCACACCCGGATCACCGGCGTCGAGCAGCTGGACAAGCTCGTCCGCGTCGACCAGTCGCCGATCGGCCGCACCCCGCGGTCGAACCCGGCCACCTACACCGGCGTGTGGGACAAGATCCGCACGCTGTTCGCCGCCACCACCGAGGCGAAGGTGCGCGGGTACCAGCAGGGCCGCTTCTCGTTCAACGTCAAGGGCGGGCGCTGCGAGGCGTGCTCGGGAGACGGCACGATCAAGATCGAGATGAACTTCCTGCCGGACGTCTACGTCCCCTGCGAGGTCTGCAAGGGCGCCCGCTACAACCGGGAGACCCTGGAGGTCCACTACAAGGGCAAGACCGTGGCGGACGTGCTGGACATGCCGATCGAGGAGGCCGCGGAGTTCTTCGCGCCGATCACCTCGATCAGCCGGTACCTCACCACGCTGGTGGACGTCGGGCTCGGGTACGTGCGGCTCGGCCAGCCCGCGCCCACGCTCTCCGGCGGCGAGGCGCAGCGCGTCAAGCTGGCCAGCGAGCTGCAGAAGCGCTCCAACGGCCGGACCGTCTACATCCTGGACGAGCCGACCACGGGCCTGCACTTCGAGGACATCCGCAAGCTGCTGCTGGTGATCAACGGGTTGGTGGACAAGGGGAACTCGGTCATCGTGATCGAGCACAACCTGGACGTCATCAAGACCTCGGACTGGGTGGTCGACATGGGCCCCGAGGGCGGTTCGGGCGGTGGCACTGTCGTCGCGCAGGGGACTCCGGAGCAGGTGGCGGCGGTCGAGGCCAGCTACACCGGCCGGTTCCTCGCCGACCTGGTCACCCCGACGGTCACCACGCCGCGGGCGACCCGCCGCCGCAAGGCGGTCGCGGCGAGCTAGGAAGGGGCCGTGACGGCGTTTCGGCACGGTGTGTTCGTGCCGGTCAGCGCTGGGTGATCGAGTCGGGCCAGGTTACGGAAGCGCGATCGGACGGCATCACCGCCGTAACAATCCGGAAACGCCGTTGATGCTCCTGCTTCCTAGATTCTGCGGGTCGGCGCGTCGGGGGACATCATGCCGAACCACGCCCGATCGTCCGGCCGTCCGTGACCCGGACGCCACTCGCACGCCGTAGGAGACATGCACTCATGACGCTGCTCGTCCCGCCGCCGAACCAGCGACCCGCCGGTCCGAACCACAACAGGCGCCAGTTCCTGCGCCTCGCCGGCCTCGGCGTCGGGGTCGGCGCGGCCGGTGTCGCGCTCGCCGCCTGCGGCGGCGGCTCCGCGAGCGCCCCGGCCTCGGGTGCCGCGTCCGCCGCGCCCGGTCAGTTCGGCACGCTCGCCCTCCAGCTGTCCTGGATCAAGAACATCGAGTTCGCGGGCGAGTTCTTCGCCGACTCGAAGGGCTACTACACCCAGGCGGGCTTCGAGAAGGTCGACCTGGTCACCGGTCCGGTGGACAGCGCGGACGCGCTCGTCCTCGCCAAGAACGTGGACGTCGGCCTCTCGGCGCCGGACGCCACCGCGCGGTTCATCACCGAGCAGGGCGCCCCGCTGAAGATCATCGGCAGCACGTTCCAGAAGAACCCGTTCTGCATCCTGTCGATGGAGCAGGGCACCCCGATCCGCACGCCGCAGGACCTCGTCGGCAAGCGCCTCGGCATCCAGGCCGGGACCAACCAGCAGATCTTCGCGGGCTTCCTGAAGGCCAACAACATCGACCCGGCCTCGGTGACCCAGGTCGTCGTCCAGTACGAGCCCACGCCGCTGACCGAGAAGCAGGTCGACGGGTTCATGGCCTACACGACCAACGAGCCGTTCCTCATCAAGGCGAAGGGCTTCACGCCCGTCACGCTGCCGTTCGCGACCAACGGCCTGCCGCTCACCGCGGAGACCTTCACGGTGCTGCAGGAGACCATCGAGAGCGACCGGGACAAGCTCAAGGCGTTCCTCACCGCCGAGATCAAGGGCTGGAACGACGCGGTGGCGGACCCGGCGGGCTCGGCCGCGCTGGCCGTGAACACCTACGGCAAGGACCTGGGCCTCGACATCCCCGGCCAGACCGAGCAGGCTCAGGCGCAGAACGAGCTCGTCGTCAGCGCCGACACCAAGGCCAACGGTCTGTTCACCCTCACCCCCGCGCTGCAGGACGAGATCATCAAGGCGCTGGGGGAGATCGGCATCACCATCAAGGCGGAGGAGCTGTTCGACCTCTCGCTCCTGGACGAGATCTACGCGGCGGACCCCAGCCTGATCAAGGCCTGATCCGGACGGGGACCAGGGCGACGACCAGCGAGAGGACTCGACAGGCGTGACGGAGACGACCGAGCAGACCAGCCGGGTGGGCAGGTTCTCCACCAGCGACCCCGCCGCCCGGCCGGGCGCGGCCACGGGCATCAACATCCAGGGCCTGCAGAAGGTCTTCACCATGGGACGGCGGTCCGTGCAGGCGCTGGCCAGCACGGACCTCGGCACCACGCAGAACTCGTTCCTCTCGCTGCTCGGCCCCTCGGGCTGCGGCAAGTCGACGATCCTGCGCATCCTGGCGGGGCTGGAGACCCCGACGGAGGGCACGGCGCTGATCAACGGCCGGTCCACCCGGGAGATCCAGCGGGACCACGAGCTGGGGATCGCCTTCCAGGAGGCCGCACTGCTGCCCTGGCGCAGCGTGGCCAGCAACATCCGGCTGCCGCTGGAGGTCGCCGGGATCGACGCGGAGTCCGGCCTGGTGGACGACCTGATCGAGCTGGTCGGGCTCAAGGGCTTCGAGAAGGCCAAGCCCGCCCAGCTGTCCGGCGGGATGAAGCAGCGCGTGGCGATCGCGCGCTGCCTGGTCGTGCAGCCGACCGTCATGCTGCTGGACGAGCCGTTCGGCGCGCTGGACGACATGACCCGCCAGCGGCTGAACGTCGAGCTGCTGCGGATCTGGACCGAGCGCCCGGCCACCACGCTCATGGTCACCCACGGCATCTCGGAGGCGGTGTTCCTCTCGGACGTCGTCGCCGTGATGAGCCCGCGGCCCGGCCGCATCGCGGAGGTCGTGGAGATCGACCTGCCGCGCCCGCGGCTGCCGGAGCTGCAGCGCACGCCGGAGTTCCACGCCTACGTGGACCGGCTCTCGGAGATCCTCTTCGGGCGGGGCGGGGCGCAGGCCGAGACCGGAGCGGAGCACTGATGGCGACACTCGCCCCCACCGCGGCACCCGCCGAGGAGGGCGGGCGGTTCGCCGCGCTGCGCGGGGTGCCGCCCTGGGCCGGTGGGGTGCTCGGGGTCCTCGTCATCGTGGTGGTGTGGTGGGTCGCGTCGCTCACGCTCTACCAGGGCAGCGGCGCGATCCCCACACCCCCGTCGGTCGTCGCCAAGTTCTTCGACGGGGCCCAGTGGGGTGCCACCCTGCGCAACGCCTCGGGCACGGTCGGCTCGGCCGCGCTCGGGTACCTGTGGGGCAACCTGGCGGCCATCGCGCTGGCGATCGTCGTGCTGCTGGTGCCCGCGCTGGAGGCACTGGCCAACCAGATCGCCGTCGTCACCTACTGCATCCCGCTGGTCGCCGTCGGACCGGTGATCGTGATCGTGGCCGGTCGGGACGCACCGTCCGGCGCGTCGGTGGTGCTGGCCGCCCTGAGCTGCTTCTTCACCACGGCGGTGGGCGCGCTGCTGGGGCTGCGCGCCGCGCCGCGCACCAGCATCGACCTGGTCAAGGCCTACGGGGGCGGCACCTGGACCTCGCTGCGCAAGGTGCAGCTGATCTCCGCGCTGCCCGCGCTGTTCGCCGCGCTCAAGATCGCCGCTCCGGCGGCGTTCCTCGGCGCGATCCTCGCCGAGTACCTCGGCAGCGGCGGGGACTCCACGCTCGGCCGCGCCATCATCGCCGCGCAGACCAACTCGGACGCCCCGCAGCTGTGGTACCTGGCGCTGGTCAGCGGGATCATCTCCGGCCTCGCCTTCGTGGTGATCGGGCTGATCGCGCGGCTGGTCACGCCGTGGACCGCGGGCTCGGACGTCCCGGCGGGCGCCAAGTGAAGGGGCGGGTGACCGCATGACCGCGGTGCAGGACGCTCCCGCCGCCCCGTCCGGGCAGGCGGCCTCGACGGTCAGCAACGCGCAGGCCTCCCGGGCCCTGCTGCGCAAGGTCGGCCGGGCGGTCGTCACGATCGTCGTCGCGCTGATCGTGCTCGGTCTGCTCTGGCAGGCCCTGCTGCTGGTGTTCGACGTGTCGGAGTTCGTCGGCAAGTCGCCGATCGACGTGTTCCAGTACCTGTTCTCGGCCGACCCCCCGCGCGGGGTGCGGCCCGCGTCGATGAGCGCGGAGCAGGCTCGGGCGGAGTCCTTCGGCGCGCTGGGCAACACGCTGCTCAACGCCCTGATCGGCTTCGTGTCCGGCATGGTGATCGCCACCGCGGTGGCCGTCGCGTTCGTGCTGTGGAAGCCGGTGGAGTTCGCGTTCATGCCGATCGCGATGCTGCTGCGCTCGGTGCCGCTGGTCGCGATGGCGCCGCTGCTGCTGCTGATCTTCGGGCAGGGCAAGGTCGGGATCGCGGTGATCGCCGCCATCGTGGTGCTGTTCCCGGTGCTGGTGAACGTCGTGGTGGGGCTCAACTCGGCCTCGCCGCAGTCGCTGGACCTGATCAAGGTCAACGGTGGCACGTCGGTCACCGCGCTGCTGAAGGTGCGCATCCCGGCCGCGCTGCCGGAGTTCCTCGCCTCGGTGCGGATCTCGGTGCCCGGGGCCTTCGTCGGCGCGATGCTGGCGGAATGGCTCGTGGGCTTCAGCGGGATGGGTGGCGTGCTGTCCGGCTACCGCGGCGCGGGCAACTACGGCGGCGTGTGGACGATCGTGACGCTCTCGGTGGTCGCGTCCATCGTGATCTACGAGATCGCCACCATCGTGGAGGCCTGGGCGCTGAGCCACTGGGGCCCGAACGCCGGGGTCTCCGCGGGCTGAGCCGCGGTGGTCAGTCCGCGGCGAGGTGGGTGTAGGCGGGGCGCAGCAGGTCGCGGACCCTACGCCCGCGCACCGCGATCGGGAGCTCGGACACCTGGTCCAGCAGGGCCCCGGGGGCGGGCCGGGCGGGGGCGAACCTCGTCAGGTCGGCCGCCGGGGCCTCGTAGAAGGAGTCCAGCAGCTCGCCGAGGGGCGTGACGGGCCGGTCCGCCTCGGGCTCCGGGGCCGCGCCGGACCCACGCCTGCGCCGCAGGTTGGCCAGCAGGGTGTCCTTGTCCCGACCCCGCAGCGCGAGGACCTCGAACGGGTCGGCGTCGAACCGTTCGGCGAGCAGGTAGAAGACCGCGGCGAGGTGTTTGCAGGGGACCGTCGCGTCCGGGCAGGTGCAGTCCATGGTGAGGTCCCGCTGCGAGGTCGGGAACAGCGCGAGCCCCAGCCCCGCGAACAGCTCCTCGATCTCCGTGGGCATGCCGCCGGCGAGCAGGGTGGCGGCGTACCAGGCGTCCGCCGCGAGGGCCTGCTCCGCCCGGCCCCACTCCTCCTTGCCCCACGCCGGGATCCCGATCCGGACCTTGTACGGGGTGGGCCGGGTGCCCTGCACCAGCGCGACGACGGAGCCCGCGTCGATCTCGCAGGACACGATCTGCCCGGAGCGGGCGTAGCTCCGCCCCCGCGCCAGCCGCCCGCCGACGCCGAGCTCCTCGAGCACCGCGAGGAACCGCCTCGACCACCAGGTGCGCGCGACGGTGCCGCGGCTGGAGTGGATCTGCACCCCGTTCTCGACGCGCAGCGGGCGCTTCGGGTGGTCCTCCGCGGCCCAGAAGGGCTGGTCACTCATCGGCTCTACTCATCTCCGACCGCGTCCGCTCCCAGGGCGAACACCGAGCGGAGCTCGCCGGTGGACAGCTCGGTGAGCCAGCCCTCGCCGTCGCTGATCACCATCTCCGACAATGCCTTCTTCGACTCGATCAGGGCGTCGATGCGCTCCTCGACGGTGCCCGGGCACACGAACTTGCGCACCTGGACGTTCCGCTGCTGGCCGATCCGGAAGGCCCGGTCCGTGGCCTGGTCCTCCACCGCGGGGTTCCACCAGCGGTCCAGGTGGATCACGTGGTTGGCGGCGGTCAGGGTGAGCCCGGTGCCGCCCGCCTTGAGCGACAACAGGAAGACCGACGGGCCGTCCGCGGACTGGAAGCGCTCCACCATGGCGTCCCGCTGCTTCTTCGGGGTGCCGCCGTGCAGGTGCAGGATCTCCTGGTCGAAGCGGGCGGACAGGTGCGGGACCAGCATCGACGCGAACTCTGTGAACTGGGAGAACAGCAGCACCTTGTCGCCCTCGGCCAGGATCTCGCCCAGCAGCTCCTCGAGCCGCGCGACCTTGCCGGAGCGCCTGCCGAGCGGTGAGCCGTCGTGCAGGAGCTGCGCGGGGTGGTTGCAGACCTGCTTCAGCTTCGCCATGGCCGCGAGCACGTTGCCGCGGCGCTGGATGCCCTGGCTGTCCTCGATCCTCTCCATCATGTCGTCGACGATCGTGCGGTAGAGCGAGGCCTGCTCCCGGGTGAGCCGGTACTCCTGCCGGATCTCGATCTTCTCGGGCAGGTCGTCGATGACGGTGGGGTCGGTCTTGAGCCTGCGCAGCAGGTAGGGCCGGGTGAGCGCGCGCAGCGTCTCCGCGGCCTCGGGGCTGCCGTGCCGCTCGATGGGCACCGCGAACCGCTGCCGGAAGCGTTCGGGCGTGCCGAGGATGCCCGGGTTGAGGAAGTCCATCACCGACCACAGCTCGGCGAGCCGGTTCTCCATCGGCGTGCCGGTGAGCGCGATCCGGTGCCCGGCGGTGAGCCTGCGGGCCGCCTTCGACGGCGCGGCGTTCGCGTTCTTGATCGCCTGCGCCTCGTCCAGCACCAGGCGGTGCCAGGCGTGGGACTCCAGGTCCTCGATGTCCCGGGCTGCGGTGCCGTAGGTCGTCACCACGATGTCGGTGTGCGCCAAACGCTCCCGCAGGTGCGCACCGCGCTCGCGGGTGGGGCCGTGGTGGGCGTGCACGCGCAGGTGCGGGGCGAACCTCGCGGCCTCGCGTTGCCAGGTCCCGACGAGCGACATCGGGCAGAGGATGAGGGTGGGACCGACCGTCGAGTCCGCGGGCTCCCGCTCCGTGGCCTCGAGGGCCAGGAGCTGGATGGTCTTGCCCAACCCCATGTCGTCCGCCAGGCAGGCGCCCAGGCCGAGGTTCGCGAGGAAGCTCAGCCAGGACAGCCCGCGCTTCTGGTACGGCCGCAGCGTGGCGCGGAAGGACTCGGGCGGGTCGAGGGGTTCGAGTGTGCGGTCCGCGGTGCCGCGCAGCAGGTCCCCGACCCACCCCTCCGCCGCGACGGCGGTGACCGGCAGCGGGGTGTCCAGCGCGCCCTGGGCCACGGCCAGGGTCTCGGCGACGGTGGGGGCGCGGCGGGCGTTCTGCCGCCGGAGGAACTCCAGCCCGCGGGCCAGCGCCGTCTGGTCCACGGAGACCCACTGCCCGCGGATGCGCACCAGCCTGGCCTTGGCGGCGACCAGCGCGGCGATCTCCTCCTCGTCCAGCTCGTCCTCGCCCGCGGCCATGGTCCAGCGGAACCGGGCCAGCTCCTCGCGACCCAGCCCGCCGCGGGTGACGACGCCGGGAGCCCCGGGAGAGGACACGGACAGCTTGAGCCCCAACGGCTTCCGTCCGTTCCACCCGGCGGGCAGCTGCACCCCGAACCCGGCGGCGAGCAGCCGGGCGGCGTCCTCGGTGAGGAAATGGTGCGTGTCCTCGACCTCGAGGTCCAGCTCCTCGGGCCGCGCCTGGCGCAGCGCGGCCGTGAGGCCCGGATAGACCAGGGCGGCCCGGCCCAGCTCGGCGAGCAGCAGCTCCTGCGCGGAGGCGATGAGCCGGTCGGCGCGGCCGGACCACACGTCGTCGGCCGGGACGATCAGGCTGGGGTCCTCCGTGGACTGGAGCTGGAACTCCAGGACCCACCGGGTGCCGTCGCCGGTCTGGTCCAGCGGGTCGTCCCCGGGGTCGGCGGGATCGTGCAGGGTGTCGATCTCCCGGAGGCGGAAGGTGGCGCGGGCCGGGCCGGTCTCCTCGGTGGTGATCGCGTCCCACGGTTCGAGGGTGTCGGCCAGCGCGGCGAGCTCGCGATCGGCCGCCTCGAAGCGCGGGTCCGGGCTGTTCAGGGCCGCGAGCCAGGCCTCGGTGGCGGGCAGTGACCTCGGCGCGCGCCCGGCCCGGGGCGGGACCAGCGCGACGGGCTCGTCCGCTCGGCCCAGCCGCTCGCGGACCGCGGCGTCGACCAGGGAGTCCAGCGCGGCGTCCACCAGGGGCTCCGGCCCGTGGCCCAGCACGTCCCCCGCGCGGCGCTGCTCGGCGCGGCCGATCGGGGGCAGCGCGTCCACGAGGGCGCGGCGGGCCACCGCGTCCAGGCCCTGGACGACGGGCCGCCACCGCGCCTCCGGACCGGGGCGCACGGTGGGCAGGACGCGCCCGCGCGCCGCCAGGTCGTCCGCGAACTCCAGCAGCGTGCGCAGGTGCGCCACGGACCGGCCGTACCGCACGTCCTCGGCGGGGTCGCCCAGCTCCGCGGGATCGACGACGACCGCGGGCACCGTCCAGGGCTGCAGGCTCACCTGCCCGCTGCGCCGCCCCGACGGCGAGGCCCGCACCAGCTCCGGGGACTCGACCGGCCCGCTCGCCCGCGACGGGAGCAGGAGCGTGACCGAGGTCTGCTTGCCCGGGTGGATCCCGGCCAGCTGCGAGGCGGGCACCGCGTACGGATGGGGGCGGGCCGAGCGCAGCGACCGCCGCGAGGTGGTGGCGGGCCGCTCCCCGTCCTCGGCCCACAACACGGGACCCCGGCCGGGGCTCCAGAAGGCGTGGACGACGAGCACGAGCCCGAGCCTACGAGCCACCCCCGACAAGTCCTGCCCCCGGTGACGCTCGGGGTCCCCAAGCGCCACGCGGCGACGCTTGGGGTCCCCGAGTGGTGGTGGGGGGTGCGGGTCAGAGGTCGTACTGTGGGCGGGCCTCCCCGGGGACCAGGTCCTTGTACTCCTCGTGCTTCGCGATCCAGCCCCGGATGAACGGGCAGTCCGGGTAGACCGCCAGGCCCCGCGTGCGGGCCGCGTCGAGGGCGAAGCGGGCGAGCGTGCCGCCGAGCCCGAGCCCCTCGTACATCGAGTCGATCTCGGTGTGGATGAAGGTGATCCGGCCCGGCTCGGCGCGGTACTGCGCGAAGCCGGCCAGCCTGCCGTCCACGTGGATCTCGAAGCGCGACCACTCGGGCACGTCGAGGATCATGGGTTTCGTCACGACGTCGATCCTCCCAGGCCTCCATGGGGGATGTACGTCGCGGGGACCACGCCCAGCTTGCCCTTCTGGTAGTCCTCGAACGCCTGCATGACCTCGGCCTCGGTGTTCATCACGAACGGGCCGCCCCACGCGACCGGCTCGCGGATCGGCCGCCCGCCCAGCACCACGACGTCGAGCGCGGGGGTCCGCGACTCCTGGGATACGTTGCCCGCCACCGTGACCACGTCGCCGGGGCCGAACAGGGCCAGCTGCCCGGCACGGATCGGCCGGTCGTCCTTCCCGACGGTCCCGGCGCCCGAGAGCACGTAGACCAGCGCGTTGAAGTCCCGCCGCCACGGCAGCCGCATCCGGGCGCCGGGGGAGATCGTGGCGTGCATCATCGCCATCGGCGTGTAGGTCGACCCCGGACCCTCCCGGCCCGCGAGCGAGCCCGCGATCACTCGGATGAGGGCGCCGCCGTCCGGCGTGGTGAGCAGCGCGGCCTCGCGGGCGCGCAGGTCCTGGTACCTGGGCTCCAGCCATTTGTCCGCCTTGGGCAGGTTCACCCACAGCTGCAGGCCGTGGAACAGCCCGCCGCTCGCGACCAGCGCCTCCGGCGGCCGCTCGATGTGCAGCAGCCCGCCACCCGCCGTCATCCACTGGGTGTCGCCGTTCGTGATGGTCCCGCCGCCGCCGTGGCTGTCCTGGTGCTCGAACTCGCCGTCGATGATGTAGGTGACGGTCTCGAAGCCGCGGTGCGGGTGCCAGGCGGTGCCCTTCGGCTCGCCCGGCGCGTACTCGACCTCGCCCATCTGGTCCATGTGCAGGAAGGGGTCCAGGTCGCGCAGGTCCACGCCCTGGAACGCGCGGCGGACGGGGAAGCCCTCGCCCTCGAACCCGCGCGGCGCGGTGGTGACCGAGCGGACGCCGCGGTCCAGCTCGGTCGGGGCGGGCTCGGGGACGCGCGGCAGCGTGGTGACGTCCGAGACGGTGACGGCGGGCATCGGGGCCTCCTGGCGGTCGGGCAATTGCTTGCGCTCGCAACAACACCGCGACCGCGGGCGCTGTTCCCCGACGGTCCCACGCCGGACGGGTGGGGGATCGACCGGCCGGCGTGGGACCGTCGGGGCGCTGCGCCGGATCGTCGGGATCACACCCACCGGGACGGCAGCGGCGGCGGTAGCGTCGCGCTGAACCGAGGCAAGGGAGCCCGCATGGACGTCGTCCTGGAGAAGCTGTCGTTCCTGGAGGGGCCGCGCTGGCGGTCCGGTCGGGTCTGGGTCAGCGACTTCTACACCCATCGCGTGCTGAGCGCGGCCGAGGACGGCTCCGACCTACGGGTCGAGGCGGCGGTGCCGGCCCAGCCGTCGGGCACCGGGGTTCTGCCGGACGGGCGGATGCTGATCGTGTCCATGCGGGACCACAAGATCCTACGCCGGGAGGACGACGGCACCCTGGTCACCCATGCCGACCTGTCCGGCCTGGCCCGGGGCGTGCTCAACGACATGGCGGTCGACCCGCAGGGCCGCTGCTGGGTGGGGTGCTTCGGGTTCGACCTGATGGGCGGCGCGCCCCTCGCAACGGCACCCCTGATCCGGGTCGACCCGGACGGGTCCGCCGAGGTCGTGGCGAACGACCTGCACTTCCCCAACGGCGCGGTCTGCGACGGCCACACACTCGTCGTCGCCGAGAGCTTCGGCGACCGGATGAGCGCGTTCACCGTGCAGCCGGACGGGAGCCTGTCCGCGCGCCGGGACTGGGCCCGCTTCGGCGACCCGCCCACCTCCACCGACCTCGCCGAGGTGCTGCCCACGCTGAGCGTGGTGCCGGACGGCATCGCCGAACCCGACGCCGAGGGCGCCATCTGGGTAGCCGACGCCGACCACCACCGGGCGGTGCGCGTCCGCGAGGGCGGGGAGATCCTCGACGAGGTCGCCGTCCCCGAGGGGCAGACCTACGCGGTGGCGCTCGGCGGTGCGGACGGGCGCACCCTGTTCCTGGCCGTGGCGCCGAGCTTCCTGGAGCACGAGCGCGCCCACACCCGGGACGCGGTGCTGCTCTCGACGCGCGTCGAGGTGCCGCTGCGGTGAGGGACGCTGCGGTGAGGGTCGCTGCACTGAGGGACGCCGCGTGACCGACTGGCTCGCCCGGGCCGCCGCACATCCCGTCGGGCGGCTCGCCACGATCCGTCCCGACGGCACGCCCCGGCTCGTCCCGATCACCTTCGCGGTGGTCGACGGGCTGGTGTGCTCGGTAGTCGACGAGGTGAAGCCCAAGCGGCACACCAGGTTGGCCCGCCTCTCCGACCTGGCGCGGGATCCGCGGGCGGCCCTGCTGGTGGACCACTACGCGGCGGACTGGGCGCAGCTGTGGTGGGTACGCGTCGACGGGACCGCGCACGTCGAGGAGTCCGGGGACCTGTGGACCCGCGCGCTGGACGCCCTGTGCGCCAAGTACCCGCCCTACGCGCAGGCGCGGCCCACGGGCCGGGTCCTCGTCCTCACGCCGGGGGAGGTCCGGGGCTGGTCCGCAGCGGGCCCGATCGGGTAGCGCTCTACGCGGTGGGCGACCGGGTCCGCCCGTCGGGGGTGCGCCCGTGGACCTGCGGTGCCGCCGGGCTCACGCGGGCTCAGCGCTCGCCGACCCACGCGGCGACGACGGCGTCCACCACCGCGGGGCGCTCCAGGTGGGGTGCGTGGCCGCCGTGCAGGTGCAGCAGGTCCACCGGACCCCGCGCCGCGTCCCGCACGGCCTCGACGTGGACGGCGGTGCCGTAGGGGTCGGCGTCCCCCTGGATCCCGAGCACCGGACAGGTGATGCCGGTCAGCTCCGGGCGCAGGTCCCAGGTGCGGAACGCCGGGTCGAGCCAGACGTCGTTCCAGTTCCGGAAGGTCACCTCGGCGTCCCGGTGGTGGCGGGCCATCCGGCGGGCGAGGTCGCCGGTGTCGAAGGCCTCGCGCGCCGCCCGGATCGCCTGCAGCGCAGCCGGTTCGACGAGAACGTGGGGGGCCAGCACCACCAACCCGGACACCGGCAGCGCGGCGGCGGCGAGCAGCGCGATCGACCCGCCGTCGCTGTGCCCCACCAGGATCGGATCGCCGAGGTCGAGCGCCGCGATCAGCGCCGGGACGACCGTGGCCGCCTCGGTGTGCATGAAGGTCGGCGTGCGCTTCTCGGGCGGGAGGTCGGAGAACCCGTGCCCCAGCCGCGAGTAGGCGACGGTGCGCCGCCCCGTGGCCTCGGCGATCCGCTGCGGGAAGCCCCTCCACAGCCCGACCGAGCCGAGGCCCTCGTGCAGGAACAGCAGGGCGGGCCCCGCGCCGGGGACGTCCTCGTACTCGTACCCCAGCCCGTCGACAGTGATCATGGCACCAGTGCTACCAGCTTCTTCGGTGCCACGCAGCGGTAGGCGTCGGCGACGATCTCGACGATCTCGGTCCAGTCGACCTCGACGTCCAGGTAGACGCCGAGCCAGCCGCGCCCGCCGACGTACGGCGGGCGGAAGAACCGCTCGGGCTCGGCCGCGACCAGCTCCTCCTGAACCCCGGGCGGGGCGGCGCACCAGAAGGCGAGCCGGTCGTCGTGGTGGTGGTCGGCGAGGCTCACGAAGGTCCTGCGGACGAACCAGGTCGGCTCGCCGTGGCTGACCTTCTCGGTCACCTCGGGCAGCGCGAGGCAGACGGCTCGCAGCCGGTCCACCTCGGTCACGGCGCCGTGTCCGCCGCGGGCGCCGTGGGCACGTACGTCCCGAAGCACCACACGTTGCCCTCGGGGTCGGCGACGGCGAACTCGCGGGAGCCGTAGTCCTGGTCGGTCAGCTCCTGGACGAGCTCCGCGCCCGCGCCGACGGCTTTGTCGCACAACGCGTCCGGGGTGTCGGTGGTGAGGTAGAGGACGGCGCGGCCGGTGTCGAAGCGCGGGTCGCCCGCCCGCGCGCCGATCATCACGGCGGTGTCGCCCCAGAACAGCTCGGCGTGCGCCACCGCGCCGTCGTCGCCGGTGGCGACCATGCCCGCCGTGAGGCCGAGGGTGCCGGTCAGGAAGTCGAGCGCGGCGCGGGGATCGTCGTACCGGAGGGTCACGTGGATGCTCATGAGGAGGGAACCTAGGGGGCTGCGGCCGACGCGTCTTGAACGAATGCGCGCGGCGCGACCCCGGCCAGTGACCGGAAGTCCCGGCTCAGGTGGGCCTGGTCCGCGTACCCGCAGAGGGCGGCGACCTCGGCGAGCGGGGTGCCGGCCAGCGCCGCCCGGCTCGCCCGCTCGAACCGCAGCACCCGCGCGGCGGTCTTGGGGGACAGGCCGATCTGGTCGCCGAACCGGGTGAGCAGGTGCCGCCTGCTCCAGCCGGTCTGTGCGGCCAGGTCGGCGACGGCGATCGTCCCCGCGCTGCGCCGCAGCAGGCGCCAGGCGTGCACGACCTCCGGATCGGGCAGCCTGCGTGCGGGATCGAGCAGCCGGTCGGCGAGGAAGGCCTCGACGCGAGCGAAGCGGGCGGGCCAGTCCGGGTCCGCGGCCAGCCGGTCGGGGAGGGCGGCGAGCGCGGGATCGGCCAGCGCGTCGAGGGTCGGGACCTCGTTGGCGAGGTCCGCGCCCGGCCGCCGGAGCAGCGTGAACGCGCCGATCGGGGTGAGGTCGACCTGCATGCCGTGCTGGTCGCCGCGGAACTCGGTGACCACCGCCGCATCGTGCAGCCCGGCCAGGAACGAGCGGGGCACGGACGGGCCCGCCGGGCCGAACAGCCGCAGCGGCGGGCCGAACCCGAGGATCAGCGTGCAGGAGCCCACCGGCGCCTGGCGCCTGCGCAGCGGCCCCGCGCTGTGCTCGCGGTAGCCCTGCAGCCGGCGCACGAAGGGGCGCAACCGGGGATGCGGGTCCTGGAGGACGTACTCCACCGGGGCAGTGTGCCCCGTATCGCCCGGGTGCGGGGAGCCGACATAATTCGCGCATGACCGGGCCGACAGCGGACGCCGTAGTCGACCTCGCGCCGGTCGGGCTGTTCGCGCTCGACGTGGCGGGCCGGGTGCTGGTGTGGAGCGCCGAGGCCGCCCGGCTGACCGGCTGGCCGTCGGCGGAGGTGGTGGGGCAGAACCCGTTCGACGGCGAGCGCGCACCCATCGACACCCCCCGGGCCAAGGCCCTGGTCGACGCGGCGAGCCGGGAGCGGGTCTCCGGTCCGCTGCCCGCCACCGTCGCGTCGGGGCGCACGCTCTACGTGTACGCCGGCCCGGGGACGGGCGACGTCGCCGTCGTCGGGGCGCTGCAGGACGCCTCGGACGCCCGGGCCGGGGCGGAGGCCTTCTCGCTGCTGGACGCGTTGTGGCAGAACGCCCCCGTCGCGCTGGCGTACTTCGACACGGACCTGCGCTACCGCCGGGTGAACGCCGCGGTCGCCGCGATGGACGGCGGTACGGCGGACGACCGCGAGGGCCGCACCCTCGGCGAGTTGCACGGCGAGACGGGGGAGCGCATCGCCGCGCTGCTGCGCGAGGTGCTCGACACCGGACGGGCCCTCACGAACTTCCCGCTGAGCGGCAGGCTCTGGCACGGGACGGGACCGGAACAGTCCTGGATGCTCAACTGCTACCCGGTGCACGACCGCGACGGGGAGGTCCTCGGCGTCGGGCTGGTGGTCTCGGACGTCACCGAGGCGGAGCGGGCCAGGCTGACCCTGGCGGAGCTGGCCGCGGCCCGGGAGGAGGCGCTGCGCCGCTATCGCAGCCTGGTGGACGCCACCGCCGCGGCGGTGTGGATCCGCCGCCCGGACGGCAGCGCGGCCGAGGACTCCCCGAGCTACCGCGCGGTGACCGGGCAGACACCGGAGGAGTACCTGGGCTGGGGGTTCCTCACGGGCGTGCACCCCGCCGACCGGGACGCCAAGCGCCGCGCCTGGTCGGCGGCGGTCGCCCGGGGCGAGGGTTTCGAACACGTGCACCGGCTGCGCGCGGGCAGCGGCTGGCGCTGGTACCGCTCGCGCGCCGTGCCCGTGACCGAGGCCGGGACGGTGGTCGAGTGGGTCGGCACCGAGACCGACATCGACGACGAGGTGCGGTCCCGACACCGCCTGGACGTCCTCGCGGGGGCCACGCTCGCGGTGAACACCGCGCTGGACCCGGAGACCGAGCTGCTGGCGCTGGCGGACGCCGTCGTCCCCGAGTTCGCCGACCTCTGCCGGGTCTACCTGGTGGACGAGGCGGCGCCGCTGCTGCCGGGCCGCCCCGTCCACGGCCGCCGGTCGGTCACCCGGGCCGCCCCGGGGCTGCCCCCGGTGCCGGGCGAGGTCGGCGCGGACGGCGCCGCGCGGTTCGCGTTCGGCGCCGACCACCCGCTGGCCCGGTCGGTCCGCACGCGCCTGCCGGAGCTGGAGATCGACCCGCTCGGGGCGGACCACTGGGCGGGCACCCCGGAGATGCACGCCTGGGCCCTCGAGGTCGGGATGAACTCCCGGCTGGTCGCCCCGGTCCTCTCCGGCGGCCGGGTCATCGCGGGGCTGCTGTTCGCCAGCTGCGGCGACCGCCCGGCCTACACCACGGACGACCTCGCCCTGGTGACCGAGTTGGCCGCGCGCGCGTCCGCCGCGGTGGAGCACGGCCGCCGGTTCCAGCAGACCCGCGAGGTCGCGCTGGCGCTGCAGGAGTCCATGCTGACCCCGCCGCCGATGATAGCGGACGTCGGGATCGGCGGGATCGAGGTGGCCTGCCGGTACCGGCCCGCCGCGGCCGAGCTGGAGGTCGGCGGCGACTGGTACGACGTGTTCCGGCTCCCGTTCGGCGACATCGCGCTGGCCGTGGGGGACGTCGCGGGCCACGACCTCGCCGCGGCCGCGACGATGGGCCAGCTGCGCAGCATGCTCCGCGCGCTCGCCTTCGACACCGACGGCGCCCCCTCGGACGTGCTGCGGCGCCTCGACCGGGTCGCCTCCCGGCTGGAGGTCACCCGCTTCACCACGCTGTTGCACGGCCGGATCCTGGTGCGCGGCAACGGGTTGGTCTTCCGCTGGTCCAACGCCGGGCATCCCGTGCCGCTGCTGGTCGAGGCGGACGGGACGGTCACGCACGTCGGCGGCGCCGTGGACGTCGTGCTCGGGGTCGACCCGGACCGGCTCCGACACGACCAGGAGATCGTCCTGCCCCCCGGGTCCACGCTCGTGCTCTACACCGACGGGCTCGCCGAGCGCCGGGACGACCCGGACGACGTCGCGGGCCGGGCGCTGCTCGACCTGGCCGCCGCGGGCGCGGACATGCCGCTCGAGGCCTTCTGCGACCACCTGGTGGCCGGGACCACGGCCGACACCGGGGACGACATCGTCGTGCTGGCGGTGCGGTGCGGGTGACCGACCCGGTCCAGCGCGCCCGGGCCCTGCCCGCGGGTTCCATCCTGGGCATCACGGGGGCGCCCGGGGCGGGGAAGACCACCCTCGCCCGGCGGATCGTGGCGGCGGTGCCGGGTGCGGTGCACGTGCCGATGGACGGGTTCCACCTCGCGGACACCGCGTTGGAGGCGCTCGGGCTGCGGGACCGCAAGGGGGCCCCGGAGACGTTCGACGCGGACGGCTACCTGGCGATGCTGCGGCGGATCCGCGCGGGCGAGCAGGTGTGGGCGCCGATGTTCGAGCGGGACCTGGAACAGCCGCTGGCAGGCGCGATCGCCGTCCCGCCGGGGACGCCGCTGGTGGTGACCGAGGGCAACTACCTGCTGGTGGAGACCGAGCCGTGGCCCGCGGTGGCGGCCGAGCTCACCGAGGTCTGGTTCTGCGACCCGCCCGCCGAGGTGCGGCGGGCCCGGCTGCTGGCGCGGCACGTCGAGTTCGGCAAGGGCGAGGCGCAGGCTCGGGCGTGGGTCGAGCGCGTCGACGAGCCCAACGCGCTGCTGGTGGAGGCCACTCGCGGCCGGGCCACCCTCGTGGTGTCCGGCTGACCGGTCAGCCGCAGGGGGTGACCGAGCAGTCCGGGGCCGGAGCGGTGCCCGCGGGCGGGGCCTGCTCGGCGGCGGGACCGTTCGGGGTGCCCGCCGTGCCGGGTGCCCGGGCGGTGCCGGGGGCGTTCGCGGTGCCCGGGGCGTCCTCGGGCGCGAGGAGGCTGCGCTGGTCCGGCGCCCCGGACTGCTGTTGCGGCACGGGGTTCGCGGCGGGCGGCTCCGCGGCGGGCGGGGGCGGGAGCTCGGCCGAGGGCGTCGGTTCCGGGGTCGTGGTGGGGGTCGGCGTCGGCGTCTCGTTCGGCGGCAGGTCCGACGCAGGCGTGCCGATCGGGGTGTACCCGCCGAAGCCCTCGGTCGCGGGCTCCTCGGCCACGGCCTCGCGCATGAACGTCTGCCAGACCTCGCCGGGCAGCGACGCCCCCTCGATCGGGGTGCCGGACGCCGTGCGGATGGGGGAGTTCATGTCGGTGCCGATCCACACCGTCGTCGCCAGCTCGGGGGTGAAGCCGGAGAACCACGCGTCGTTGTTCTCGCCCTCGAACCGGGACTGCACGGTGCCGGTCTTCGCGGCGACCGGGCGGCCGATCCCGCGCTCGTCCGCCGACGCGACGCCGAGCATCGCCTCGACGGTGTTGCGCGCGACCCGGGGGCTGAACCGACGCTCCCCCTGGGAGTCCGGGGACTCGTAGAGCACCCGGCCGTCCGCGGTGACGACCTTGGAGATGAAGTGCGGCGCGTGCCAGACCCCGCCCGCCGCGATCGTCGCGTACGCGGACGCGAGCTCGACCGGGGTGACCTCCTTGTTGCCGAGCGCGAGCCGCGCGTCGGGGTTGTCGAGCGGGGAGGTGATGCCCGCCGCCCGGGCCGCGGCGGCGACGTTCTCCGGGCCCACCTCGGCGGCAAGCTTCGTGAACACCACGTTGTTGGACAGCGTCATCGCCTGCTTGATGTCGCACCGGGGGCAGTCCGCGCCCTCGGCGTTGCGCAGGCCCGTCTGCTCCCGGCCGTCGAACACGGTGCCGAGGCCGATGGGTGGGTCGTGCATCAGCGCGGCGAGCACCACGAACGGCTTGAACGTCGAGCCGGGCTGCTTGCTCACCCGTGCGTAGTCGAGCCCGACGCCGTTGTCCCCGCCGTAGTAGGCGGCCACCCCGCCGGTGCGCGGGTCGATCGCGACGAGGGCGCTGCGCAGGTTGTCCGGCTGCCCGTCGAGCGACTCCTGCGCGGCCTCGACCGCCCGCTTCTGCTGGTCGGCGTCGATGGTGGTGGTGATCGTCAGGCCCGCCTGGGACATCTCCTGGTCGGAGATGCCGAGCGAGTCCAGCTCCGCCTTGACGGCGTTGACCACGTGGCCTCGGCTGTCCGCCAGCGAGCCGGTGCCGCCGACCCGGCGCTGCTGGGTGGGCGGGAAGGTCGCGGCGGCGCGGTCGGCGGGGGAGAGCCAGCCCTGGCTCTCCATCCCGTCCATCACGAAGCCCCACCGCTGCACGGCCTTCTGCGGGTCGATCGCCGGGTCCCAGCGCGACGGCGACTGGATCACCCCGGCGAGCAGCGCGCCCTCGGCCGGGGTGAGCTGCCCGACGTCCTTGGCGAAGTAGGCCTGCGCCGCGGACTGGATGCCGTAGGCGCCGCGGCCGAAGTAGATCGTGTTCAGGTAGTCGGTGAGGATCTCGTCCTTCGACTTCTCCTGGCTGACCTTGAGGCTGACGATCAGCTCCTTGTACTTGCGCCACAGGGAGACCTGGTCCCCGACCAGGGCGTTCTTGACGTACTGCTGGGTGATCGTCGAACCGCCGCCCGCGCCGCCCTGCAGCTGGTTCCACGCCGCCCGGGCGATGCCGGAGACGTCGAACCCGGGGTTGGTGTAGAAGGTGCGGTCCTCGGCGGCGAGCACGGCCTCGCGCACGTGCGGCGGGATCTGCTCGAAGCCGACCTTGGTGCGGTTGCCCGCCTCGGGGACGAGCCGGGTGAGGTCGGTGCCGTCGGCGAACGAGATCGTGGCGACCTGGTTGTTCACGGCCTCGTCCGCGGTGGGCACGCCGAAGATCAGGTAGCCGAGCCCGAGGGCCAGCAGCGGCAGCCCGACGACCATCCCGAGGACGCCGCCGACCCAGCACAGGACCGTCCGGCGCCGTCGGGCGGCGCGCTGGGCCGGGGTGAGCAGGGCGCGGGCGCGGCGCCCGGCGCCGAGCCTGCGCTGGAGCAGGTCGAGCGGACCGAGTGGACCCGTGCGGACCGGGCGGACCGGCTCCTGGACGCCGGTGGCCGTGGGCGCCCCGGTGCTCAGCCCCCCGCCGCCGGTGCGGCGGCGGCTGTCCGGGGTCTGCCACCAGGCCACGCCGGAGCGCTTGTCGGCGCGGCGGCGCCGGGTGGGGCGGACGGGCGTGGCGCTGCGGCGTTCGGGAGCCGGGGTGGGGCGTTCCCGCGCCTGCCGTGTGGTGGCGGAGTGGTCGCGCGCCCGCCGGGTGGGGGCGGACCGGTCGCGCGCGGACGTGGTGGGCGACGAGTGGTCTTGCGCGGTGTGGTCTCGGGCGGTGTGGTCTCGCGCGGTGTGGTCTCGGGCGGTGTGGTCTCGCGCGGTGTGGTCACGGCCCGCGGGGGCTGCGGGGGGTTCCGGACGGGTGCGGGACCGGTCGGGGCGCGGGCTGCGGGGATGCTCCGCGGGGACCGGGTCCGGCCCGCGCTGCTGCGGGGGGCGGGGCGGGGCGGGCCGCGCGGGTGGGACCGAGCGCGACCGGGTCGAGGACGCGGCGGGGCCGTGCGGGCCCTGCCTGCTCGGTCCGTGGCCCCCTGCCGGCACGCTCGTCCTCCCTCGCCCCTTGGCTCGCACCCCGCCCGGCGTGGCTGTCGCCGGCGCGGAGGACGCCGTACGGACGCGCCGATCACTCCGTTCGGCCCCGCACGACTCTCAGAGGGCTCAACGGGTGATCCCGTGGACGCGGTGCGGCCCACGATCGAACTCACCCGAATGACGGCACCGGCTGCCGGTATCGCCCGGGCCGCCGGACACCCTCCGTGACCTCGGGGATCCGGCGTTGAGCCGGACGGATGTGAGCGGAGCCGGTCAGCCGCCCTGCAGGAGCGCGGCCATCCGGGCGCGCAGCTCTGTGGCGGCCGAGTACGGGCGCACCATCACGGTCAGCTCGACGAGGCCGTCGGGGCCGTCCCGGAGGATGTCGACGCCGTCGAGCTCGCGCTCGCCCACGCGGGTGTGGAACCACAGGACGTGCCCCGCGTCCCCGGCGAACTCGGCGGTGTAGCGGAAGTCCTCGAAGACCTGAACGACGGCGCGCAGGATCGTCCGGATCGCCTCGCGGCCCTCGTAGGGCCGGTGCACGACGGGGGAGTGGAAGACGGCGTCGGCGGCGAAGAGGTCCGCGGCGGCGTCGGCGTCCCCGCGCTCGACGGCGGCTCGGAACGCGGCGGGGCGGTCGGTGCTCATGGCGCCATCCGACCACGGCGCGGGTGCGCGGCACGAGACCGCCGCACCGGGTGCGGCGGCCGAGCCGGATGGCCGCAGGTCGTAGGGCCGGATGCGCGGCATCGACGGGTTTCCGATCTCTCAGCGGGCGAGAGAGCTGCGGAAACACTCCCGTCCGCCGGCAGCAGGGTCGTCGGGTCCCACCTCTGGTGCCGAACCGCGGCGCGTTCGGCGGTGGGTGGAATAGGCCGGCCGGCCGTACCGCGGCGTTTCTCCGGCCCTGTCGAATCTGCGCCGAAAAGGCCGACAAACTGCGTCGGCGACGGTGTGTGAGAAGGTTTCTCGTGACCGCTCGGAAATCGCTCGCCGACGCCCTCGGAAAACTGCCCGGGGTGTCGTGGGCGTGCGTTCTGGAACGGGCGGACGAGCGGATCCTGGAGAGCCTCGGCGGCCCGGAGCCGCCTCTGCCGGTGGCCGAGATCCTGGCGGCCCTCGTGGGCGTGGAGTCGCTCGCGGACGGCCGCAGCGGGGCGCTGCGCAGCGTGGTCGTGACGGGCCGCCGGACGGTGCAGATGCTCGCGCCCGCCACGGACGAACGGGCCCTCTACGTGAGGCTGGACCGCGGCCGCGCCAACCTCGCGAGCGCGCTGCGGGAGGTCGAGGCGCTGGGCGACCCGCCGCGCCGGGCGATGCCCGCCGAGACGCCGCCGGGCCCGCGGGCCGCGGCGGTGCCGGTGGCGCTGCCCGCTCCCCGTGCGGCCGCGCCCGCCTCGTCGCGCCGGTCGGGCTCCACGGTCACCGAGGTGGCCCCCGCGCCCGCGGCGGGGCGCAGTGCCCCGGCCGGATCGGCGGCGCCGACCGGGGCCTCGACAGGGGCCTCGACGGTGTCCGCGGCGGGGTCGACACCGGCCTCGACACCCCCCTCGCCGGTGGTCTCGGCCACGCCCGCGACTGCGCCCGCGACCCCGACGGTGGCGCCGGGGACACCGGCGGCTGGGGCGGCCGAACCGCCTCCCACCAGGGAGGATCGGTCGACTCGCGAGGGCTCGCCGCGGCGGGTCACGCCGGTGTCGGAGTTCTTCGCCGCCGCCCACCGCGCCCGCCCACCCCTGCCGGACCGTCCCACCCCGTTCCCGCCTGCCGGTCCCGCAGGCTCCACCCTCCCGGCTCCGCGCCCCGCGGCCGAGCCGGAGGGAGGGCGGACGGAGGCCCGCGGGACGCGGCCTTCGGGCGGCGCCGCGCGGCCCGCAGCGCGGCTCCGGGTCCCCGCCGACCCGACCCCCGCTCCGGCCGAGACGGTCCCGCCCGTGGGTGCCGCCGCCGATCCCGCCACAGCTCCCGCCGGCGACCCCGTCACCGACCCCGCCGTCACCGACCCCGCCGCCGCCGACCCTGCCGCCGCCGGGGCCGCCGGCCGCGGGGCCGACTCCTCCGTCACACCTCCTGTGCCGCCCGCCGACGGGGTGCTCCCGCGGCGGTCCGGGCGCACCGCGATCCCTCCGCCCCGTCCCCCGGCGCAGGACGCCGACGACACCCGCTGGGCCACCGACATGTCGACGCTGCGCAGGCTCGCCGACGGCCTGCGGCGGCGGCTGCGATGACCGGGCCGCGGCGCCGCCGACAACGGTCCGGTGAAGGTGTGGCTGCCCTTCACGGGGGAGAGGAATGGCACCCGGCACCGCTGTTCCGATGATTCTGCGCTACCGTTTCCGAACCCCCGTTCCCCGATGGATGATCGTCCCCGTGAAGGATGATCGAAAGGCGCAGAAGATGAGCTCGATCGAGCATTCCCTGGACATGGCGGCCAACATCAAGGGCGCGTTCGCCGTGGCCCTGGTGGACTACGAGAGCGGCATGACCCTGGGCTCCCGCGGCGGGTCCGCCGAGTTCGACCTGGAGGTCGCGGCGCCCGGCAACAGCGACGTGGTGCGCACCAAGATCGAGGTCACCCAGAAGCTCGGCCTGCGCGAGGGCATCGAGGACATCCTCATCACCCTCGACAACCAGTACCACCTGATCCGGCTGATCCGCGGCCTGCCGGACGAGAAGCTGTTCCTCTACCTCGTGCTCAACCGCGCCCAGGCCAACCTGGCCATGGCCCGGCGCGACCTGAAGATCATCGAGCAGGAGTTCTACATGTCCCACCCCAACGCGGGCGCCCGTGCGCCGCAGGGTGGCGACAGCCAGTACTTCCAGGCGCCCGCCCCGCGCTGAGCCCCGCCCGCGAGACGCCCGTGCCGACGATCCCGGGAAGCCCCGGCCTGCTCCGCACGGCGGCCGCCGACGTGCTGCGCAGACCGGAGGTCCTCGCGGCGGCGCTGGTGGACGTCGCCAGCGGGCTCACGCTCGACGCCGTGACGGCCGACCGCGCCCGGTTGGACGTCGAGGCGGTGGCCGCGGCGCAGGTCGAGGCGATGCGCGGCGCCGCTGAGCTGAGCAGGGTGCTGCGGGGCGACCCGACCGAGCTCGTGGTGCGGCAGGGCAACGCCGTCCTGCACGTGCTGCGCCCGCTCCCGGATCCCGGCTCGGCCGCGGGGTTGCTGCTGTCGGTGCTGGTCGCGGCCCCGGAGCGGAACCTGCGCCGGGTCCGCAAGGCGCTGGACCGCGTGGACCCGCGCGCGCTGGTGCCCGCGGCGCCCCCCGTCGCGCCGCGCCCACGGCAGTCGACGCCCGCCCGTCGAGAGGGTGGGCCCGCGGTCGACCCGCGGCTCGCCGAGCTGGCGCGCTTCGAGTCGCCTGCCGCCGCACCGCCCGCCGTCCCCGCGGCCCGCTCCGGGGAGCGGGGTGACACGGCGCCGCCGCCGTCGGGCGTCGAGGTCACCCGTCCGCTGCCGGTCCTGCTGTCGGTGGGGTCCGCGGAGTCCCAGGTGAACTGGTTCGACCCGGTCGTGCCGGGGAGCCCGCCGCCGCCCCGCCGCAGCGTCGTCCCGCCCCCGGAGGCCGATCGTCCGGTCCCGCGCCTGCGGCCCTGACCCGCGGCAACCGGGTGGCGGCGGACAACTAGCATCGTGGGGTCAGATGTCCTGCCCGTGAAGGAGACCCCGTGTCCGCAGCACCCGCCCCGCCCGCGTCCGCGCCGATCACGGTGCCCGCCGGGACGACCGCGGGGGCCCGGGTCCGGGAGGCGGGCCTGCCGACCACCGGACCGCAGGCGATCGTCGTCGTCAAGGACGCCGAGGGGGCGCTGAAGGATCTGGCGTGGGCGCCGGAGAGCGACACCGAGGTCGTCGCGGTCACCGCGGACTCGCCGGAGGGCCGCAGCGTCATCCGTCACTCCGCCGCGCACGTGCTCGCACAGGCCGTGCAGCAGCTCTACCCGGAGGCCAAGCTCGGGATCGGCCCGCCCATCACGGACGGCTTCTACTACGACTTCGACGTGGAGAAGCCCTTCACACCGGAGGACCTGAAGAAGCTCGAGTCGGCGATGAAGAAGATCATCAAGTCCGGCCAGCGCTTCTCCCGCCGCCTCTTCGAGTCGAAGGACGAGGCCCGCGCGGAGCTGAAGGACGAGCCGTACAAGCTCGAGCTGATCGACCTGAAGGGGCCGGAGGAGGACGTCGGCGACGCCCCGGAGATCGACCCGACAGGGGAGCTCACGATCTACGACAACGTGCACGCCCACACCGGTGCCACCGTCTGGTCGGACCTCTGCCGCGGGCCGCACCTGCCCACCACCAAGTACATCCCGGCGTTCACGCTCACCCGCACCGCCGCCGCGTACTGGCGCGGCAGTGAGAAGAACCCGCAGCTCCAGCGCATCTACGGCACCGCGTGGGAGTCCCAGGAGGCGCTCGACGCGCACCTGGAGCGCGTCGCCGAGGCCGAGCGCCGCGACCACCGCAGGCTGGGCGCCGAGCTGGACCTGTTCTCGTTCCCGGACCAGATCGGCTCCGGCCTCGCGGTCTTCCATCCCAAGGGCGGCGTGATCCGCAAGGAGCTGGAGGACTACTCGCGGCGGCAGCACGAGCGGGCCGGGTACGAGTTCGTCAACACCCCGCACATCACCAAGGGACAGCTGTTCCGCACCTCCGGCCACCTCGAGTGGTACGAGGAGGGCATGTACCCGGGCATGATCCTGGACGAGGAGCTGAACGCGGACGGGACCGTCCGCAAGCCCGGCCAGGACTACTACCTGAAGCCGATGAACTGCCCGATGCACAACCTGATCTTCGACGCGCGCGGGCGGAGCTACCGCGAGCTGCCGCTGCGTCTGTTCGAGTTCGGGACCGTGTACCGGTACGAGAAGTCCGGCGTGGTGCACGGGCTGACCCGCGCCCGCGGCTTCACCCAGGACGACGCGCACATCTACTGCACCGAGGACCAGATGGAGGGCGAGATCGCCTCCCTGCTGGACTTCGTGCTGAACCTGCTGCGGGACTACGGCCTGGACGACTTCTACCTCGAGATCTCCACCCGCAACCCGGAGAAGTCGATCGGGTCGGACGAGGAGTGGGAGCGCGCCACCGCGGTGCTCCGCAAGGTCGCCGAGGAGACCGGGTTGGCGCTCACCGAGGACCCGGGCGGCGCGGCCTTCTACGCCCCCAAGATCAGCGTGCAGACCAAGGACGCGATCGGCCGCAGCTGGCAGATGTCCACCATCCAGGTGGACCTGATGCTGCCGGAGCGGTTCGACCTCGAGTACACCGCGTCGGACGGCTCCCGGAAGCGGCCCGTCATGATCCACCGCGCGCTGTTCGGGTCCATCGAGCGCTTCTTCGGCGTGCTGCTGGAGCACTACGCGGGCGCGTTCCCGGCCTGGCTCGCGCCGGTGCAGGTGGCGGCGATCCCGGTCACGGACGAGCAGGTCCCGGCCGTGGAGGAGATCGTCGGGCTGCTGCGGGAGCGCGGTGTGCGGGTGGACCTCGACGCCGGGGACGACCGGATGCAGAAGAAGATCCGCACCCACACCCTGGCCAAGGTCCCGTTCATGCTGCTGGCGGGCGCGCGGGACGTCGAGGCGGGTGCGGTGAGCTTCCGCTTCCGGGACGGTTCGCAGGTCAACGGCGTCCCGGTGGCGCAGGCCGTGGAGGCGATCGTGGCCTGGATCGCGGGGCGCAGCAACGTCGACCCGTCCGCCGAGAGCTTCACCCCCTAGGGTGGAGGACGTGTCCGAACTGGAACCGATCGACGGTGTGGGCACGCCGGACGGGTTCCGCAGGCTCTGGACCCCCCACCGCCTCGCCTACATCAAGGAGGCGGGGGAGGGCGGCTGCCCGTTCTGCCGCATCCCCTCCCTGCCGGACGACGAGGGGCTGATCCTCGCGCGCGGCGAGACGGTGTTCGCGCTGCTCAACCTGCACCCGTACAACCCGGGGCACCTGATGGTGCTGCCCTACCGGCACGTCGCGGAGCTGGAGGACCTCACCGCGGCGGAGTCGGCCGAGCTGATGCTGTTCACCCAGCGGGCGATCCGGGCGATGAAGAAGGTCTCCGCGCCGCACGCGTTCAACACCGGGCTGAACCTCGGCGCCGTCGCGGGCGGGTCGCTGGCGGACCACCTGCACCAGCACGTCGTGCCGAGGTGGGGCGGGGACGCGAACTTCATCGCCGTCGTCGGGCAGACCAAGGTGATCCCGCAGCTGCTCTCCGAGACCCGCGAGCTGCTCGCGGGCGCGTGGGAGCCCGACTGGAGCCCCGGCTAGGCTGGATCCCCCACCCCGCGAGACCGGCAGGAGTCGGCCCCACCCGATGCTCAACGTCCCATGCTGAACGTCCGGGCCCGCGTCCACGTCAACCGGGTCACCGACCCGATCGGCCGCGCCCTGGTGCAGCGGGGCGTCGCGCCGGACGTCGTCACCGTGATCGGGACCGTCGGCGCGTCGGCGGCCGCGCTGTGGTTCCTGCCCCGCGGTCAGCTCGCGATCGGGCCCTGGGTCATCACCTTCTTCGTGCTGCTGGACCTGGTGGACGGCGCCATGGCTCGCGCCCGCGGCGCGGGCACCCCGTTCGGCGCGGTGCTGGACTCGGTGTGCGACCGGATCGCCGACGGAGCCCTGTTCGCCGGGCTCGCCTGGTGGTGTCTCGGTGTGGGGGACGAGCGGGTGCTCGGGGTGGCCGCGCTGATCTGCCTGGTCAGCGGGCAGCTGGTGTCGTATGTCAAGGCGCGCGCCGAGGGCATGGGGCTCTCGGCGGACGGCGGCCTGGTCGAGCGGGCCGAGCGACTGATCGTGGTGCTGCTGGGCACGTTCCTGCACGGCGTCGGGGTGCCCTACGCGCTGCACGTCGCGCTGTGGGGGCTCGCCGCGGCGTCGGTGTTCACCGTGTTCCAACGGCTGGTGCTGGTCTACCGCAGCGCCCAGCGAGCCGGGGACCCCGAGCGGTGAACCCCGCCGAGCTCGGCCTGACCGCGGCCTGGTCCACAGTGCGCCACGTGCCCCGACCGCTGGGGGCCCTCGGGTTCGCGGCCGGGGCCGAGCTGTCGGCCCGGCGGGGCGGCGCGAGCGTGGCGCGGCTGCGCGCCAACCTCGGCCGGGTGCTGCCGGACCTCACCCCCGCCGAGATGGACCGGCTGGTCCGCGCGGCCCTGCGCAGCTACGCGCGGTACTGGCACGAGGCCTTCCGGCTGCCGTCGATGGACCCCGTGGCGGTGCACGCCCGCATGGCCGCGGCGACCACCGGCATGGCCTCGGTGATCTCGGCGATGCAGGCGGGCCGCGGCGTCGTCCTGGCCCTGCCGCACGCCGGGAACTGGGACGTCGCCGGGGTCTACGCCATCGAGGAGATGCGCCGCAACGGGCTGCCCGCCGTGATGACCACGGTCGTCGAGCGGCTGCAGCCGGAGTCGGTCTACCGCCGGTTCGTGGGGTTCCGGGAGTCGCTGGGCTTCGAGATCGTGGCGCAGGACGACGGGCGCCGGGCCCACCGGGCGTTGACCCGCAGGCTCCGCGCCGGCGGGCTGGTCTGCCTGGTCAGCGATCGGGACCTCGCGGGGACCGGGGTGTCGGTGCCGTTCTTCGGAGACACGATCCGGTTGCCGTCCGGGCCCGCGGCGCTGGCCGCGCTGACCGGAGCCCAGCTGCACGCCGTCGGGCCGTACTTCCTGCCCGCGGGCCGCTGGGGCGCCACGATCATGCCGCCGATCGAGGTCCCGGACCGGTCGTGCGTGGAGAAGGCGACCCGCGAGATCGCGGCGTCCTTCGAGCAGCTCATCGCCGCCCACCCGGCGGACTGGCACATGCTGCAGGAGCTCACCCCGGGGGCGGGCCGGTGAGGATCGGCATCGTCTGTCCCTACTCGCTGGACGTCCCCGGCGGGGTCCAGGCGCACGTCGTCGACCTGGCCAGGGCGCTGGGCAGGCTGGGCCACGAGGTGTCCGTCCTCGCCCCCGCGGACGAGGACTCCGAGCTGCCGGACTTCGTCACGGCCGCGGGGCGGGGCCACGCCGTGCCCTACAACGGGTCCGTCGCCCGGGTCACGTTCGGCCCGGTCACCTACGCGCGGGCCCGGCGGTGGCTGGCCGAGCACCGCTTCGACGTCCTGCACCTGCACGAACCCACCACCTTCTCGATCTCGGTGCTGGCGCTGCTGGCGGCCGAGGGGCCGATCGTCGCGACGTTCCACACCTCCACCGAGCGCTCGCGCACGCTGCACGCGTTCGGCGGGGTGCTGCGGCCGCTGATGGAGAAGGTGACCGCGCGGGTGGCGGTGTCCGCCACCGCCCGGCGCGTCCAGGTCGAGCACCTCGGCGGGGACGCGACCGAGATCCCGAACGGCGTGGACGTGGCCCGGTTCGCCACCGGCCCGCTGCTCCCCGGCTATCCGCGCACCCCCACGGTCGGGTTCGTGGGCCGGTTCACCGAGCCCCGCAAGGGCATGGCGGTGCTGCTCGAGGCGCTGCGGCCGCTGGACGCGCGGCTGCTCGTCGTCGGGCGGGGGGACGCGGACGTGCTGCGCCGCGAGGCCCGCGACGTCGAGGTGGAGGTGCTCGGCGCCGTCGACGACGAGGTGAAGGCCGCCGCGCTGCGGTCGGTGGACGTCTTCTGCGCCCCCAACCTCGGTGGCGAGAGCTTCGGCATGGTGCTCACCGAGGCGATGGCGGCGGGGGCCCCCGTGGTGGCCAGCGACCTGGAGAGCTTCCGCCGGGTCCTCGGGGACGAGCGCCCCGTCGGTGTCCTGGTGCCCACCGGGGACGCCGCCGCGCTGTCCGGGGCCCTGCGGGACCTGCTGGGCGACCCGGAGCGCCGGGCGGCGCTCGCCGAGGCCGGGCGGGCCCGGGCGGCCCGCTACGACTGGTCGGTCGTGGCCGGGCAGGTGCTGCAGGTCTACCAGGCCGCGATCGCCGCGGACCCGCGTCAGGTGGCGATCGTCCGATGAGCTGGGTGCTGCTCGCGGCCGTGGTGGTGGTCGTCGTGTGGGTGACGGTGCTGTGCGTCGCGCGCAGCCGTCGGCTGGACCGGCTGCACCAGCGGACGGACGCCGCCCGCGTCGGGCTGGAGTCGGCGCTGGCCCGGCGCGCGGAGACCGCGGTGCGGGTCGCCGAGGCCCTCGGGGCCGCGCGGGCCGCGCCCGGCAGCCCGGTCGCCGCGCTCGGCGAGGCGTCACGGGCCGCGGGGGCGGGGATGGTTCGGGACCTGCCGCGGGAGTCGGAGCAGGCCGTCGAGGCCCGCGAGCTGGTCGAGAACGCGCTGTCCCGGGCCCTGTCGGTGATCGACCGCGAGACCCTGCCCACGGCGCTGCTGGCCGAGCTGGTGGACGCCGAGCAGCTCGTCGTGCTGGCCCGGCGGGTGCACAACGACGCCGTCCGGGACACCCGCGGGCTGCGGTCGCGCAGGCTCGTGCGGTGGCTGCGGCTCTACGGCACCGCGCCGCTCCCGGAGTACTTCGAGATCGCCGAGTCCGCGCCCCGGGTGGGCAGCCCGGCGGATCCCGTCGGCTGAGCCCGTCCACTGAGGTCAGGGCCTCGCGGGCGGAGGTCACAGGCCTGGCGGCCGGGGCCGACGCGTACCATCGAGGGCCGGGCCGTCGGCGTCGGCGGCCGAGCCCGGGGTCCCGGGACCCGCAGTCGAAGAAGGAGCACCACAGTGTCGTCCGAGCAGGCCCCCGCTTCCGCAGGCCACGAGCTGGGCACCGCCCGCGTGAAGCGCGGGATGGCGGAGATGCTCAAGGGCGGCGTGATCATGGACGTGGTCACGCCCGAGCAGGCGAAGATCGCCGAGGACGCGGGCGCCGTCGCCGTCATGGCGCTGGAGCGGGTGCCTGCGGACATCCGCGCGCAGGGCGGCGTGGCGCGGATGAGCGACCCGGACATGATCCAGGGGATCATCGAGGCCGTCTCGATCCCGGTCATGGCGAAGGCGCGGATCGGGCACTTCGTCGAGGCGCAGGTGCTGCAGTCCTTGGGCGTGGACTACGTGGACGAGTCCGAGGTCCTCACCCCCGCGGACGAGGCGCACCACATCGACAAGTGGGCCTACACCGTGCCGTTCGTCTGCGGCGCGACCAACCTCGGCGAGGCGCTGCGGCGGATCTCCGAGGGCGCGGCCATGATCCGCTCGAAGGGCGAGGCCGGCACCGGGAACGTCGTCGAGGCGACCCGGCACATGCGCCAGATCCGCTCGGACATCCGCAGGCTCGCCACGCTGGACGAGGCGGAGCTGTTCATCGCGGCCAAGGAGCTGCGGGCGCCGGTGCAGCTGGTCGCCGAGATCGCGCAGGCGGGGAAGCTGCCGGTCACGCTGTTCACCGCGGGCGGCATCGCCACCCCGGCGGACGCGGCGATGATGATGCAGCTCGGCGCCGAGGGCGTGTTCGTCGGCTCGGGCATCTTCAAGTCCGGCGACCCGGCGCAGCGCGCCGCGGCGATCGTCAAGGCCACGACCTTCCACGACGACCCGGACGTGATCGCCAAGGTCTCGCGCGGGCTGGGCGAGGCGATGGTCGGCATCAACATCCCCGACCTCCCCGCGGAGCAGCGGTACGCGCAGCGCGGCTGGTAGGCGGCCCTCGGCACTGATCCTCGGGCCCCGGCGCAGGGTCAGACGTACTCCATGACCAGTACGGCGGCGCTGCTCGGGGCCAGCGCCTGGTAGGTGTGGGGCTGGTCGCCGGGGAAGCAGGCGTAGTCGCCCGGGGCGAGCTCGACCTCGTCCCCCTCGGGGCCCGCCCGCCATCGTCCCGCGGTGACGACGAGGTGCTCGGTCGTGCCGGGGATGTGCGCGTGGGCCGACCGCGCGGGCCCCGGCTCCGCGGTGATCACGTGCAGGTCCCGGCGGGCCCCGGGCGGGCAGGCCGCGAGCAGCGTCCCGGTGAAGGGGGAGTGGTCGCTCGGGATCACCACGCCCTGCCCCGCCCGCACGACCCGCACCCCGCGCTCGGGGGGATCGACGAGCCGGGAGAACGGCACGTCGAGCACCACGGCGATCGCCCAGAGCGTCTCGACGCTCGGGTTGCCGGTTCCGGCCTCGAGCTGCGACACCGTGGACTTGGCCAGCCCGGCGCGGCGCGCCAGCTCGCCCAGCGACAGCTCGCGGAGGGTGCGCTCGCGGCGGACCGCGGCGGCGATCGCGGCGAGGGGTGTTCGGTTCATCGGTCGGCGAAACCGGTTTGACGAACGGCACTCATGCGGTCACTGTAGCCGTCATGTGTTCGGCACGGCGAACGGCGCTGCAGTCCGACGACGTCCGGGACATCGCCGCGCTGGCCGCGGCGGTGACCGTCGTCGGCATGTCGTTCGGGGCGCTCGCGGGCTCCGCCGGAGTGCCGTGGCCGCTGGTCGTGGGCATGTCGGTGCTGGTATTCGCGGGCGGGTCGCAGTTCCTGGCGGTCGCGGTAGTCGCCGCGGGCGGGGCGCCGGTCGCGGCCGTGGCCGCGGGGCTGCTGCTCAACCTGCGGCACCTGCCGTTCGGTCTGGCGATCGGCGAGGTCGTGGGGCGGAGCCGGCCGAGCCGACTGCTGGGCGCCCACGTCCTCGTCGACGAGAACGTGGCCCTGACCCGTGCGCGCGGCACCGGGCCCCGGGCGACCGCCGTCTACCGAGCCTGCGGCGCGGCGCTGTTCGTCGGATGGAACGCGGGGACGGTCGTCGGCCTGCTGGCAGGCGGCGCGATCCCCGATCCCGCGGTCTTCGGGGTGGACGCGGCCTTCCCTGCGGCGCTGCTCGCCCTGCTGCTCCCGTCGCTGCGTGAGCGGGACGCCCGCACGGTCGGCCTCACCGCGGCGGTCCTCGCGCTGGCGGCGACCCCGTTCCTCCCCGCAGGCGTCCCGGTCCTCGTCGGCCTGCTCGCGCTCCTGACGGCGGTGCGGCGATGACCCGTCGCCCCCCGGGCCCGCAACCCGCTGCCGCTCGGCCTCCCGATCGGTCGCGGGCGGGGGCGGGGCCGTGCTGAGCTGGCCGGTGCTCCTGGCGTTCGCCGCGGGCACCTACCTCATCCGGTTCGCCGGGATCGCGCTGCGGGACCGGGTGACGCTGCCCGAGCGCGTCGTGCGGCTGACCGACCTCGGCGCGACCGCCCTGCTGCTCGCGCTCGTCGCCACCGCGGCGCTGACCGAGGACGGCGGCTTCGCGGGCTGGGCGCGGCCTGCCGGGGTCGTGGCGGGCGCGCTGGCGGCCTGGCTGAAGGCGCCGTTCGTGCTGGTCGTGGTCGTGGCGGCGGCCGTCGCGGCCGGGTTGCGGGCACTGGGCGTGCCGTGAGCGGGCTGCGGTCGGCGGGTCCGGCGTCCGACGACCCGCGCCCGTCGTCGGGTGCGCGGAGCCGCCGAGCGTCGGTGCGGCAGACTGCGCCCGTGGCACGGTTGCCGACCTGGGTCCTGGTGCTCGCCGCGGCCGTGTGGTCGGTGGTGTCGCTGCAGCCGCCCGCGCCCGGCGCGGAGGCGCAGCGGGCGTTCGCGAGCGTCGAGCGGCTCGGGGCCCGCCCGCACGTCGCGGGCTCACCCGCCGCCGACGCCGCCCGCGAGTACCTCCTCGACACCCTGCGCGGGATCGGGCTCGAGCCGCGGGTGCAGGACACCGTCGGCGTCAACGCGGGCTCGCTGGGGGACGGGACGCCGGGGGCCGCGCGCGTCCGCAACATCGTCGCGACGGTCCCGGGGACGGCGCCGACCGGGCGCGTCACGGTCGTCGCGCACTACGACTCGGTGCAGTCCGGCCCCGGCGCGAACGACGACGGCGCCGGCGTCGCGACCCTGCTGGAGACCGCCCGCGCGCTGGCCGCGGACCGCCCGCGCAACGACGTCACGCTGCTGTTCACCGACGCCGAGGAGGCCTGCCTCTGCGGCGCCGAGGCCTTCGTGGCCCAGGCTCCCGAGGCCACCGGTGGCGTGGTGCTCAACGTCGAGGCCCGCGGCACGACCGGCCCGGTGATCATGTTCGAGACGACGGCGGGGAACGGGCCCGTCGTCGACCGGTTCGCCGCCGCGGCCCCGCACCCGGTGGCCACCAGCTTCGCCGTCGAGGTCTACCGGATCCTGCCGAACGACACCGACTTCAGCCCGTTCCGGGACTCCGGCCGGTACGTCGGGCTGAACTCGGCGTACATCGACGGCAGCGCGGCGTACCACGGCCCGCAGGACACCCCTGACCGGATGGACCTCGGGACCCTGCAGATGCACATCGACAACACCACGGCGCTGGTTCGGGAGTTCGGCCGCACGGACCTCACCGCCCTGCGGGGTGCGGACGCGACCTACTTCCCGGTGCTGGGCACGCTCGTGCGGTACCCCGGGTGGCTGGTGTGGCCGCTGGCCGGGTCGGCGGCGCTGGTCGCGCTCGCGGGTGCGGTCGCCGCCGCCCGCCGGACGAGCGCGCCGCGGGTGCTCGCCGGGGTCGGCGCGGGACTGCTGCCCCTGGTGGTCGCGCCGGCGCTCGCCCAGCTCGCGTGGTGGGGCCTGACCCTGCTGCGCCCGGGGTACGCGCAGATGGACGACCCGTGGCGGCCGGTGTGGGACCGCGCGGCGCTGGCCTGCCTGGTCGCCGCGGTGGTCGTGGGCTGGGTCCTGGCGCTGCGCCGCCGGGTCGGGACGGACGCCCTCGCCGCGGGCGGACTGGTCTGGCTCGCGGTGCTCGGCCCGCTCCTCGCGGCCCTCGCCCCGGGCGGCTCGTACCTGACCACCCTGCCCGCACTCGCGGGCGGGATCGCGCTGCTGGTCGGGCAGTGGATCGCGCGGGCGCTCGCCGCGGTCGTCGCGGTGGTCGTGCTCGTCCCGACCGCGGTGCTCTTCTTCCCCGCGCTCGGCCTGGCAGCGGCGGCGTTGCCCGCGTTCGTGCTGGCACTGCTCGGGCTCGCGCTGGTCCCGGTGCTCGCCGACCTCCCGCGGCTCACCCCCGCGGTCGCCCTGGTCGCGGCGGTCGGCCTCGGCATCACCGGGTTCGCCCAGAACGCGTTCACCGCCGAGCGGCCGGCGCCCAGCCAGCTGATGTACCTGCTCGACGCCGACGCGGGCACCGCCCGCTGGATCAGCGCCGAGGCCGTGCCGGGGGAGTGGACCGCCCAGTACGTCACCGGTCGCGAGACCCTGGCCCTGCCCGGCTTCGACGGCGCCTACTCGACCGGTCCGGCCCCGCCCGCCGCGTTGCCCCCGGCGCAGGTCGACCTGACCCGCGAGGGCTCCCGCGTCACCGCTCGGCTCGTGCCGCGGCGCCCGGTGCGGCTGGTCGCGCTGCGCGCGGACGGGATCGTCTCCGCGACGGTGAACGGCGCCCCGGTGCCGGTCCGCGACGGCAGACTGGACCTCGTCTTCCACGCCCCGCCACCGGAGGGCCTGGACCTGCGGCTCGTGCAGGCCGCGCCCGGTCCGGTGGACCTGCAGGTCACCGACGGGTCCGACGGGCTCGACGGGCTGCCCGGACTCACCCCGCGACCCCCGGAGACGGGGGCCGTGGGGAGCCACACCAGCGATCTCGTCGCCGTCACGCGGCGGGTGAGCGGGTAGCAGGCTCCGCTCAGGCGGAGTCCACCGTCACGCACGCCGCCCGGTCGCCCGCGGTGCCCGCCTCGCCCGGCTCCGTGGCGGTCGGCTGCGCGTGCGGGGCCGCAGGCCTCCTGGTGGGCGTGGGCGCCGTTCGGGACCGGCCCGGCACGGCCGGGGTGACGGTGCTGGAGGAGTCGGTGGTGTCGTGGCGCCGAGGGCCCACCGCGCGGGGACGAGCGGTTCGGGCGACGATCGACCCGTGCGTTGTCTCGTGATCGGTGCGACCGGCTATGTCGGCTCGCGGCTCGTCCCCCGGCTGCTCGCCGAGGGCCACACCGTCCGGTGTCTCGTCCGCTCGCCGGACAAGCTTTCCCGGACGGGGTTCGCCGACCGCGCGGAGGTGCTGTGCGGTGACCTCACGGACGCCGCGGCCACCGCGGCGGCCTGTCGGGGGGTCGACGCGGTGTTCCACCTCGTGCACTCCATGGACGGGCCGGACTTCGCCGACCGGGACCGGGTCATCGCCGAGACCGTCGCCGCCGCGACGGCCGAGTCCGGGGTGGGCCGGATCGTCTACCTGGGCGGACTCCGTCCGGCGGGGGAGGCGACGTCCGAACACCTGCGCTCGCGCACCGAGGTGGGCGAGGTCCTGCTCGCCGGTCCGGTCCCGACCGTCGTGCTGCAGGCGGGCATCGTCGTGGGCCGGGGCTCGGCCAGCTTCGAGATGATCCGACACGTCGCCGAGACCGTCTTCGGCGGTCCGCTCGCGCTCCCGCTGCCGGACCAGGCGTGGAACCGGGTGCAGCCGATCGCGATCGCGGACGTCCTGTACTGGCTGGCCGCGAGCCTGCGGCTGCCCGCCGCGACCAACCGCGCGTTCGACGTCGGCGGGCCGGACGCCCCGACCTACGTCGACCTGCTCCGCGGGTACTCCCGCGAGGCGGGGCTCGCGGTCGCGCTGACCGTCCCCGTGCCGGTCTCGGTGCCGCGGCTGAGCGCGCGGGCGGTGGGCCTGCTCACCCCCGTCGGCCGGGCGCTCGCCGCTCCGCTGCTGGAGTCCATGGCCTACGAGCTGGTGTGCCGCGAGCACGACCTCGCCGCGCTCGTCGGGCAACCGCCGGGCGGCCCGACCCCCTACGCCGACGCCGTCCGGCTGGCCCTCGCCGAGGAGGGGCCCGCGGGCGGCGCGCCCACCGACCCGGCGGGCTCGGGGCCGCCGGAGCTCGTGGGGGAGGACGTCGAGGACGTCGCGGCGCCCGCCGCCGAGCTCTGGGCGGTGATCGCCGGGATCGGCGGCGACGAGGGATGGCACACGGTCCCGGGGGTCTGGGAGCTGCGCCAGAGGCTCGACGGGCTGCTCGGTGGCGTCGGGCTGCGGCGGGGGAGGCCCGCGCGGCTCGCGCCGGGGGACCCGGTGGACTGGTGGCGGGTCGAGGAGCTCGATCCGGGGCGCTCGCTCGTGCTGCGGGCGGAGACCCGGATGCCGGGGGTCACGCGGCTGCGGATGACCGCCGAACCGACGGGGGCGGGCACGAGCCGCTACACCCAGACGGTCACGTTCCGTCCCCGCGGCGTTGCGGGGCGCATCTACTGGTACGCCCAGAAGCCGGCCCACGACCTCGTCTTCGGGGTGACCGCACGCATGATCGCGGACGCGGCCCGACGCCGCTCGGCCGAGGCCTGAGGGCCGAACGGCCGCTCAGGATTCACAGCAACGGCGTTACCCGGCGGGGATCGTTGCGCGTGCACCTTTCGTTACGGGCACGCGCAGTGATCCTCCTCCCGTTGACCCCCACACACGGTCACCGACAGCATTCGCGCAGCCGTCCGCTCCCCGCAACGGCCGCGCCCCGCCCCGGTCCCCCGGCCGGGTTCCGGCGGGTCCCGCCAGGAGTCGCCGCGCACCGGCCGTGAGTACCGGGCCGGTCGCGGCGACCCGGCGTCCGCACACGATCGAGTGCACATCACGGTTCGTTACCGACACGCTCGGTGAGATCCTGCACCTTGACGGGTGAAGGCCGTCACCGCCAGTATTCCCCGCGCTGCCCTTCGCTCCCCGCTTCCGGTAGCCGCCCCGCCCGGCGCCGGTGTCGTCCCCGGGCTCCGAGCCCCCCCGAGCACACCGGAGCTGCCCCGTCGTGCCCGTCCGACATGCCGACCGCGTCGACCTCCCCGACTCCCCCGCCCGCCCCGCCCCGACCTCCCGCGCCACCCAGACCCGCAGTCAGAAGGTCGCCGACTCCCCGTCGCTGATGGCCATCGTCGCCGTCGCCGCGATCGGCGTGCTGCTGTACACGGTCTTCCTGTTCGACTTCTCCCACCGCGGCGACTGGCCCGCGTACCTGCTGGTCCTGGTGGCCGAGTCGGTCATCGTGCTGCAGGCGCTGATCTCGCTGTGGACCATCCTGTCCAGCGGCCACGACCCCCGGGACTACTCGTTCAACGAGGCCCAGCGGAACCTGTACGGCAACCAGGGCGAGCAGACCCAGGCCATCGGCATCGGCCTGCGGAACGCCCCGATGCAGCTGGACGACTTCCCCGTCTCCGTCGACGTCTTCATCACCACCTACGGCGAGGCGCTGGAGGACATCCGGCGCACCGTCGAGGCCGCCGTCGCGCTGGACGGCGCCCACACCACCTACGTGCTCGACGACGGCAAGTCCGCCGCCGTGCGCGACCTCTCCCGCGAGCTCGGGGCCGAGTACGTGGCCCGGGAGGGCAACGCGCACGCCAAGGCGGGCAACGTCAACCACGCGCTGTCGATCACCACGGGCGACCTGTTCGTGATCCTCGACGCGGACTTCGTGGCGCGCAGGGACTTCCTCCACGAGACGGTGCCGTTCTTCGCGGACCCGACCGTCGCGTTCGTCCAGACGCCGCAGACCTACGGCAACCTGCGCGGGCTCATCTCGCGCGGCGCGGGCTACATGCAGACGGTGTTCTACAAGTTCACCCAGCCCGGCAAGAACCGGTTCAACGCCGCGTTCTGCGTGGGCACCAACGTGATCTTCCGGCGCGCCGCGGTCATGGAGATCGGCGGGATCTGGCAGGAGTCGAAGTCCGAGGACGTGTGGACCTCGCTCAAGCTGCACGAGCGCGGCTGGCGCACGGTCTTCATCGGCACCGAGCTGGCCGTCGGGCACACCCCGGAGACGATCGAGACCTACACCAAGCAGCAGCTGCGCTGGGCCACCGGCGGGTTCGAGATCCTGTTCCGCGCCAACCCGATGGGCCGCGGCCGGACGCTCACCCTGGACCAGCGGCTGCAGTACTTCGGCACCGCCACGTTCTACCTGGTCGGGATCGCGCCGGGGCTGCTGTTGCTGGTCCCGCCGCTGCAGATCTACTTCGGCATCGCGCCGATCAGCCAGGACGTCCCCGGGATGACCTGGTTCCTGTACTACGCCGGGTTCTACTTCATGCAGATCGTGGTCGCGCTGTTCACCATCGGCTCGTTCCGGTGGGAGACGCTGCTGCTGGCCACGGCCTCGTTCCCGATCTACGCCAAGGCCTTCGCCAACGCGCTGCTGCGCCGCGACCAGGCCTGGAGCGTCACGGGTCGGAAGGGTGCGCGGAACTCGCCGTTCACCTTCATCGTGCCGCAGGTCCTGGCGTTCGTGTTCCTGCTGGCCACCTCCGTCGTCGGGGTCTGGCAGGCCCAGCTGGAGCGCACGTTCTCGCTGGCGGTGTTCTGGAACATCCTCAACACGCTGGTGCTCGGGGCGTTCGTCGTCACGGCGGTGCGGGAGTCCCGGGAGATCGCCCGGGAGTCCCGCGAGCTGCGCCGCCTGCGCCGGGACGGGCGCGAGCCGGTGGGCGAGCACGACGAGAAGGTCGTCACCCCGGTGCTCCCGGAACCGGTCGGCGCCGTGAGCGCGGTCCCGGTCGCGCCGGTCCGCAGGCGGCCCGCCGCGCGTCCGCCGAGCCGGTCGGCCCGACCCGCCGCCGCCCCCCAGCCGGTCGACCGGCGCCGCGAGAGCGGGCCGATCCCCGGCCCACCGGTCGGCAGCGGCCCGATCCCGGGTCTGCCGGTGGGGAACGGTCCGGTCCCCGGCCGGTCGGCCCGTGGCGCGCCGACGCACAGCGCACCCCTTCCGCAGCTGCCCGCCCACAGCGGCCCGATGGCGGGTCTCCCACTGCCCCCGGCTCCACCCGCGCCCCCGCCCGCGGCGGCTCTCCCCGGGCACGGCGGGCCGTCCCGCTCGCGGTCCCGTGCGGAGCGACGAGCCGGGCGGCGGGACAGCGGCAGGCACCGGGTCGGCCCGGCACCCGCCCGGCCCGGCGGCCCGCAGGAGCTCCCCGTGGTCCCGCGGGCCGAGGCGCCGGACCCGGCGTCGACGAGCGTGTTCACCGCGAACGAGCCGCGGACGGGGCCGATGGACGTCGTGCCGCGATCCGCGGTCCCCGCCACGAACGGGCCCGAGGGCCCGGTCCGGATCCCGACCCAGCGCCGCCGCGGCGCCGACGTCGCCGCCGAGGTCCTCGCGTTCGGCGACGGCACCCCACGGAGGTCGCGATGACCGTCGCCCGCCGGTTCCGGCTGGTCCTGGGCATCCTCGTGGTGCTGCTGGTCGCCGCCTACCTGACGATGCTGCTCAACGCCCGCAACGGCCGGGTGGACGGCACGTCCGCGTCCCTGGCCGCCGAGAACTACCCCGTCGGCACGGACTACTCGGGCACCGTCACCGCCCAGCTCGTCCGGATCGGCGACGACGTCCGGGTGGGCCAGCCGATGTTCGAGCTGCAGAGCGCGACCCTGGTCCGCGACCTGGCGCAGGGCCTGATCGACCCCGCCCGGGTGCCGTACACGATCAAGGACGGGAACACGATGGTCATCACCGCGACCGACCAGGGTCGGGTGGAGGGCGTCAGCTACGCCGTGGGGTCCTTCGTGCCCGCGAACTCCGAGCTGGCGACCGTGCAGCGGGCGGGCTCGCTCTACGTCGAGGCCGAGTTCGTACTGACCGCGCCGGACTATGCGCGGCTGCCCCCGAACGCCACGATCGACGTCCTGCTGCCCAACAACGACACCGTCCGCGCCCAGGCCGGGCGGGTGCGGGTGAGCACCGAGAACGGCGAGGCCCGTACCGTCGTGCAGGCCTTCAGCCCCGAGCTGGGGGACGCGACGTCGGACGGGCTGTTCGCCGTCGGCTCCCCGGTCCAGGCCACCTTGCACCTGCGCAACGACGGCGTCGTCACCGACGTCACGGACTGGGTCACCACGCTGACCGGGATCACGCCGTGAGGCGGCTGCTGGTCGGGCTGCTCGCGCTGCTGAGCCTGAGCGCCTGCACCACGAGCGTGGGCGGCAGCGCGGTCACCGAGGGCGGCCGCGACCCCGGGCTCGCGGCCGCGGTCGACGCGCTCCCGCAGCGCAGCGTCGGCACCGCGCCCGCGATGCGCCTGGCCCAGGGGCTCGCGCCGCCGACGAACCGCTGGTTCTCCGGTCTGGTGTTCCCGCCGGAGCCGCAGCCGGTGTTCCCGCTGCCCCTGTCGGTCGCGCTGAAGCCGACCGGGTTCACCCTCGGCGTGCCCGCGGTCCGGGCCACCGCCAAGACGATCTTCGGCTCGCACACCCCCGCCCTGGACGTCCCGATCGGGGCGACGGAGCTGCAGGTCGTCGCCTACGACGACCTCACCGTCACCGTGGCGTTCCTCGACGGCGCCGCCGAGCGCGGCCGCGTGGTGCTCACCCGCGGCTCGCCGTTCCTGCGCTACACCGCGACCACCGCGCAGACGCTGACCGTCGGGCCGCAGCCGCCGGCCGGTGACGGCACCGTGGAGATCCGCGGCGACCGCTACGGCGTGGTCACCGACGGGACCCTGCGCGGCTCCGCGGTCACCCTGCCCGCCGGGTCGTCCGCGACCTTCTACGCGGTGCCGCCGGGTGGGGACGCCACCGCACTCGCCGAGGCCGCGCGGGTGCCCGTGACCGGCGGGGACGTCGTCGAGCGGGTGGACGGCGACACCGTGCGCACCACCCTGACCTACCGCACCCGGGGCGGGGACACCCTCGTCGCGGCGATGCCGGACTCCGGCGCCCAGCGCTGCGCGTCGGCAGGCACGTTCGCCACGCTGTACGGGCCGATGGAGCTGTGCCGGACGTCGTCGCTGGAGCTGAGCGCACCCGTCGTCACCCCGTCCGGGGCGCTGGACGTGAGCGGCCTGTCCGGGTCCGAGCGCAGCGAGCTGGAGAAGTCCGTCGCCGCGGACGCCGCCGCCCTCACGCTCACCGCCGAGGACACCTACTTCGGCGGCAAGCAGCTCGCGCAGGCCGCGAACCTGCTCACGCTCGCCGAGGGACTGGACATGGCGCCGACCGCCCAGCGGATCCGGGACCGCTTGGTCCCGCTGCTGACGCGGTGGGCGGAGCCGAACGGGTGCGCCGAGCGCGCCACCCAGTGCTTCGTCTACGACCCGGTGCTGCGCGGGATGGTCGGGCTGGAGAACTCGTTCGGCTCCGAGGAGTTCAACGACCACCAGTTCCACTACGGGTACTTCCTCTACGCCGCGGCGATCCTGGGCAAGGACGACCCGGCGCTCGTCGAGCAGGTCGCGCCGGTGATCGACCTGCTCGCGGCGGACATCGGCAACCCCCGGCAGACCGCGGAGTTCCCCCGGCAGCGCGCCTTCGACGCGTTCGAGGGGCACTCGTGGGCCTCCGGGTTCAGCCCCTTCGGGGACGGCAACAACCAGGAGTCCAGCTCCGAGTCGGTCACCGCGTACAACGGGCTGGCGCTGTGGGCCGAGGTCCGCGGGGACCCGGCGCAGCGGGACCAGGCGGTCGCGATGCTCTCGCGCGAGGCGGCGTCCGCGGTGCGGTACTGGACCCAGCCCACGCTCCCCGCCGGGTTCGGCGCCGACATGGTGTCGATCAACTGGGGCGGCAAGCGGGACTACGCGACCTGGTTCAGCGCGGAGCCCAGCGCGATGCTGGGCATCCAGCTGATCCCGATGTCGCCGGTCGCGGACTACCTGCGCGGCGACCCGGCCCGGATCCGCAGCAGCATCGCCGAGGCCGCACCCGGGGGCTACGACGTGACCTTCGGCGACTACCTCCTGATGTACCTCGCCCTGGCGGACCGGGACGAGGCGTTGCGGCAGGCCCGCGAGCTGCCGCAGTCGAGGATCGACGACGGCAACACGAGGTCCTACATGCTGGCGTGGATCATGACCCGCTGACCGTGCACGTTTCGTGCCGTCAGCGCGGCACGATCGCCGGTTGCGTGCGCTCAGCGTGGTGCGGACCGCGCTGAGCGCACGAAACGTGCGATCTTCTCGTCCTGCTCACACCTGCTCACACCTGCTCACACCTCGCCGTACCGCGCGAACTCGCGGGTGAAGGTCGCCGTCCCGCTGGTCATCGCGCGCAGGTCGATCTGGTAGCGGAGCAGCTCCGCCGCCGGGACCTCCGCGCGGACCACCGTGCGGCCGGGGGTGTCGGTCGGTTCCGTGCCCAGCACCCGGCCCCGTCGGGCGGACAGGTCGCCGAGGACGGTGCCGAGGTGCTCGTCGAGGATGCGGACGGCGACCTCGTCGATCCGCTCCAGCGGCACCACCCCGCACACCTCGGCCGCCTCCCGCAGGGCCAGCGCCCCCGCCGTCTGGAAGGCCGCGTCCGACGAGTCGACGCTGTGCGCCTTGCCGTCCACCAGGGTCGCCCGGACGTCGATGACCGGGTGCGCCGCGCCGTCGACCGTCAGCCCCCGTTCGAGCTGGGTCCGGATGCCCTTCTCCACGCTCGGGACGTACTGCGTCGGCACCGAGCCGCCGACCACGGCCGACCGGAACTCGAACCCGGAGCCGCGGGGGAGCGGCTCGAACTCGACGTGGCAGACGGCGTACTGCCCGTGCCCCCCGGACTGCTTGACGTGCCGCCCGGTCACCCGCGCCGCCGATGCGAGCGTGACCCGCATCGGCACCCGGACGTCCTCGGTCTCCACGTGCGCCCCGGCCTCGCGCAGCCGGGAGAGCACCACGTCCGCGTGGGCCTCGCCGGTCGTCCACAGCACCGTCTGGTGGGTCTCCGCGCTGCGCTCCAGGCACAGCCCCGGGTCCGCGGCGACGAGCTTGGCGAGCGTGCGCGCGAGCTGGTCCTCCTCGCCCCGCTCCTGCGGCACGACGGCGATCGGCAGCAGGGGTTCCGGCACGTCCCACGCCCGCAGCAGCAGGGGGTGGTCGGCCGCCGACACGGTGTCCCCGGTCTCGGCACCGGTCAGCTTGGTCAGCGCGCAGATGTCGCCCGCCACGCAGAGCTCGGTCTCCTGCAGCGTGGCCCCGAGCGGTGTGTAGAGGTGGGAGAGGCGGTCATCGACGTCATGGCCGTCGTGACCCGCGTCCTCGCTGCTCGCCCGCGGCGCGGGCACGTGTCCCGAGATGTGCACCGCGGTGTCCGCGCGCAGGGTCCCGGAGAACACCCGCACCACCGACACCCGACCCACGTAGGGGTCCGCGGAGGTGCGCACGACCTCGGCCGCCAGGGGCCCGTCCGGGTCGGCGGTCAGCGCGGGGTGCGGCCCGCCGTCGATCAGGGAGACCGTCGGCAGGGGGTGTTCGAGCGGCGACGGGAAGCCGCCCGCGAGCAGCTCCAGCAGGGCGTCGATCCCGGAGCCGGTCGCGGAGCACACCGGCACGACCGGGTGGAACGACCCGCGCGCGACGGCGGTCTCGAGATCGTCGATCAGCGCGTCGACGTCGAGGGCCTCGCCCGCGAGGTAGCGCTCCATCAGCGACTCGTCCTCGGACTGCTCGATGATCCCCTCGAGCAGCGTCGCCCTGGCCTCCTCGGCGCCCGCGGGCGCCTCGCCGGGACCCTGGGTGAGCAGGCCGTAGAGCCCCTCCGGGCCGGAGACGGAGCCCGCGGAGTCGACCATCGGGGCAGGCAGGTACAAAGCCGCGACCCCCGCCCCGAACGCGTCCTGGCAGGCCAGCTGGGTCGCCTCGACGTCCGCGCGGGCCTGGTCGCAGCGCGCCACCACGACCGCCCGCGGCAGCCCGACGGCGGCGCACTCCTCCCACAGCGTGACCGTCGCCGGGTCCACGACGCCGTCCGACCCGGCGGTCGCGGGGACCACGAAGAGCGCGGCGTCCGCGGCCCGCAGACCGGCGCGCAGCTCTCCGACGAAGTCCCCGTAGCCGGGGGTGTCGATCAGGTTGATCTTGAGGTCGCCGTGTCGCACCGGCGCGACCGCGAGGGTCACCGAGCGGTGCTGGCGGACGGCGGCGGGATCGTGGTCGCAGACGGTCGTGCCGTCGCCCACGCTGCCCTGCCGCGGGATCGTGCCGGTGTGTGCGAGCAGGGCCTCCACCAGCGTCGTCTTGCCCGAACCCGACGGCCCGACGAGCGCGACGTTGCGAAGTCGAGCGGGATCGGTGACCGTCCCGGACCCCTCGGCGGCCCTGCGATCTGCTCTGACGGTCATGGCGGCCACCTCCGATCGCGGGGGCACGCCGGTGTGCTCCCGGTCACAGCGATTGGACTCCGGGTGCCTGCACCGCACAACCCTCAAGGGTCCCCCAATTCCGCTCCGACGTGTGCGGCCGCACATCGGGCCCGCGAGTAGGGTCCTCGGCCGTGCCCATACCCGGTCCCGGTTACGCCATCACCGTCCGCGTCGAAGCGCCGTCGTCGAGCAACGCGGCGGGTGATCTCGCCGTCGCGGTCGGCGCGGTCGGAGGGGTGGTCACGGCGTTCGACGTCGTCGAGTCCCGCACCGACGCCATCGTCGTCGACATCTCCTGCAACGCGCTGAACTCCGAGCACGCGGACGAGATCACCGCCGCGCTGGGCCGGGTGCCCGGCGTGACCGTGCGGAAGGTGTCCGACCGGACCTTCCTGATCCACCTGGGCGGCAAGATCGAGGTCTCGTCGAAGGTCGCGCTGCGCAACCGCGACGACCTCTCCCGTGCCTACACCCCGGGTGTCGCGCGGGTGTGCCAGGCGATTGCGGCGAACCCGTCGGACGCCCGGCGGCTGACGATCAAGCGCAACACCGTCGCCGTCGTCACGGACGGCTCGGCGGTGCTGGGGCTGGGCAATCTCGGCGCGGCGGCGGCGATGCCGGTCATGGAGGGCAAGGCGGCGCTGTTCAAGCGCTTCGCCAACGTCGACGCCTGGCCGGTGGTCCTGGACACCCAGGACACCGAGGAGATCATCCGCACCGTCCAGGTGATCGCCCCCGCGTACGGCGGGATCAACCTCGAGGACATCGCCGCGCCGCGCTGCTTCGAGATCGAACGCAGGCTGCGCGAGATGTTGGACATCCCGGTCTTCCACGACGACCAGCACGGCACCGCCGTCGTCGTGCTCGGGGCACTGCGCAACGCGCTGCGCGTGGTCGGCAAGTCCATCTCGGACACGAGGATCGTCGTCTGCGGCGTGGGCGCCGCGGGCTCGGCCATCATCCGGCTGCTGGCCTCCGAGAAGCCGGGGGAGGTGCTGGCGGTGGACATCGACGGCATCGTCCACGCGGGCCGCCCGGGCCTGGACGACAACCTGGCGTCGATCGCTGCGCAGACGAACAGCACCGGCCGGGCGGGCACGCTGGCGGACGCGCTGGTCGGCGCGGACGTGTTCATCGGCGTCTCCGCGCCCAACCTGTTCGGGGCCGAGGAGGCCGCCACGATGGCGGAGGACGCGATCATCTTCGCGCTGGCCAACCCGGACCCCGAGATCGACCCGGCGATCGCGGCGCACCACGCCGCCGTCGTCGCGACGGGGCGGTCGGACTACCCGAACCAGATCAACAACGTGCTGGCCTTCCCGGGGGTCTTCCGCGGGCTGCTGGACGCCCAGGCCCACGACATCACCGACCGCATGCTGCTCGCCGCCTCGGCCGCGATCGCGGACGTGGTGACCGAGCCGAACGCGAGCTTCATCGTCCCCAGCGTCTTCGACCCCGCAGTGGCCCCGGCCGTCGCGGACGCGGTGAAGCACGCCGTCCAGCAGGCCGCCGCGGCGGGCGAGGTCGTCGCGGGCCTCTGACTCCCGGGGTCTCCCGTTCCTCGGGTCCCCACTCCCACGAGCCCCGGGTTCCGACCCGCGAGTCGGGCATCGGGCTCCGGCCGGGTGGTCGCCGTCACCGTCTACGCTGGTAGACGTGGTGATCGCAGCTCCGACCGTCGGTGTCCTGGCCCTGCAGGGGGACGTCCGCGAGCACCTCGCGGCGCTCCGGGAGGCCGGGGTCGGGGCGGTGCCCGTGCGGCGGGAGTCCGAGCTCGCGGCCGTCGACGGGCTGGTGATCCCGGGTGGCGAGTCGACCACCATCAGCAAGCTGCTGGAGATCTTCGAGCTCCTCGAGCCGCTGCGCGCCCGGCTGGCCTCGGGGATGCCGGCGTACGGCTCGTGCGCCGGGATGATCCTGCTGGCTGGGGAGGTGCTGGACGGCCGCCCGGACCAGCAGCAGCTCGGCGGGCTGGACGTCGTGGTGCGGCGGAACGCGTTCGGCAGGCAGGTGGACTCGTTCGAGACCGACCTGGACGTGACCGGGGTCGGGTCGGTGCGCGCGGTCTTCATCCGAGCGCCGTGGGTCGAGAAGGTCGGCGCGGAGGTCGAGGTGCTGGCCACCGTGCCCCGTGACGACCCCGCCGCCGGCCAGGCCGCGGGCCGGGTCGTCGCGGTGCGGCAGGGGACCGTCCTGGCCACGGCGTTCCACCCGGAGATCACCGGTGACCACCGGGTGCACGCCTACTTCGCCGACCTCGTCCGCGAGGCGTAGACAACCACTCGGTTGTGCTCTAACGTACAACCCTATGGTTGTAGATCAGCTCACCGACGTCGATGCTCGGGCCTGACGAGCATCCCTCGAACGAGGACTGGGACAGGCTGTTCCACGCCCTCGCGGACGCCACGCGCCGAGACATCGTGCTGCAGGTGATGCAGCAGGGGCAGTCCATCTCCTCACTCGCGGGCCGCTACGCCATGAGCTTCGCGGCCGTACAGAAGCACGTCGCGGTCCTGGAACGGGCCGGGCTCGTGCGCAAGGAGCGGAGGGGTCGGGAGCAGCACGTGCACGGCGAGCCCGTCGTGCTGCACAAGGCCGCGAGGCTGCTGGAGTCCTACGAGTTGCTCCAACGCCATCGCACGGCCGCGATCGAGGAGCTACTGGAGGAGGAGCCATGACGGTCATCAGCACCGAGCGGGACACCGACGCGTTGACGCTCACGTTCGTCGCCGAGTTCGCCGCACCCGTCGAGCGGGTGTGGCGGGTGTGGGAGGACCCGCGGCAGCTGGAGCGCTGGTGGGGGCCGCCGACCTGGCCCGCGACGTTCGAGCGCTTCGACTTCGAGCCGCACGGCGGCGCGAGCTACTTCATGACCGGGCCGGACGGGCGGAAGTCACGGGGGTGGTGGCGGTTCCTGGCGGTCGAGGCGCCGCACCGGCTGGAGTTCGAGGACGGTTTCGCCGATGAGGACGGCACTCCGTCGGAGGCGATGCCGACGACGTCCGCGGTGGTCACGCTCGAGGCCGTCGAGAACGGGACCCGGATGACGACCGTCAGCCGCTTCGTCTCGCTGGAGCAGCTGGAACAGCTCCTGCAGATGGGGATGGAGGAGGGTATGCGACTGGCCATGGGCCAGATCGACGGGATCCTCTAGTTCGTGCCCGCGTGCAGCAGCTGGCCGTCGATCCACGGGTCGAACGAGCGCTCGCGGCCCAGGTCGTCGACGTAGGCGCAGGCCCGGTTGGTGATGGTGTCCGGGTTGGCGGGGTCGGTGAACTGGGGCGGGGACTGCAGGTCGCAGGAGTACAGCGGCTGGGTGGGGCCGGTGATGGTGACCGTCAGCGGTGCCGCCTCCGCGGTGGGAAGGGTGGCGGCCACGCCCGTGGCCAGTGCGGCGGCGCCCGCCGCGGCGAAACCGAGCCGGGCGACCATGCCCCTGCGCGTGTCCATCTCGTACCCCCTCGTGCCTTCCTGCACCGCTATCGCGTGGAGCGGGCCGGTCATTAACGCGATGACCTGCGCTTTCACCGGTACCGGTGAAGATGGGGTACCCCGCGTAACGCCGGCTGCACCCGCCGGCGATGAGTTGTGTCGCACTCGGTCGGTAGCATGGACGGGATCTGGCAGGCGGCGTTCGGCCCCTGCGCGTCCGGTGTCGACTCGCTGGGCGCGACGCGCGATCTCAGGAGGGACGGGGCAGCCGATGAGTGGCCACTCCAAATGGGCGACGACCAAGCACAAGAAGGCCGTCATCGACGCCCGACGCGGCAAGATGTTCGCCAAGCTGATCAAGAACATCGAGGTCGCGGCCCGGACGGGTGGCGGTGACCCCGACGGCAACCCCACGCTCTACGACGCCATCCAGAAGGCCAAGAAGAGCTCGGTGCCGAACGACAACATCGACCGCGCGGTCAAGCGCGGCTCCGGTGCGGACGGCGGCGGCGCCAACTACGAGACGATCACCTACGAGGGCTACGGCCCCAACGGCGTCGCCATGCTCATCGAGTGCCTGTCGGACAACCGCAACCGCGCGGCCACCGAGGTCCGCACCGCGATGACCCGCAACGGCGGCACCATGGCCGACCCCGGATCCGTCGCGTACCTGTTCACGCGCAAGGGCGTGGTCGTGCTGCCCAAGGCGGGCCTGTCGGAGGACGACGTGCTCCTCGCGGTGCTCGACGCGGGCGCCGAGGAGGTCAACGACCTGGGGGACAGCTTCGAGGTCGTCTCCGAGCCCACGGACCTGATCGCGGTGCGCACCGCGCTGCAGGAGGCCGGGATCGACTACGACTCCGCGGACCCGACGTTCCTCCCGTCCATGCAGATCGAGCTGGACGCCGAGGGCGCCAAGAAGGTGTTCAAGCTGATCGAGGCGCTCGAGGACAGCGACGAGGTCCAGAACGTGTACTCGAACTTCGACGTGTCCGACGAGGTCATGGCCGAGGTGGGCTGAGATACCACCACTGGGATACCAGCACTGGGATACCACCACGGTCCGGGCGGGGGAGCACGTTCCCCCGCCCGGAACTGTCGGTGGGCGGTCCTAGACTCCGGCCCGTGACCGCGGCGACGAAGACACCCACCGACACTGCGCGGGAAACCCGGCGCCTCCTCCTGCTGGACGGGCACTCGCTGGCGTACCGGGCCTTCTTCGCCCTGCCCGCGGAGAACTTCCGCACGGGCACCGGGCAGACCACGAACGCGGTCTACGGCTTCACGTCGATGCTGATCAACCAGCTGCGAGACGAACAGCCGACCCACCTCGCCGTGGCGTTCGACGTCTCGCGCAAGACCTTCCGGTCGGAGCGCTTCGCCGACTACAAGGCGAACCGCACCACGACCCCGGATGACTTCCGGGGTCAGGTGGACCTGATCAAGGAGGTCCTCAAGGCGCTGAACATCCCGGTGTTCGCGGTCGAGGGCTTCGAGGCGGACGACATCATCGCCACCCTCGCCACCCAGGCCGAGCAGGCCGGGTTCGACGTGCTGATCACCACCGGCGACCGGGACGCGTTCCAGCTGGTCACCGACCATGTCACGGTGCTCTACCCCAAGCGCGGGGTGTCGGACCTGGGCCGGATCGACCCGGCGGAGGTCGACAAGCGCTACGGGCTCACCCCCACCCAGTACCCGGACTTCGCCGCGCTGCGCGGGGACCCCAGCGACAACCTGCCGAACATCCCCGGCGTCGGGGAGAAGACGGCGGCGAAGTGGGTCCGCGAGTTCGGCTCGCTCGGCGAGCTGACCGACCGGGTGGACGAGGTCAAGGGCAAGGCCGGGGACGCTTTGCGCGCCCACCTGGCGAGCGTGCTGATGAACCGGCAGCTCACGGAGCTGGTCAAGGACGTCCCGCTGGACACCGTGCCCGCCGAGCTCGAGCTGCGGCCGTGGGACCGGGACGCGGTGCACCGGCTGTTCGACGAGCTGGAGTTCCGGGTGCTGCGGGAGCGGCTGTTCGCCACGCTGCAGAGCGCCGAGCCGGAGGCCGAGTCCGGGTTCACCGTGCAGGGCGGGACCATCGCGCCCGGAGCGCTGCGGGACTGGCTGGCCGCGCACGCGCGAGACGGGCGCCGCGTCGGCGTGGCGTTCTCCGGGGTCACCGGCGGGATCACCGAGCGGGACTTCGTCGGGATCGCGCTGGCCACCGGCGAGCCGACCCTGGAGGACCGGGCGGACGGGGCGGACCCCGGGGTGCCCGTGGCCGGGTACGTGGACGTCCGGTTCCTGGAGCCGGACGACGAGGCGGCCCTGGGGGAGTGGCTCGCCGACCCCGCCGTGCCCAAGGCGTCGCACGACGTGAAGGCGGTCCTGCACGCGCTGCGTTCGCGTGGCTGGGAGCTGAAGGGCCTGACCAGCGACACCGCGCTCGCGGCCTACCTGGCCCGGCCGGGTCAGCGGTCGTTCGACCTCGCCGATCTCGCGCTGCGGTACCTGCGCCGCGAGCTGTCCATGGAGGGCGGCCCGGCGGACGGGCAGCTCTCGCTGCTGGGCGGCGAGGAGGAGGCGGACGCACAACACGCCGAGGCCGAGATGGTGAACGCGTCCGCGGTCGCCGAGCTGGCGGACGCCCTGGGCGCCGAGCTCGCGGAGAAGGAGCAGACCCGGCTCCTGCTGGAGCTGGAGCAGCCGCTGGCGTTCGTGCTGGCGGACTGCGAGGCGGCGGGCATCGCCGTCGACCAGTCGCACCTGGGCATGCTGGAGGCCGAGTTCGGCGGTCAGGTCATCGAGGCCGCGCGGCTGGCGTACGAGGTGATCGGCAAGGAGATCAACCTCGGCTCGCCGAAGCAGCTGCAGGTCGTGCTGTTCGACGAGCTGAACATGCCCAAGACCAAGCGCACCAAGACCGGCTACACCACGGACGCGGACGCGCTGCAGAACCTGTACGAGCAGACCGAGCACCCGTTCCTGATGCACCTGCTGCAGCACCGGGACGCCACCCGCCTCAAGATCACCGTGGACGGGCTGCTCAAGTCCGTCGCGGCGGACGGGCGGATCCACACCACGTACTCGCAGACGATCGCGGCCACCGGCAGGCTGTCGTCCACCGACCCCAACCTGCAGAACGTGCCGATCCGCACGGCGGCGGGGCGGCGGATCCGCGAGGCGTTCATCGTGGGCCCCGAGTACGCCGAGCTGATGACCGCGGACTACAGCCAGATCGAGATGCGGATCATGGCGCACCTGTCGGAGGACGCGGCGCTGATCGAGGCGTTCAACTCGAAGCGGGACTTCCACTCGGAGACCGCGGCGAAGGTGTTCGGCGTCGCGGCGGAGGAGGTCACCCCCGCCCAGCGCGCCAAGATCAAGGCGATGAACTACGGCCTCGCGTACGGGTTGTCGGCGTTCGGGCTGTCCGGGCAGCTGCGCATCTCCACGGAGGAGGCCAAGGGCCTCATGGACGACTACTTCGAGACCTTCGGCGGAGTGCGGGACTACCTGCGCTCGGTGGTGGACGTGGCGCGCAAGGAGGGCTTCACCGCCACCATGCTCGGCCGCCGCCGGTACCTGCCGGACCTGACGAGCGACAACCGGCAGCGCCGTGAGATGGCCGAGCGGATGGCGCTCAACGCCCCGATCCAGGGCAGCGCGGCGGACATCATCAAGGTCGCGATGATCGAGGTGCACAAGGCACTGGCCGCGGAGCAGCTGCGCAGCCGGGTCCTGCTCCAGGTGCACGACGAGCTGGTCCTCGAGGTCGCCGAGGGCGAGCACGCCGCCGTCGAGAAGCTGGTCCGCCGCGAGATGGCGGCCGCCGAGGACCTGTCGGTGCCGTTGGAGGTCTCGGTCGGCTACGGCCGCAGTTGGGACGACGCCGCGCACTAGGGAGGACGGCGCACACCACACCGGTTGTGGGGCCGGGCAGGATCGAGGGGTGCTGCTCGGACCCGCTGATCCGCTGCCCGCCCCCGTCCGTCGCGTCGCGATCGCCGGGTGCTCCGGCTCGGGGAAGTCCACTCTCGCGCGGGCGCTGGCGGCGCTCCCGTACACCGAGCTGGACGGGCTGTTCCACGGTCCCGACTGGATCGAACGGCCGACGTTCGACGCCGACGTCCGCGCGCTGGTGGCACGGGACCGCTGGGTCACCGACTACGGATACGGCAGGGCCCGCCCGCTGCTGCTGCCCCGCCTGGACCTGCTGGTCTGGCTGGACCTGCCGCGGTGGCGGGTGATGACGCAGGTCGTGCCGCGCACCGTCGTCCGGCGGGTGCGGCGGGTGGAGCTGTGGAACGGCAACGTGGAGCCGCCGTTCCGGAGCGTCCTCACCGATCCCGACCACATCGTCCGCTGGGCCTGGCGCACCCATCCGAAGACGGCGGTGCAGGTCGGGCGGGCGCGCGAGGCCCGTCCCGAGCTCCCGGTGGTGCGCCTGCGCTCCCGCCGCGAGGTGCGGCGGTGGCTCGCGGGCCCGGCCGACGCCCTGCGCGCGATCCCGCTCGCGGACCGCCGTCAGGCAGGCTGAGGCGCTACGCGGCGTCCCGCACCCGCAGCGTCGTGGGGCCGAGGCGCAGCACGCCGTCGGACAGCGGCTCGCACCGCACCCCGCCGTGACCCCGCATCGCGCGGAAGGCGCCGGGCGCGAGCACGACGTCCATCCACCGGCACGGGTGGGCGGCGCGGTGGCCGCGGAAGCGCAGGCCGTCGAGGGTGAAGTCGGTGTGGGTGAGGGCGTCGACGTCCGCCCCGCGCAGGACGACGGTGCGGCGGGCGAGCGCGGGATCGAACGCCGAGACCCCGAGCTCGGCGGCGATCCGTTCGAGCGACTCGACGGCCAGCAGCGTCACCGAGGCCTGCCGGTGGGCCGGATGGTGGAAGTACCGGTCCCCGACCACCCCGAGCCCGGCCCGCACCTCGAGACACTCCCGGCGCGGATCCTCGGGGTCCGGCCGCGGCCCGTCCCCGGGCCGCCCCTCGAAAGCGTGCACGGCGGAGGCGAACAACCCGACGATCTCCACCCGCACCTCCCCATCATGCCCACCCCCACCCCGATCCCCACGAGCCCGCCCCACCGCCCGCGTGTCGGACCCCACCGCGCGAGTCGGACACGCGTGCCCGCGAGTTCGACGCCAGTGACCGTGAGTTCGACGCCAGGGCCTCCGAGCACCACGCTGCCTGCCCTGTGAGTCCCGCGAGCCGCGCCGATCCCGAGTGCGGGCTCCGCGGTGCGGCGCGCCGCTCCCGGATGGGGCGGAGGCCGCCGGTAGCGTTCCCCGCGAGCGAGGGGAGCGCGTGTGCGGGTGCTCGGAGTCGACCCGGGGTTGACCCGGTGCGGGCTCGGCGTGGTCGACGGGACGGGCGGCAGGCAGGTCGCGTGCGTGGCCGTCGGCGTCGTGCGCAGTGGGATCGACCTGCCGGTCGACCGCAGGCTGCTGGTCGTGGCGACCGAGGTGGAGCGCTGGATCGCGCGGCACCGGCCGGACGTCGTGGCCATCGAGCGCGTGTTCAGCCAGCACAACGTCCGCACGGTCATGGGGACCGCCCAGGCGAGTGGGGTCGTCGCGCTGGTCGCGGCGAAGGCGGGGCTGCCGGTCGCGTTCCACACACCCAGCGAGGTCAAGGCTGCGGTGACCGGCGCCGGGCGCGCCGACAAGGCGCAGGTCACGACGATGGTCACCCGGGTGCTCGGGCTGGCGGAGGCTCCGAAGCCCGCCGACGCCGCGGACGCCCTCGCGCTCGCCATCTGCCACTGCTGGCGTGCGCCGATGATGGCGCGCATGGCGGAGGCCGAGAAGCGGGCGTCCGAGCTCGCGAAGGTCCACAAGGCGAAGCTCGCGGCGCTGCAGAGGGAACGACTGGCGGCTGCTCGGAAGCGCTGACGTCCGACTCGCGAGTCCCAAACGGTGGACTCGCCTGTCCGAAGTGGGGGACTCGCGGGCGGGGGAGTGCGGGGGGTGGGTGGGGCGGGCGGTAGCCTGCGGCTCGAACTTGTGTTCGTACTTCTCCCGGGAGTGGCTGTGATCTCGTCCGTGCGTGGGCCGGTGTTGGAGATCGGGCTGGACCACGCCGTGGTCGACGTCGGCGGTCTGGGGTACGCGGTGTTCTGTACGCCCAGCACCCTCGCCGGGCTGCGCCGCGGCACGGAGGCCACGCTCGCCACCACGCTGATCGTCCGCGAGGAGTCGCTGACCCTCTTCGGCTTCGCGGACGCGGACGAGCGGGAGCTGTTCCTGCTGCTCCAGACCGTGAGCGGGATCGGGCCGCGGCTCGCGTTGGCCACCATCGCCGTGCTGGAGCCGGACGTCCTGCGCCGCGCCCTGCACGACGGCGACCTGGTCACCCTGCAGCGCATCCCCGGCGTCGGGAGGAAGAGCGCGGAGCGGCTGGTCGTCGAGCTGCGGGACAAGGTGCTGGTCACGCCGACCGCCGCTCCGTCGGCGAGCGCGCCCGCGCAGAGTGGGAACGCCCGGCGGGAGCAGGTCGTGGAGGCGCTCGTCGGGCTCGGGTTCACGCTGAGGCCCGCCGAGCAGGCGGTGGACGCGGTGCTGGCCGAGACCCCGGACGCCGACCCGGCGCGGCTGCTCCGGACCGCGCTGTCCAGCCTGGGGCGCAGCCGGTGACCGGCCGGGACGCGACCTCGGGACCCCGTCCGGAGGTCGCAGGCGTGCCTCTCGACGTGGGGGTGGCGCGGTGAGCGAGGACGACCGCGAGTTCAGCGGGGTGGCGGCCGAGGTCGTGCCCGAGGACCTCGACGTCGAGAACTCGCTGCGGCCGCGGCGGCTGAGCGAGTTCATCGGCCAGCACCGGGTCCGCGAGCAGCTCGAACTCGTGCTCGAAGGTGCCCGCAGGCGCGGCGACCCGCCGGACCACATCCTGCTCTCCGGCCCTCCCGGCCTGGGCAAGACGAGCCTCAGCATGATCGTCGCGGCCGAGATGGGCGCCGCGATCCGGCTGACCTCCGGGCCTGCGCTGGAGCGGGCGGGCGACCTCGCCGCGATGCTGTCCAACCTCGTCCCCGGGGACGTGCTGTTCATCGACGAGATCCACCGCATCGCCCGCCCGGCCGAGGAGATGCTGTACCTCGCGATGGAGGACTTCCGGGTGGACGTCGTCGTCGGGAAGGGTCCGGGGGCGACCTCGATCCCGCTCGACATCGCGCCGTTCACGCTGGTCGGCGCCACGACACGGGCCGGCGCGCTGACCGGCCCGCTGCGGGACCGCTTCGGGTTCACCGCGCACATGGAGTTCTACGAGCCGCCGGAACTCGAACGCGTGCTCACCCGCGCCGCGACGATCCTGGACGTGGACCTCAGGCCGGACGGCGCACACGAGATCGCAGGCCGCTCCCGGGGCACGCCCCGTATCGCGAACCGGCTGCTCCGGCGCGTGCGGGACTTCGCGGAGGTCCGCGCGGACGGGTCCGTGACCCGGGCGGTGGCCCGGGACGCCCTCGCCGTCTACGACGTCGACGAGCTCGGCCTGGACCGCCTGGACCGCGCCGTGCTGAGTGCGCTGGTGAAGACGTTCGGCGGGGGACCGGTGGGCGTGTCCACGTTGGCTGTGGCGGTGGGCGAGGAACCCGGTACCGTCGAGGAGGTCTGCGAGCCCTACCTGGTACGGGCCGGAATGCTGGCCCGGACGCCGCGAGGGCGGGTCGCCACACCGGCGGCCTGGGCCCATCTCGGGTTGCGTCCGCCCGCCGAGGCGGAGGGTCTGTTCTAGCCGGGCTCGCAGAGAACCCGCACGTCACGCGCGTATCACGAGGACAGGGCCGCCGGCCCGGCCCGCCACCTCGAGTGGCAGACTCGCCGTCCGACGTGCCCGAGAAACGGAGTATTGCGACACCATGGACATGAGCCTGCTGTTCCCGATCCTGATCCTGCTGCTGTTCATCCCGATCTTCCTGTCGGGCCGCAAGCAGAAGCGTGCGCTGGCGGAGACCAAGCAGCTGCAGGATGCGCTGACCGAGGGTGACGTCGTCACCACCACCTCCGGGCTGCGCGGCACCGTCGTCGACGCGTCCTACGAGGACACCATCGACCTCGAGATCGCCGACGGCGTGGTGACCACCTGGCTGCGGGCCGCCGTCCGCGACAAGGTGGCGAGCGAGGCGCACTCGGACGCGGACGACACGGTCGTGGCGCCGACCACCGAGTCGGACACCCCGGCCGAGCTGCCCACGAGCACGACGAACGGGACGAGTACCACCAACGGTGCGGTCTCGGACACCCCGAAGGACGCCGTCGTCGACGCGCCCGCGGACGAGAAGAAGTAACCCCTTCAGCGAGAAGGGGGTGCCGTCCGCGCCCCCGGACCGGTGCGGCAGCATCATGCCGGCAGGCGGGGTGCGGCGCGAGTGGTCGCACGCGGGAGTCAGGCACGCTGACGCGGCCGTGATCACCGGGAGAGTAGAAGAGAGTGGCAACGACCCCGGGGCGAATCCGCCCCTGGCGGTACCTCGCGGCGTTCGCGGGCATCGTCGTGGTGCTGTACGCGCTGGTGGCGTTCACCGGTGACCGGTCCTTCGCACCGAAGCTGGGCATCGACCTGCAGGGCGGTACGCGGGTCACGCTGACCGCGCGCACCGAGTCCGGTGCGGTCCCCCCGCGGGACCAGCTGATCCAGGCGCAGTCGATCATCGAGCAGCGCGTGAACGGGCTCGGGGTCAGCGGCGCCGAGGTCGTCCTGGACGGCAGCAACCTCACCATCACGGTGCCGGGGGACGGCGGCGAGCAGGCCCGCTCGCTGGCCCAGACCGCGCAGCTGCGCTTCCGCCCGGTCGTCGGGCAGGCCATCGCGGCGACCCCCGCGGCCCCCACCGACGGCACCGGCGCCGCTCCCGGCGGCACCCCCGGCGCCACGGACGGGAGCACGGCGCCCACCGACGGCAGCGCTCCCACCGACGGCAGCGCTCCCACCGACGGCAGCGCTCCCGCCACCGGCAGCGCTCCCGCCACCGGCACCGACGGGCAGCCACAGGGCATGGGCGGGGTCGTCGAGCAGGACGTCGCGCCCGTCTCGTACTCCACCGCTCTGGCCCAGGACCCCACGCAGCCGCCGGCGCAGCCGACGGCGCCCACTGCGCCCACTGCCGCGCCCACGTCGGACGACCCGGCGCAGGCCGCGGCCATCGCCCAGGCCCGTGAGCTGCGGCAGAGCACCGACCCGACCACCCAGCAGATCGCGCAGCAGGCCCTCGACTGCTCGGTGCCGGACCCGCTGCGCGGCTACGACGACCCGGCCCTTCCGCTGGTCGCCTGCGACCAGAACGGCACCGCGAAGTACATCCTCGGCCCGACGATCGTCGAGGGCACGGAGATCGCGTCCGCCACCGCCACGCAGAACCAGCAGGGCGTCGGCTACGTGGTCGACCTGACCTTCAAGTCCGCGGGCGCGCGGGCCTGGGGCGACTACACCGCGGCGAACGTCGGCACGCAGGCCGCCTTCGTGCTCGACGGCGAGGTCGTCTCCGCGCCCACGATCCAGGGCGCGCTCTACGGGAACACCCAGGTCAGCGGCAACTTCAGCCAGCAGCAGGCCCAGGACCTGGCCAGCGTGCTGCGCTACGGCTCGCTGCCGCTGTCCTTCCAGTCCTCCGAGGCCCAGACCGTGTCGGCCACCCTCGGGCTCGCCTCGCTGGAGGCCGGGCTGCTCGCAGGCGCCGTCGGCCTGGCGCTGGTGTTCGTCTACTGCCTCTTCTACTACCGGGTGCTCGGGCTGCTCACGATCCTGTCGCTGGTGCTGTCCGGCGCGGTCGTCTACGCGGTCCTGGTGCTGCTCGGGCGCTGGATCGGGTTCACCCTCGACCTCGCGGGCGTCGCCGGGTTCATCGTGGCGATCGGCATCACCGCGGACTCGTTCGTGATCTTCTTCGAACGGCTCAAGGACGAGGTGCGCGAGGGCCGCTCGTTCCGCTCGGCCGTGCCGCGCGCCTGGGCCCGGGCGCGGCGCACGATCCTCACGGCGGACGCGGTCAGCTTCCTGGCCGCCGCCGTGCTCTACATCCTCGCGGTGGGCCAGGTGAAGGGTTTCGCGTTCACCCTCGGCATGTCCACCGTGCTCGACCTGGTCGTGGTCTTCCTCGTGACGCACCCGCTGGTCGTGCTGGCCTCCAACGCGAAGATCTTCGCCAGCACCACGCTCTCCGGGCTGGGTGCGGTCGCCAAGGTCGGCGCGCAACGGCGCCGCACACGTGAAACCGCCGGGTCCGGCGCGAAGGAGGCCTGACGATGTCCGTGTTCAGCAGGCTGTACAGCGGTACGGGCGCGTTCGACGTCGTCGGGCGGCGCAGGACCTGGTACGTCACCTTCGGCGTGCTGGTGCTGATCTGCGTGCTGTCGATCGCGATCCGGGGCTTCAACCTCGGCATCGACTTCACCGGCGGCTCGCAGGTCCAGATGCCCGCCGCGGGCGCGAACGGCACGATCACGACCGAGCAGGTCGAGCGCGTGTTCACCGAGAGCGTGGGGACGGCCCCCGCCTCGACCCAGGCCGCGGGGGTGGGGGCGAGCGCCACCATCCTGATCCGCTCCGAGTCGCTGGACGCGGGTCAGATCAGCGCGCTGCGCCAGGCCCTGTTCACCCAGCTCCAGCCGCTCGGTACGGACGGACAGCCCTCCGCGCAGTCCATCAGCGACAGCGCGGTGAGCGGCACCTGGGGCGGGGAGATCACCCGGCAGGCGCTGATCGCGCTCGCCGTGTTCCTCGTGCTGGTCACGCTGTTCCTCGCGTTCTACTTCGAACGCGCCATGGCGATCGCGGCGCTGGTGGCGCTGGTGCACGACGTCGTCGTCACCGCGGGCATCTACTCGATCGTCGGGTTCGAGGTCACCCCGTCCACGGTGATCGGCCTGCTCACGATCCTGGGCTTCTCGCTCTACGACACGGTCGTGGTGTTCGACAAGGTCAAGGAGAACACCCGCGGTGTGCTGCAGCTGACCCGCCGCACCTACGGCGAGCAGGCGAACCTCGCGGTCAACCAGACGCTGATGCGCTCGATCAACACCTCGCTGATCGCGGTGCTGCCGGTGCTCGGGCTGCTGGTGGTGGGCGTCGGGCTGCTCGGCGTCGGGACGCTGGCCGACCTCGCGCTGGTGCAGCTCGTCGGCATCATCGCGGGTGCGCTGTCCTCGCTGCTGCTGGCCACGCCGCTGCTCGTCGACCTCAAGATGCGGGACCCGCGGTACCGCAAGCAGGCCGCCCGGGTCGCCGCCCGCCGGGCCCGCGCGGCCGCCGCGCAGTCCGGCGAGGAGATCGAGGACCTCGACACCGGGGACGACGAGGCCGTCGAGCGGGAGCTGCGCCGCGAGCGCGCCCTCGCCGCGGCCGCGAGCACGCCGCAGCGGTCCCAGCCGGGCCGCCCGCAGGGGAAGTCGGGCCGTCCCACGGGGAAGCGGCGGAGGTGAGCCTCGACGACTCGGCCGTCGAGCTGGAGCGGGTCCGGGACCTGGTCCGGTCGGTCCCGGACTACCCCGAGCCCGGGGTGCTGTTCCGGGACCTGACGCCGGTCCTCGCCGACTCCGCGGCGTTCGCCACGCTGACCACCGAGCTGGCGGCGTCGGCGGGCGCGGCGGACCTCGTCGCGGGCGTCGAGGCGCGCGGGTTCCTGATCGGGGCCGCGGTGGCGCTGGTCGCGGGCACCGGCGTGGTGCCGATCCGCAAGGCGGGCAAGCTGCCCTCCGTGGCCGGTACCCGGACCTACGAGCTGGAGTACGGGACGGCCACGCTGGAGCTGCCCGCCGCCGTCGTCGAGCCCGGGATGAAGGTCTTCGTGGTGGACGACGTGCTCGCCACCGGCGGGACCGCCGCTGCGGCCTGCGGGCTGCTCGCCGACGCCGGGGCGGAGGTCCTTGGGTTCGGCACGGTCATCGAGCTGGCCGCGCTGAAGGGACGCGAGCGGCTCTCCGGAACCGCGGTCCACGCACTGCTCAGCTATTAGGTCGGCGTATCCTCCACCGGGTGGCGGATGATGCGGTGAGGTGCCGGTGACGGACGTCCAGCAGAACCCGCCCGCCCCCGTGGAGGACGACGCCCGGCCCTCCGCCACCCGCCGCGTCCGCGCCCGGATCGCGCGCCGGATGACGCCCCAGCGGGTCGCGATCGTCAAGCCCGTGCTGGAGCCGCTGGCGAGCGTCCACCGCACGCTGCACCCCAAGGCCGACCTCGTGCTGCTGCAGCGCGCGTACGACGTCGCCGAGGAGAAGCACCAGGGGCAGAAGCGCAAGTCCGGCGACCCGTACATCACGCACCCGCTGGCCGTCGCCACGATCCTGGCCGAGCTCGGCATGGACACGACCACGCTGGTCGCGGCCCTGCTGCACGACACCGTCGAGGACACCGACTACTCGCTGGACAAGCTGCGCCAGGAGTTCGGGGACGAGGTCGCCCACCTGGTGGACGGCGTCACCAAGCTGGACAAGGTCGAGTTCGGCACCGCGGCGGAGGCCGAGACGATCCGCAAGATGGTCGTCGCGATGGCCCGGGACCCCCGGGTCCTGGTGATCAAGCTGTCCGACCGGCTGCACAACATGCGGACCATGCGGTTCCTGCCGCCGGAGAAGCAGGCCAAGAAGGCTCGCGAGACCCTGGAGGTCATGGCGCCGCTGGCCCACCGGCTCGGCATGGCCACGGTGAAGTGGGAGCTGGAGGACCTGTCCTTCGCGATCCTGCACCCGAAGAAGTACGACGAGATCGTCCGGCTCGTCGCGACCCGCGCGCCCTCCCGGGACACCTACCTCAAGCAGGTCATCGAGGAGATCTCCCGGCAGCTGACCGCCGCGCGCGTCGAGGGCACGGTGGAGGGCAGGCCGAAGCACTACTACTCGATCTACCGCAAGATGATCGTCAAGGGCCGCGAGTTCGACGACATCCACGACCTGGTCGGCGTCCGCGTCCTGGTCGAGGAGGTGCGGGACTGCTACGCCGCGATGGGCATGGTGCACGCGATCTGGCAGCCCATGCCCGGGCGGTTCAAGGACTACATCGCCCAGCCCCGGTTCGGCGTCTACCAGTCGCTGCACACGACGGTGATCGGGCCGGACGGCAAGCCCCTCGAGGTCCAGATCCGCACCCGCGAGATGCACCGCACCGCCGAGTACGGCATCGCGGCGCACTGGCGCTACAAGGAGACCCGGGGGACGAACTCCGGTTCGTCGGTCGAGATCGACGAGATGTCGTGGATGCGCCAGCTGCTGGACTGGCAGCGCGAGGCCGCGGACCCCGGGGACTTCCTCGAGTCGCTGCGCTACGACCTCGCGGCCAAGGAGCTGTTCGTCTTCACACCGAAGGGCGACGTGGTCACGCTCCCCGTCGGCTCCACGCCGGTGGACTTCGCCTACGCGGTGCACACCGAGGTCGGCGCCCGGTGCATCGGCTCGCGGGTCAACGGCAGGCTGGTCGCGCTGGAGCGCACCCTGGAGTCCGGGGACGTCGTCGAGATCTTCACGTCGAAGGCCGAGGGCGCGGGGCCGTCGCGGGACTGGCTGGGTTTCGTCCAGTCCCCGCGTGCCAAGAACAAGATCAAGCAGTGGTTCGCGAAGGAGCGTCGCGAGGAGGCCATCGAGGAGGGCAAGGAGGCGATCACGCGGGAGGCCCGGCGCACGGGCATGCCGCTGCAGCGCCTCGTGTCCACGGACGCGATGACCGCGCTCGGCCGCGAGATGCACTACCCGGACGTCTCCGCGCTCTACGCGGCGATCGGGGAGGGCCAGGCCAGCGCCCGGCACGTCGTCCAGCGGCTCGTCGCCCTGATCGGCGGCGTCGAGGATGCGGAGGAGGAGCTCGCCGAGCGGGCCACCCCGTCCACGGTCCGGGTCCGCAGGCCGACCGGGGACGCGGGCGTGGTCCTGCAGGGCGAGGACGGCAAGCAGCTCGGGGACGTCTACTGCAAGCTCGCCCGCTGCTGCACCCCCGTGCCCGGGGACGAGATCCTCGGGTTCGTCACGCGCGGGGGCGCGGTTTCGGTGCACCGCACGGACTGCACCAACGCCGCGGACCTCAAGGCCCGCTCGGAGCGGCTGGTGGACGTCGCGTGGTCGGTCTCGCCGGCGTCGGTCTTCCTGGTGGCGATCCAGGTCGAGGCGCTGGACCGACACCGGCTGCTCTCGGACGTCACCAAGGTCCTGGCGGACGAGAAGGTCAACATCCTGTCCGCCTCCGTGACCACCTCGCGGGACCGGGTCGCCGTGTCGCGCTTCTCGTTCGAGATGGGCGACCCGAAACACCTCGGCCACGTCCTGCACGCGGTGCGGAACGTCGAGGGCGTCTACGACGTGTACCGGGTCACGTCCGCAGGCTGACCGCACGAACGGCACTCTCGTCCGGACCCACCGCCGGTCGACCGCACGAACGGCACTCTCGTGCGGACCTACCGCACAAGAGTGCCGTTCGTGCAGATCAGGACTGGACCGACGCGGACTGGATGGTCACCGGGGTCGCGGGGGCGCCGTCGCCCTGGCCGGTGGTGGTGCCGCCGGCGCCGACGGTGTCGAGGGTCTGCAGACCGGCCGCGTCGATGGTGCCGAAGACGGTGTAGTCCGGGCTGAGCTGGGCCTCGCCGTAGATCATGAAGAACTGGCTGCCGTTCGTGTTCGGCCCGGCGTTGGCCATGGCGAGCAGCCCGCGGCCGTACTTGATCTCCGGGAACGTCTCGTCCGCGAAGGTGTAGCCGGGGCCGCCGCTGCCGCTGCCGGACGGGTCACCGCACTGCAGCACCTGCAGGCCGGGTGAGGTGGTGAGCCGGTGGCAGGTGGTGCCGTCGAAGTAGCCCTGCTGCGCGAGGCTGGTGAAGCTGTTGACCGTGCAGGGGGCCAGCGCCCGGTCGAGGGTGAGACCGATGGGGCCCGCGCTGGTGGTCAGCGAGGCGGCGACGGTGCCCTGGCTGCTGACCCCGGTGGTGGCCGACGGCGGGTTCACCGGCTTCGCGGCGGCCTCGCTGCCCGTCGGGTACTGGCAGTCCACCGTGGCGGGCAGCGCGGTCGGCCGGACGGGCACCGCGGCCGGCGTGGTCGGCACGTTCTGCGCGGCGTCGGTGGGGGCGGCGGGCGCGGCGGTGCCGCTGGGGGCGGCGGTGTCGGCGGTGGGCGCCTCCGACCGCCAGGGGGCGGTGGTCAGCAGCACGACGGCCACGACCACCACGACCACCGCCGCGGCCGATGAGATCACGGCCACGCGCTTGCGCCTGCGGGCTTGTTCCTCCCGCCGCTTCTGCTGGTTCGCCAGCTTCCGCTTGGCCGCCTCACGGCGCATCTGATTCGTGGCCACGCGGGCACCCTCCGTGTTCTGAGTCGATCGCCCGGGAAGGGTATCGAGCCGCCCTGTGTGACCCGTGTCTAGGCTGTTCATCGTGCTCGTCGCCGGCTTTCCCGCAGGTGCCTTCCAGACCAACTGCTACGTCGTCGCCCCCGCCGCGGGCGAGGCGTGCGTGATCGTCGATCCCGGGCAGGACGCCGTGGACCCGTTGCAGGCCGCGCTGGCCGAGCACCGGCTCACTCCCGTCGCGGTGCTGCTGACGCACGGCCACTTCGACCACACCTTCAGCGTCCAGCCGGTGTGCGACGGCACGGACATCCCGGCCTGGATCCATCCCGAGGACCGTGCGCTGCTCGCGGACCCCATGAAGGGCATCAGCAGGGAGTCCGCGGCCTTCTTCGGCGGGCGGCTGGAGCTGCGCGAGCCCCGCGAGGTGCGTGAGTTGACCGACCGCGGCGAGCTGGAGCTGGCCGGAATGCGGCTGCGCGTCGACCACACCCCCGGGCACACTCCGGGATCGGTGGTCTTCACGACCGACACCGAGGACGGGACCGAGGTCGTGCTCGCCGGGGACACGCTGTTCGCGGGCTCGATCGGCCGGACCGACCTGCCCGGCGGCTCGCACGAGCAGCTGCTGGAGAGCATCCGGGAGCGGCTGCTCGGGCGTCCGGACAGCGCGGTGGTGCTGCCGGGCCACGGCCAGACGACGACGATCGGGCGGGAGCGGGCGTCCAACCCGTTCCTGCGGGGGCTCGCGCCGGCCCCCGGGAGGGGATTGTGACCAGCGTGCAGGACCGGATCCAGCCGTTCGCGGCCCCGAAGGGCGTCCCGGAGTACTCCCCGCCGGAGTCCGCGGGCTTCCTGCACGTCCGGGACACGCTGGCCGCGGCGGCGGACCGGGCCGGGTACGGCTACATCGAGCTGCCGGTCTTCGAGGAGACCGGGCTGTACGCGCGGGGCGTGGGGGAGTCCACGGACGTCGTCAGCAAGGAGATGTACACCTTCGCGGACCGCGGCGAGCGGTCGGTGACGCTGCGGCCCGAGGGCACCGCAGGCGTCGTCCGGTCGGTGATCGAGCACGGCCTGGACCGGGTCGGGCTGCCGGTGAAGCTGCGCTACGCGGGCCCGTTCTTCCGCTACGAACGGCCGCAGGCCGGGCGGTACCGGCAGCTGCAGCAGGTCGGCGTCGAGGCGATCGGGGCGGACGACCCGGCGCTGGACGCCGAGGTCGTCGCCATCGCGGACGAGGGCTTCAAGTCCCTGGGCCTGACCGGGTACCGGCTCGAGCTGACCTCGCTGGGGGACGCGGAGTGCCGTCCGGCGTACCGGGAGCGGCTGCAGGCGTTCCTGGCCGGGCTGGACCTGGACGAGGCCACCCGCGCGCGGGCCGCGATCAACCCGCTCCGGGTGCTGGACGACAAGCGCCCCGAGGTCCGGAAGCTGATGGAGGACGCGCCGCTGCTGCTGGACCACCTGTCGGAGGCGTCCGCCGCGCACCACGCGGCCGTGCTGGAGCACCTGGACGACCTCGGCGTCGCCTACACGATCAACCCGCGGATGGTGCGCGGGCTGGACTACTACACCAAGACCACGTTCGAGTTCGTGCACGACGGCCTCGGCGCCCAGTCCGGCATCGGCGGCGGCGGTCGCTACGACGGCCTGATGGCGACCCTGGGCGGCCAGGAGCTGTCCGGCGTCGGCTGGGGGATCGGGGTGGACCGCACCCTGCTCGCCTGCGGCGTCGAGGGGCTCCGGCCCTGGTCCACGGCCCGGGTCGAGGTCTTCGGCGTCCCCCTCGGCGATGCCGCCCGACGGCGGCTGGTCACCATCGCGGGCGAGCTGCGGCGGGCCGGGGTGCGGGTGGACCTCGCCTACGGCGGTCGCGGGCTGAAGGGCTCGATGAAGTCCGCCGACCGCTCCGGCGCCCGCTACGCGCTGGTGCTGGGCGAGCGGGACCTCGAGGCGGGCACGGTCGGGGTGAAGGACCTGGCGTCCGGGGACCAGCGCTCGGTGCCGTTGGAGTCGGTGGTCACGGAGCTGAGCTCGCTGCTCACGTGAGCGACGCCGACCGGCTCCGCTGGGACGCCCGCCATGCCGCGGTCGGGCCCGGCACCCCCCTGCCCCCGGACGGGCTGCGGGGCCGGCTGGACCTGCTGCCCGCCGTCGGCCGCGCGCTCGACCTGGCCTGCGGTCGGGGTGCGGTGGCGGTGTGGTTGGCGCAACGGGGTCTGGTGGTGGACGGGGTCGACGTCTCAGGCGCGGCCCTCACCTCCGCCCGAACCCTCGCCCGATCCGCGAGTGGGACCCCACCGCCCGCGAGCGGGACCCCACCGCTTGCGAGTGGGACCCCATCGCCCGCGAGTCCGACCCCGGGGCGCGGGAGTGAGACGCCGGGATCGGAGGGTGAGCGTGTCGGGGCGGGGGCGGTGCGGTGGATCCAAGCCGATCTCGATGCGGGCATGCCCGTGGCGGGGCCGTACGACCTGGTCGTCTGTCAGCGCTTCCGCGAACCCGCGCTCTACCCGGCCCTCGCCGACGTGCTCGCGCCGGGCGGGTTGCTCGTGATCACGGTGTTGTCCGAGGTGGACGATGAGCCCGGGCCCTTCCGTGCCTCACCCGGCGAGCTCGCGACGGCCTTCCCGACCCTCGAGACCCTCGCGCACGAGGAGCGGAACGGCGAGGCGACGCTGATCGCCCGCGCGCCGCGCTGAGCGCCGCGGTGGGTGAGTGCAGCGGTGGGTGAGCGCAGCGGTGGGTGAGCGCAGCGGTGGGTGAGCGCAGCGGTGGGTGAGCGCACGTTTCGTGCTCACTGTGCTGTCTCCACGACGCTGAGCGCACGGAGACGGCGATCTTGCCGCGCGGAGAGCACGAAACGTGTGGTCGGGGAGGGTCAGGGTTCCTCGCGGGTCGCGACGAGGGCGGCCAGGGCGGTGGTGATCGGGACCGCGGCGACGATGCCGATGCTGCCGACCAGGGTGCGGACCACCTCCGTCGCGACGTCCTGCGAGGTCAGGACCGCGCCGGGGCCCTGCCCCGCGACGGTGAAGAGCAGCAGCAGCGGGAGCGACGCGCCCGCGTACGCCAGGACCAGCGTGTTCACCGCGGACGAGACGTGGTCGCGGCCGATCCGCATGCCGGCCGCGAAGAGTGCGCGGGGGCTCATCGTCGGGTCGGCGGCGCGGAGCTCCCAGACCGCGCTGGTCTGGGTGACGGTGACGTCGTCGAGCACGCCGAGAGCGCCGATCAGCACACCGGCGAGCACGAGCCCCCGGGCGTCGACGGGTGCGCCGAGTGCGGCGATGAGGCCCGCGGTGGTGTCGTCGAGGCCGGTGAGCCGGGCGAACGCCGAGAACCCCGCGCTGAGCAGGGCGATCAGGGCGAGGGCGAGCAGGGTGCCCAGCACGGTCGTGGAGGTGCGGGCGGAGAAACCGTGCGTCAGGTAGAGGACCAGGAACATGATCACCGAGGAGCCGACCACCGCGACCGCGACCGGGCTCGACCCGGCGAGGATCGCAGGCAGCACGAAGACGACCAGCACGACCAGGCTCAGCCCCAGCGCCATCAGGGCCGCGAGCCCCCGCCACCGGCCGAGCAGCAGGACCGCGAGCGCGAAGGCCGCGCCGAGCCAGATCAGGGCGCCGCTGCGCTGGAAGTCGACGACCTGGTACGAGCCGGGATCGGCGGTGTCGCCACCGGAGTAGGCGACCTGCACCGGGTCGCCGACCGCGAACCGCGGGGTGGACGGTTCGACGGGGACCAGTTGGACGAGCTCCCGACCGGGGAGCGGTCCGCCTGTCATGTGCAGGGTCAGGCCCGCGCAGGCGCCGTCGCCCGAGCCGGGGGAGCAGTCCGCGACCTGGGCCGCGACGACTTCCGCGGGGAACACCTCCTGCGCCCGCTGCACGGTGTGCGGGAGGTCCCCGGTCGGCCAGAGCAGGACGAGCCCGACGAGCGTCGCGAGGCCGCACGGGACGAGCAGCGCCGCGAGCAGCAACCGGACCCGTCGGCCCGCGGGAGTGGCGGGGCCGTGTCCGTGTCCGTGGCCGTGCCCGGGCGCCCGGTGGCCCAGGTGGCCGCGGTCCACGACCCGACCGACCGCCACCGGCTCGGCGCCGGGCTCATCCGCCGACCGGCTCCCCGTCCGACGTCCGACTCGGGCGTCCGAACCGGGGGACTCGGGCGTCGGGAGTGGGGGACTCGGGGGACGGGGGACCGCCGGGATCGGCTCGGTGCGCTCCGTCGCCTCCTCCGGAGGGAGCGCAGGGGGGCGCTCGTGGCGGGCCATGCCCGCATCCTCGCCGTCGCGCGCCGACCGGAGGAACGCGGGGTCGGTGCGGACGGGGTCAGACGAACGCCGACAGCAGGAGCACCAACGACAGGCCGACGACCGAGATGACCGTCTCCATCAGCGACCAGCTCTTGATCGTCTGTCCCACCGTCAGCCCGAAGTACTCCTTGACCAGCCAGAACCCGGCGTCGTTGACGTGGGAGAAGAACAGCGAGCCCGCCCCGATCGCCAGGGCCAGCAGTGCCACAGTCGGTGCGGGCAGGGCTGCCGCGAGCGGGGCGACGATGCCCGCGGCGGTGATCGTCGCGACGGTCGCGGAGCCCGTCGCCACCCGGATCGCCACCGCGACCAGCCAGCCGAGCAGCAGCGGGGACAGGTTCGCCGCGCCCGCCCAGTCGCCGATCAGGTCCCCGACGCCGGCGTCGACCAGGGCCTGCTTGAAACCTCCGCCCGCGCCGACGATCAGCAGGATCCCGGCGATCGCGGGCAGCGCCCCGCCCACCGAGTCGGTGAGGCCGCGGCGCCCCATGCCCGACGGCACGCCGAGCGCGAACATCGCCACCAGCACCCCGACCAGCAGCGCCACGATGGGCTCGCCGACGATCTCCAGCACGTCCCGCACCCCGCTCTCCTCGGGCAGCGCGATCTCGGCGACCGCCCGGACCAGCATCAGCGCGACGGGTGTGAGCACCGCGGCGACCACCGCGCCGATGCCGATGCCGACGGCGCGGCGCGGCTCGTGGACCTCCGCCTCGCCCGCCACGGCGGTGGCGGCGCGCTCGGGCGGCGGTCCGATGCCCACCCAGCGGGTCGCGAGCCTGCCGAACAGCGGGCCCGCGACGATCACCGTGGGGATGGCCACGGCGAGGCCGAAGAGCAGGGTGAGGCCCAGGTCGGCGCCGAGGGCGTCCCGCGGGGGCCGACCCGCGTCGTCACGGCCTCGACGAGCCGTTCCGCGCCGCCGGAGTCCCGCAGCAGCCCGCCGATCATGGCGCCGAGAGCGATCAGCACGCCCACACCCCCGACGGTCGAGCCGAGGCCGGTCGTGAAGCTCTTCACAGTCCCGTCCGCGCCCAGCCCCCCGACGATGCCGAGGACCCCCGTGCCCGCGAGCAGCGCCAGGAACGGGTGCACGTGCAACCAGGTGATCAACAGCACGATGACCGCGATGGCCGGCAGCGCCGCGAGGACCAGCTGGGTGGGGCCCGCCGCGGGCGGAGCGTCCTGGGCGACGGCGATCACGCCGCACCCGCCAGGACCCGGTCCCCGATGGCGCCGGGGTCGCCCGCCCCGTCCACGGTGACCCCGGGTTCGTCCGCGCCGAGGGGTTCGAGCGTGTCCAGCTGGCTCTGCAGCAGCGACGCGGGCATGTAGTGGCCCTTCCGGTGCGCGAGGCGGTCCCGCAGGTCCGCCGGGTCGACGGCGAGGTGCACGAACCGGACCGAGGGATGGCCCTCGCGGAGGACGTCGCGGAAGGCCCGGCGCAGCGCCGAGCAGGTGACGACCGCGCTGCGGCCCGCCGCCTCCTGCTCGCCGATCCAGTCCGCGACCCGGCGCAGCCAGGGCCACCGGTCGTCGTCGGTGAGCGGGTGGCCCGCGGCCATCTTGCGGCGGTTCGCCTCGGGGTGGAGGTCGTCGCCCTCGGCGAACGCCCACCCGGTGCGCCGGACCAGCTCCTCGGCGACCGTCGACTTCCCGGAGCCGGACACGCCCATCACGATCAGGGTGGTCGTCGCATGCATGGCGCCAGCGTGGACGATCACGACGGGATGCGCCCGGTGGACAATGCGGTCGAACGTGTGTTCGACTGGTCCGATGCGGGTGCCGGGCTCCTCGCCGATGCCGTTCTCCTGGACGGTGAACCCGTACCGCGGCTGTTCCCACGCCTGCGTCTACTGCTTCGCCCGCAACACCCACACCTACCTCGATCTCGACGCGGGCGCGGACTTCGACTCGCAGATCGTGGTGAAGGTGAACATCGCCCGGGTCCTGCAGCGGGAGCTCGGCCGCCCGAAGTGGGCCCGCGAGCCGGTCGCGATGGGCACCAACACCGATCCCTACCAGCGCGCGGAGGGCCGGTACCGGCTGATGCCGGAGATCATCCGGGCGCTGGCCCGCGCGGGCACCCCGTTGTCGGTCCTGACCAAGGGCACGGTCCTGGGCCGCGACCTGCCGGAGCTGGCCGCCGCGTCGCGGGACGTGCCCGTCGGGCTCGGGGTGTCGATCGCGCTGGTCGACCGGGACCTGCAGGAGCGCCTCGAACCGGGCACGCCGACGCCGGCGGCCCGGCTGGACCTCGTCCGGCGGATCACCGACGCCGGGCTGGACTGCGGGGTCATGGTCGCCCCGGTGCTGCCGTTCCTCACGGACTCCCGCGAGGCGCTCGACGCCGTGCTGACGCAGGTGAAGGCGGCGGGCGCAGCAGGGGTGAGCGTGCTGCCGCTGCACCTGCGCGCCGGGACCCGGGAGTGGTTCCTGGCCTGGTTGGCGCGGGAGTACCCGGCGCTGGTCCCGCGGTACGAGCGGCTCTACCGGCGCGGCGCCTACGCCGATCCCGAGTACCGCAAGGCCCTGGCCGCCCGTGTCCGGCCGCTGCTGCGCGCCCACGGGCTGGACCGCGGCACCGGCGTGCAGCGCACGCAGCAGGGCTTCCCGGCGTCGGAGGTGGCCGCGAAGGCCCCGCCCGCGGAGCACCTGGCCGCCCCGGTGGTGGAGCAGCTGACCCTGCTCTGAAATGCGGGTGCACCGGCGGATAGCCTCATCCACCGTGATGCGAACCCACCCCGTCGGCACGCTGCGTGCCGAGCACGCCGGCCAGACCGTGACCCTCGCCGGATGGGTGGCCCGTCGCCGCGACCACGGTGGCGTCATCTTCGTCGACCTGCGCGACTCCTCCGGCTCCGCCCAGATCGTGTTCCGCGAGGGCGAGATGGCCGAGCGCGCCCACCGGCTGCGCTCGGAGTTCTGCCTGCAGGTCACCGGCGAGGTCGTCGCGCGACCGGCGGGCAACGAGAACCCGGACCTGCCGACCGGCGCCATCGAGGTCACCGTCACCGACCTCGTCGTGCTGAGCGAGTCCGCCCCGCTGCCGTTCCAGATCGACGACGCGAACATCGGCGAGGAGGTCCGGCTCAAGTACCGCTACCTGGACCTCCGTCGCGCCGAGCCCGCCGCCGCGATCAAGCTGCGCAGCAAGGTCAACCAGGCCGCGCGCACCGTGCTCGACGGGCACGACTTCGTCGAGATCGAGACCCCGACCCTCACCCGGTCCACCCCCGAGGGCGCGCGGGACTTCCTGGTGCCCGCCCGCCTGCGGCCCGGCTCCTGGTACGCGCTGCCGCAGTCCCCGCAGCTGTTCAAGCAGCTGCTGATGGTCGGCGGGATGGAGCGGTACTACCAGATCGCCCGCTGCTACCGGGACGAGGACTTCCGCGCCGACCGGCAGCCGGAGTTCACCCAGCTCGACATCGAGATGAGCTTCGTCGAGCAGGACGACGTCCTCGGCCTGGCCGAGGAGATCCTCACCGCGCTCTGGGCGCTGATCGGCCACGAGGTCGGCGAGATCCCGCGCATCTCCTACGCCGAGGCCATGTCCCGGTACGGCTCCGACAAGCCGGACCTGCGCTTCGCCATCGAGCTCACCGAGCTCACCGAGTACTTCGCCAAGACCGAGTTCCGGGTGTTCCAGAACCCGTACGTCGGCGCGGTGGTCATGCAGGGCGGCGCGGCGCAGCCCCGCAAGCAGCTCGACGCCTGGCAGGAGTGGGCCAAGCAGCGCGGCGCCCGCGGCCTCGCGTACGTGCTGGTGGACGAGGACGGGACCGTGTCCGAGAAGGGCCCGGTCGTCAAGAACCTGTCCGAGGAGGAGCGTGCGGGGCTGCCCGCCGCCGTCGGCGCGGGGCCCGGCGACTGCATCTTCTTCGCCGCGGGCACGCCGAACGAGGCCCGGGCCCTGCTCGGCGCCGCGCGCGGCGAGATCGCCCGGCGGACCGGCCAGCTGGACGAGAGCGCCTGGTCGTTCGTGTGGGTCGTCGACTTCCCGATGTTCGAGAGCACGGCGGACACCACGGACGTCGCCGTCGGCAAGGGCGCCTGGACCGCCCTGCACCACGCCTTCACCTCGCCCACGCCGGAGTGGATCGACACCTTCGAGCAGGACCCGGGCGAGGCGCTGGCCTACGCCTACGACATCGTCTGCAACGGCAACGAGATCGGCGGCGGGTCCATCCGTATCCACCGCGCGGACGTGCAGAAGCGGGTCTTCGAGATCATGGGCCTGTCCGCGGAGGAGGCGCAGGAGAAGTTCGGCTTCCTGCTGGACGCCTTCGCCTTCGGCCCGCCCCCGCACGGCGGCATCGCGTTCGGCTGGGACCGGATCACCGCCCTGCTCGCCGGGCAGGACTCGATCCGCGAGGTCATCGCCTTCCCGAAGACGGGTGGCGGCTTCGACCCGCTCACGGCGGCCCCGGCGCCGATCACGCCGGACCAGCGCAAGGAGGCGGGGGTCGACTACGTGCCCCCGAAGCCGAGCGACGCCTGAGCCGGATCCGCCGCCGTGCTGCACCTGCGCATCGTCACTCCCGCGGAGCGGACGGCGGAGGTCCGTGCGCTGCTCGAGGCCGAGCCCGGGGTCGCCCACCTGATCGTCCTGCCGGGGACGGCCGTACGGCCCCCCGGGGACCTCGTGCTCGCCGACATCGCCCGGGAGTGCGCCGACTCGCTGCTCGGCGGGCTCCGCGGGCTCGGCCTGGACCACGACGGCGCGATCACGATCGAGGCCCTCGACACCGTGCTGTCGGACGCCGCGGACCGCGCCGAGGAGGCCGCCCCCGGCGAGGGCTCGGACGCCGTGCTGTGGGACGAGCTGATCGCCCGGACCGGCGAGGACTCCCGGCTGACCGTCTCCTTCCAGGCGTTCCTGACGATCGCGTGCCTGCTCGCGGCCATCGGCGCGATCACCGACTCGCCCGTGCTCGTGGTGGGCGCGATGGTGCTCGGCCCGGAGTTCGGCCCGCTGGCCGCGGTGGCCGTGGGCCTGGTGCTGCGCCGTCGGGACCTGGTCAGACGGGGTGGGCTGGCACTCGCCGCGGGCTTCCCGCTGGGGATGGCCATCACCGCGCTGGCCACCCTGGCGTTCGACGCCACCGGCCTGCTGGCGGCCGACACCCTCGACCACCTCGCCGAGGTCGAGTTCATCTACGAGGTCGGGCCGTTCTCGCTGATCGTCGCGCTGCTGGCCGGGATCGCGGGCATCCTCGCCCTGACCTCGGCCAAGTCCGGCAGCCTGGTCGGCGTGTTCATCTCCGTGACGACGGTGCCCGCCGCCGCGTTCGCCTCGGTCGCGCTGATCGAGGGCCGCTTCGTCGAGGCCGGGCAGTCCGCGCTGCAGCTGGTCGTCAACCTCGTCGGGATCGTGGTCGCGGCGGCGCTCACGCTCGTCGTGGCGCGGCGGCTCGGCAGGCGCCGGGACCGGGGCCGGGTCCTCTCCGACGGCTGACCGGGCCGCGCAGCACGGATTCCGCAGGCGCAGGCGGTAGGGTTCGAGGCGATGTCACGCGACCTGGCCTCCTTCCCCAGGGCCGTGCTCACCGCCCTGTCCGCAGCGGAACGCCTCCTCACCCGGCGGGCCGGCGCGACCGTCGTCCTCGCCGATCCCGAGGACCTCGGTGGCAGCGAACGGTCCGTGGTGGCCCGTGCCCGGGTGGCGCGCAACCCGTTCTCGCTGCCGCGCACCCTGGTGGTCAAGCACTACCTCGGTGACCCGGACCCGAGCAGGCCGGACCCCTTCCACTTCGAGGTCGCGAGCTGCCAGCTCTTCACCGCCCTGCCGGTCGACTCCCGGCCGAGCCCGGTGCTCATCGCGCACGACCCGCAGGCCCGGCTGCTGGTCATGGAGGACCTCGGCCGCAGCTCCACCCTGGCGGACACCCTGTTCGGCTCGGACGCCGTCGCGGCGCAGCGCTGCCTGCTCAGCTGGGCGCGGGCGCTCGGCCGGATGCAGGCCGCCACCGCGGGCCGGGAGAACGACTTCGGTGCGCTGCTGCGCAGGCTGGGGGAGAAGGCCCGCCGGGACCCGGTCGCGGACGAGGCCCGCGCCGCCTTCGCCGGGGTCCCCGAGCTGCTGGCGGGCACGCTGGGCGTGACCGTGGGCGCCGCCGCCGAGGCCGAGGCGCGGGAGACCGCCCGGCTGCTGGGCGGCACCCGGTTCCGCGCGTTCAGCCCGTCGGACACCTGCCCGGACAACAACCTCGTGACCAGCCGCGGGGTGAAGTTCGTGGACTTCGAGTGGGGGTGCTTCCGGGACGTCGCACTCGACGCGGCCTACTTCCGGGTGCCCTTCCCGGCCTGCGAGTCCAGCTTCGCGCTGCCCCCCGGCATCTCCGACGCGATGCTCGAGGCCTGGCGGAACGAGATCGCCACCGTGTGGCCGGACCTGGACGACCCGACGCTGCTCGGCACACGCCTGCTGGACGCCCAGCTGCTCTGGGTCTGGCTGTGCACGTGGTGGCTGCTGCCGCGGATCAGCGAGGGCGAGAACCGGCTGGGCGGCGACCCGGGCCGGTCCGCGCGGACCAGCGTGGCGCTCGCGGACTACTGGCGGCGCCTCGGCTCGGACGCCGAGCGGGGCGGGCGGCCCGCCACGGCCGCGCTGGCGGGCACGGTCGCCGCGGCCCTGCACCGCCGTTTCGACCCCGACTCCGACCCCGCCCTCCCGGTCTACCCGGCCTTCCGCGGCTGAGCCGAAGTTCGAGCAGAAGTTCGCCGAGCCGACGGCGGACCGTCACCACGCGCACAGCGCGGCGGACGGCGCGGGACCGATCATCCCCCCGTGACCGTGCAGAGCCTGCTCCCGGCCCGTCCCCCCGTCACCCGTCCGATCCGGACCCTGGCCACCCTGGGCGACTCCACCGCCGTCGGGCTGGGGGACCCGCTGCCCGGCGGCGGCTGGCGGGGGTTCCCCGTCCTGCTGCGGGACGCGACCGGGGCCGAGCTGGTCAACCCCGCCCGGACCGGCGCCCGGATGGCGGACGTCCGGCACACCCAGCTCCCGGCCGTCCTGCCCGCCCGGCCGGACGTGGCGCTGATCTGCGCGGGCATGAACGACACCCTGCGCTCGGACTTCGACGCCGCGGGCGTCCGCGCCGACCTCGCCGCGACCCTGGACGCGCTCCGGGGCGTCGGCTGCCATCCCGTGGTGCTGCGCTACCACGACCACACGCGGGTCTTCCGGCTCCCCGGGCGGCTGCGGGAGGCCCTGCGGAACCGGGTCACCGCACTGAACGCGGCGATCGACGAGGCCGTCCGATCAGGTGGTGGGGACGCCGGGATACTCGACCTGCACCGGCTGCCGGGCGGCTACGAGCGCGCGGCGTGGAGTGTCGACCGGCTGCACCCCTCCGAGCTGGGCCACCGGCTGCTGGCCCGCGCCGCGGGGGAGCTGCTCACCGGGGCGGGGTTCGCCGTGCCCGCACCGGTCGACGTCCGGTGCGCGGGCGGGCGCGAGATCACCGCCGCCCACCGGGCGGCGTGGATCGTCGTGAAGGGCACACCGTGGCTGGTGCGCCGGGGCCGGGACCTGGGCCCGGTGATCCTGCACGGCCTCCTCGCCGGAGGCCGCGCCGGTTAGGCGGTCTGCTGCAGGGGGCTGGCGACGAGCGGGAGGCCCGTCTCGATCTCGAACAGGGCGGCGCGTGTGCAGGGCCCGCAGGCCCAGCTGATCACCCCGCCGTCGTGGTGGCTGCTCCACGCGAGGCCGCGCGCGTCGTGCGCGGTGCGGGGGGCGGCGCAGAGGGTGCAGAAGACGGGGGCGGCGGTCACAGATCGTGCGATCTCGTCCATGCCCGCAGAGCATCCAGCAACCGCATTGCCGTTCTGTGAACGCCACACCGTGAAGTGTTGCGTTCCGGGGAACCTTGTGGGCCTGTTACAGGCTCCGCAGGAACCGGTCCATCCGGACCAGTGCCTCCTCCAGCAGCGGCAGGGCCGTGGCGTACGAGCACCGGATGTGCCCCTCGCCGCTCGGTCCGAACACGTTCCCGGGCACCACGGCCACGGACTCGGCCTTGAGCAGCCGCTCGGCGAAGGTCTCCGAGTCCAGCCCGGACGCGCGGATGGACGGGAACGCGTAGAACGCGCCGCCCGGCTCGGGGCAGTCCAGGCCGATCTCCCGCAGGCCCTTCACGAACACGCGCCTGCGCCGGTCGTAGTCCGCGACCATGTCCTGGACGTCCTGGTCGGCCTCCTTGAGGGCCTCCACCGCGGCCAGCTGGGAGACGTGCGGCGCACACAGCATCGTGTACTGGTGCACCCGCACGCACAGCTCCGCGACGGCCTGCGGCGCGCAGATCCAGCCGACCCGCCAGCCCGTCATCGCCTGGGCCTTGGAGAACCCGCCGAGCACCACGGTCCGCTCCCGCGCGCCGGGGATCGCGCCCAGGCAGGTGTGCGTGCCGTCGTAGGTGAGGCGGTCGTAGATCTCGTCCGAGACGAGGTAGAGGTCGTGCTTCTCGGCCAGCCGGACCAGGGCCTCGAGCGCCGCCCGCGGCTGCACCGCGCCGGTGGGGTTGGCGGGGGAGCCGATCAGGATCGCCTTGGTGCGCGGGGTGATCGCCGCCTCGACGACCGCCGGGTCGACCGCGAACCCGTCCTCCCACCGCGTGGGCACCCGGACGGCGGTCCCGCCCGCGAACGCGACGCACGGCTCGTACGCCACGTAGCAGGGCTCCGGGACGATCACCTCGTCCCCGGCGTTGAGCAGCACCCGCAGCGCCAGGTCGAGCCCCTCCGAGACGCCGGTGGTGATCAGGCACTCGGTCTCCCAGGCGTACTCGGCCCGGTAGCGGGCGTGCAGGTCCGCGCAGATCAGCTGCCGCAGCTCGGCCAGCCCCGCGTTCGACGTGTACGTGGTGAACCCGTGCTCGAGGGCGTAGATCCCGGCCTCGCGGATCCGCCAGGGCGTGACGAAGTCCGGCTCGCCGACGCCGAGGGAGATGACGTCCGCCATCTCCGCGGCGATGTCGAAGAACCGCCGGATACCCGACGGCGGCGTCCCGCTGATCGTGGCGTTGAGCGGCTTCACGGCGTGACCGGCAGACGGTGGTCCGGCTCGGGGTCGCTGAAGGAGTCCCCGTCCTGCTTGTGCGTCTTGAGCACGAAGTGGGTCGCGGTGGCCTGCACGCGGTCGATCGTGGACAGCTTGCGGCTGACGAAGTCGCTGACCGCCCTGATGTTCGACCCGGTCACCGTGCACCGCAGGTCGTGCCCGCCGGAGACCAGGTAGACGCTGCGGACCTCGGCGAACCGGGAGATCCGCTCGGCCACGTCGTCGAACCCGACGCCGCGGGCGGGCGTGACCGCCACGTCGATGAACGCGGTCACCTCCGCCCCGTCGGCGCCGTCCACCTTCTCCCAGTCGACGACGGCCTTGTAGCGGCGGATGACTCCCGCCCGCTCCCATTCCCCGACCTGCGCCGAGACCTCCTCGACGGACCTTCCGGTCATCGTCGCGAGGGTCTCGTGGCTCAGCGTCGAGTCCTTCTCCAACAGCTCGAGGATCTCGCGCACGTCCGGGACCCTACGTCAGGGCCCGGGCGAGCCGCCGGACCGCCTCGTGCAGCTTGGCGGGCGGGTAGGTGGCGAAGCAGAGCCGCGCGCTGCTCGCGAACCCGCCGTCGGTGGCGAAGGCCGACCCGGGGACGAACCCGACGCCCCGCTCGACCGCGCGGGGCAGCAGCACCGTCGTGTCGGTGCCGTCGGTGAAGTCCACCCAGACGAACATCCCGCCGGTGGGGGTGGAGCGGGTGATCCGGTGGCCGAGCTCGGTGTCCAGCGCGGCCGTGAGCGCCGCGGCGCGCCGAGCGTTCGCGGTGCGCAGCCCGGCGAGGTGTGCGGTGAACCACGGCTCGTCGGCCAGCAGCTCGGCGGTGATCGTCTGGGTCAGCGAGGAGCCGCAGAGGTCCGTCGACTGCTTCAGCCGCTCGACCGCGGCGGTGAGCGGCGCGGGCCCGACCAGCCACCCGACCCGCAGGGCGGGCGCGAGAACCTTGCTGGCGCTGCCGAGCCGCACCACGCGGTCCCCGTAGGCGGCGACGGGGACCGGCGGGGCGCCGTCGAAGGCGAGCAGGCCGTACGGGTCGTCCTCGACGACGAGGAAGCCGTACCGCTCCGCCAGCGCGACGAGCGCGCGGCGGCGCTCCGGGCCCGACGTGACCCCGCGCGGGTTGTGGAAGCTGGCGACGGTGTGCACGAGCCGCGGCCGCAGCCCCGCCGCCAGCCGCTCGGCCAGCAGGTCGATGCGGAGCCCGCCCTCGTCGACGGGCACGGCGTGGACCTCGGCCCCGGCGGCCTGCAGGACCTGCAGCGCCCCGACGTACACCGGGTCCTCGACGACGACCGGGTCCCCGGGATCGAGCAGGGCGCGGGCCACGAGGTCCAGCGCCTGCTGGGACCCGCTGGTGACGACGACGTCGGCCGGTCCCACGGGCCTGCCGATCCGCGCGCTCTCGTGCGCGGCGACGACCTCGCGCAGCCCGGCGACGCCCGCGGTCTCCGAGTACTGCACGGCGGCGGGGGCGGTGAGGGCGCGTGCGGCGGCCTCGGCGATGCGCTCCCGGGGCAGGGCGTCGGAGGCGGGCAGCCCGCCGGCGAGGCTGAGCACGTCCGGGCGGGCGGTCAGGGTGAGCAGGTCGCGGATCGCCGAACCGCGGACGGCGGCGAGGCGGCGGGAGAGGGTGACGGTCACGGCGGGTCCTCACGTCGGGAGTCCGGTGTCCCCTCGCGAGCCTGCTCCTGGGTCGGAGCGGGGGAGGGGCGGGTCCCGCGGGGGTCGTCCGCGGCGTGCGGGGCGACGGCCGGGTGGGCCGTCTCGGCCATGGTGCCCGTCCGTCCTGCCAGGTGGAAAGTGAATTCCAGATGTTGGGACATTCGGGACATTGCGAACCGATCACGACCGTGCGAAGTCGTTGGCCCGACCTGCACGGACCCTCTAGGTTGCCCCGCATGAGCTACCCGCCCGGTGACGACGGTCAGCAGGGTCACCCACACCAGCCCGGCCAGTACCCGCCGCCCGGCGGGCAGCCCCAGCAGGGCGGCTACCCGCCTCCCGGCAACCCCCAGCACGGCGGCTACCCGCCTTCCGGCAACCCGCAGCAGGGCGGTTACCCCCAGCAGGGCGGTTACCCGCAGCAGGGCGGTTACCCGCCTCCCGGTTACCCGCAGCAGGGCGGTTACCCGCCGCCCGGCTACCCGCAGCAGGGCTACCCGCAGCAGGGCGGCTACCCGGCCCCCGGCGCCGGCGCGCCGTTGCAGGACCCGCTGGTCGCGGCGGACTTCGGTGACTGGTGGGGCAAGGTCATCGCCGTGCTGCGCCGCAGCTGGCAGCCGCTGCTGATCATCCAGCTGGCCACCGCGTTGCCCGCGCTGATCGTCGGGGCCATCATCGCCCTGGTCGTGGCGGCGGGCGGCGGCGTCGCGCTCGCCGTCGTCGGCGGCCTCCTCTCCGCGATCATCGTCGTCGCGGTCGCGCTCCTCGCCCAGGGTGCGTCGGTCTACGTGGTCACCCGCCAGGCGGCCGAGCAGCCCGTCGGCGCCGGGGAGGCCCTGTCCTTCGCCGCGAGCCGGGCGCTGCCGCTGCTCGGCTGGGGCGTGCTCGCCGGGATCCTGACCTTCATCGGGTTCCTGCTGCTGGTGCTCCCGGGCCTCTACCTGCTGGTCGTCTTCGCGGCCTCGCTCACCGGCGTGATCATGTTCGAGAAGGCGGGCATCGGCCGCACCTTCGAGCTGGTCAACCGCGAGTTCTGGCCCACGGCCGGGAAGCTGATCACGGCGTTCATCGCCGCGGGCATCTACAGCTGGATCATCCAGACGATCGTCGGCCTGTTCGCGAACGCGGGCACGGCCCTCTACTCGATCCTGGTCAACATCCTCACCCTCCCGGTCAGCCTGGCCTCGGCCGGCGTCGCGGTGGTCACCTACGCGACCCTGCGCAACCGCGAGAACGCCCAGGTCGGCACCCCCATCCTGGTCCACGAGCTGCAGAACTGACCTCTCGTCGGGTCCTGTCGGTGCCGGGTGGCACCCTGGACACCGATGAGCGACGGGCTGTTCGACCTGGGCGAGCCCGCGGACCCGGACCCCACCGCGATGTCGGCGGCGGAGCCCCGGGGGTCCGCGGGCTCGCCGCTCGCCGCGCGGATGCGGCCGCGCACGCTGGACGAGGTGATCGGGCAGCGACACCTGCTCAAGCCCGGCGCGCCGCTGCGCAGGCTGTTGGAGGGCGCGGCGCCTGCGTCGGTGCTGCTCTACGGCCCGCCCGGCACGGGCAAGACCACCCTCGCGCGACTGATGGCCGGGGCGGGGAGCCACGGAGGCGGAGCGCGTGGAGCCGACCGGCAGCGTCGCTTCGTCGCGCTCTCGGCGCTGTCGGCGGGGGTGAAGGAGCTGCGCGCGGTCATCGAGGACGCGCGCCGCAGGCGGGACTACGAGAACGCCTCCACCGTCCTGTTCATCGACGAGGTCCACCGCTTCTCCAAGACCCAGCAGGACGCGCTGCTCGGGGCCGTCGAGGACCGGGTGGTGCTGCTCGTCGGGGCGACCACCGAGAACCCGTCGTTCTCCGTGGTGTCCGCGTTGCTCTCGCGCTCGCTGGTGCTGCAGCTGCGGTCGCTGGAGGAGTCCGAGCTCCGCGAGCTGCTCCGCCGCGCCGTCGCGGACGAGCGGGGCCTCAACGGGGCCGTGGTGCTGTCCGAGGAGGGCGAGTCCGCCCTGGTCCGGCTCGCGGCCGGGGACGCGCGCCGGGCCCTGACCGCGCTGGAGGCCGCGGCGGACGGCGTGGTGGCGGACGGCGTGGTGGCGGACGTGCCTGCCGGCACGGGCCCCGGGATCCCGACGGTCGACCTGGCCGCCGTCGAGCGGGCGGTCACCGAGGTCGCGGTCCGCTACGACCGCGCGGGCGACCAGCACTACGACGTGATCAGCGCGTTCATCAAGTCGATCCGCGGCTCGGACCCGGATGCCGCGCTGCACTACCTCGCCCGCATGATCGTCGCGGGGGAGGACGCGCGGTTCATCGCGCGGCGGCTGATGGTCCACGCGAGCGAGGACGTCGGGCTGGCGGACCCCACCGCCCTGCAGGCGGCCACGGCGGCGGCCCAGGTGGTCCAGCTCGTCGGGATGCCGGAGGCGCGGCTGGCGCTGGCGCAGGCGACCGTGCACCTGGCCACGGCCCCGAAGTCCAACGCGATCACCACGGCGATCGACGGAGCGATGGCCGAGGTGCGCGCCGGTGCGGTGGGCTCGGTGCCCCCGCACCTGCGGGACGGGCACTACGCGGGCGCGGCCGAGCTGGGGAACGCCGTGGGGTACCGGTACCCGCACGAGGACCCGGGTGCCGTCGTCACGCAGCAGTACCCGCCGGACGAGCTGGTGGGTCGGGACTACTACACGCCCACCACCCACGGCGCCGAGCGCGTGCTGGCGGAGCGCCTCCCCAAGCTCCGCCGCATGGTGCGGGGGACCCGCCCCGGCGAGTGATCGGCGCCCCCGCTCACCGGGGAGGAGCGGGGGCGCCGGGACCGGGGTGCTACGCCGCCGGTGCGGCCGTGCGCAGGGTGAGGCCCAGCGAGCTGAGGGCCGCCCGGATCGGCGTGAAGTAGGCGGTGCAGGCGCCGCCGCCACCGCTGTGGATGCCCTGGGCCTGGCCGTCGGGGGTGATGTAGGGCCCGCCGGAGTCGCCCTGGGCGCTGCACACGGACGCGACGACCATGTTCGTCTGCCGCTGTCCGTCGAAGTTGACGGTCCGTCCGCGCGCGGTGATCGTGCCGCAGGACTTGCCGCTGGTGCTGCCGTACAGGCAGACCTGCGCGCCGACCGGGGCCTCGGCCGTGCCGCGGACCGCCTGGTCGGCGACCTCGGGCAGCGCCCTCTCCCCGGAGGTCACGGGGATCGCGCCCACGTCCAGGCCGTCGGTCGCGGTGGTCGCCCCGACGCCGAACGGGGCACCGTCGGCGTCCTCCCACTCGTCGGACTCGCGCGTGCAGTGTCCGGCGGTGACGACCCAGTCCGCGGCGCCCCTGGTCGCCGTGAAGCCCAGGGTGCAGCGGGTGCGGCCGCCGGTGATCCGCTGCCCGCCCTCCAGGGCTTGGTGACGCGGCGGGGCGGCGTCGGTGTGGATCCGCAGCAGGGCGGGGTCGATCCCGGCCGTGAGTGCGTCGAGGCCCGGGCCGGGAGCTCCGGCCAACCGGATGTCGACGACGTCGCCGTCGATCCCGTAGTCGGCCAGCTCGGGCGGCATGACGACCGCGGACCGGGTGTCGAGCAGCGCCATGGCCGCGGCGGGCGCGGCCAGCGGGGCGGCGGCCTTCGGGGTCTGGGGTCCCGCCGCGGCCACCCCCGCTCCGGTCAGGGCACCGACCGCGGCGAGCACCAGTAGCCCGCGCAGCACGGGGCGGAACCCGGGGAGGGATCGCTCACGCTCGAGGACGGCCACGCACCGCCAACGAGCGCCGGGTCGTGCCGGACGTGGGGCGCCACCCGAGAGTGCGTCACTCGGATGGACTAGTTACACGCTGTGCATTCGTCTCACAGGCCGTCCCGCTGGACCGGACAGCTCATGCACCGGGGCCCGCCGCGGCCTCGACCGAGCTCCCCACCGGGGATGTCCAGCACCTCGAAGCCCTGCTTGCGCAGGTACGTGTTGGTGGTGACGTTGCGTTCGTAGGTCACCACCACGCCGGGGGAGACGGCGAGCAGGTTGCAGCCGTCGTCCCACTGCTCGCGCTCGGCGGCGTGCACGTCCTGTTCGGTGGTGAGGACCCGGATGTCCGGCAGCCCCAGCGCGGCCGCGATCGCCGTGTGCATGTCCTCGGCGGGATGGTCGGTCATGACCATCTCCTTGTCGGGGTCGTCCCCGGGCAACACGGTGTAGGCGGGCAGCATGCCCAGGCCCGCGTACTTCACGAAGGTCTCCGGGTCCACCATGGTCAGCACGGTGTCCAGGTGCATCAGCGCTCGGCCCTCCGGCATCCGAAGGGCCACGATCCGGGTCACCTCGCCGCCCGCGAACAGCGACCGGGCCAGCCGCTCGACGCCGGCGGGCCGGGTCCGCTCGCTCATCCCGATCAGCACGGCGCCGCCGCCGAGGACCAGCACGTCCCCGCCCTCGACCGTGGCGGGCCCGTTGACCGAGCCCGCCGACCAGATCGCGAAGGGGGAGTCGGCGAAGGCCGGGTGCCAGCGGTAGACCGCCTCGTAGTGCACGGTCTCGCGCATCCGGGCCTGCTTGCGCATCGAGTTGATCGCGACCCCGCCGTGGATCCACGCGGTGGTGTCGCGGGTGTAGAGGTGGTTGGGCAGCGGCTCGAGGACGAACTCGTCCGGACCGAGCACGTGGAAGGCGACCGAGCGGGGCTCGGGGATCCGCTCCAGCACCTCGCGCTTGGTGATCCCGCCGATCATGTGTTCGGTCAGCGTGTCGACGTCCATCGCGTCGAACAGGTTCCGCAGCGCGTCGACCGCCAGCGGGCCGTAGATGCGGTCGTCGAAGATCCGGTCGAGGGCGTAGGCCTTGGCCTCGGGCAGCTCGAAGGTCTCGCGCAGCAGCCGGTCGAACAGGTGCACGGTCACCCCGCGCTCGCGCAGGACCTCGGCGAAGCGGTCGTGCTCCTCCTGGGCGCGGCGGACCCAGAGCACGTCGTCGAACAGCAGCTGGTCCTTGTTGGACGGGGTCAGCCGCTTGAGCTCGAGCCCCGGTCGGTGCAGCAGGACCTGGCGCAGCGTGCCGACCTCGGAATCCACCCGGTACATGAAGGTCATCCTGGACCAGGATGACCCAAGATGAACCCGTGCGGTGGGATGCGCTCGACGAGAGCCTCGTGACGATGCTGCTGGCGGACAGCCGCCGCAGCTTCGCCGACCTGGGTGCGCAGGTGGGCCTGTCGGCGTCGGCGGTCAAGCGCCGGGTGGACCGGCTGCGGGCGGACGGGGTGATCACGGCGTTCACCCTGCGGCTGGACCCGGCGGCGCTGGGCTGGACGGTGGAGGGCTACGTCGAGCTGTACTGCAGGCCGTCGACCCCGCCCGCGGCGATCCGGCGCGCGGTCGAGGGGCTGGCCGAGGTCGTCGATGCGTCCACCGTGTCCGGGGACGCGGACGCGCTCGTCCGGATCCTCGCGAGCGACATGCGGCACTTCGAGCGGGTGCTGGAGCAGATCGGGGCCGAGGGGTTCGTGGAGCGGACCAAGTCCGTGCTGGTGCTCTCGCCGCTCATCCGCAGGCCGCCGCCGACCATGCACTGAGGACCATGCCGGAGAACCACGCACTGAAACCTCGTTGTGAGGCCGATCTACGCAACGATCCTGCGTGGATGGGCAACATCCCGCGATTGTGAGCGCCGACGCCTCCTCTTTACCGTTGCAGCGAGTCCCGACGGTGCGACTCTCGGCTCGTCGAGGGAGGCTCCGTGACCAGCGTTCTGACCCGTCCCGACCTGATCCCCGAGCGTGCGCCCACCCGCAGGCACTACGTGATGTGCCCGCCCACCCACTTCGCCGTCGAGTACGCGATCAACCCGTGGATGCACCCCGGCACGCCGGTCGACCGCGACCTCGCCGTGGCGCAGTGGGACACCCTGCGGCGCACCTACCTCGCGCTCGGCCACGAGGTGACCGTGGTGGACCCGGTCGCCGGGCTGCCGGACATGGTCTTCGCGGCCAACGGGGCCACCGTCGTCGGCGGGCGGGTGTTCGGTGCGCGGTTCCGGTACGCCGAGCGCGCCCCCGAAGCGGAGGCCTACCGCGCGGCGCTCCCCCTGCCGTACACCGAGCCGCGGTTCGTCAACGAGGGCGAGGGGGACCTGCTCGTCGCCGGGGACGTGATCCTCGCCGGGACGGGGTTCCGCACCGAACCCGCGGCGCACGCCGAGGCCGCGCGGGTGCTGCGGCGGCCGGTGATCGGGCTCGAGCTCGTCGATCCCCGCTACTACCACCTGGACACCGCGTTGGCGGTGCTGTCGGACCGCGAGATCGCCTACCTGCCCGAGGCCTTCTCGGCGCGGTCCCGGGGGATCCTCGCGGGCCGCTACCCGGACGCGCTGGTCGCCTCGCCGGTCGACGCCGCCGTCCTGGGCCTCAACGCCGTGTCCGACGGGCGGCACGTCGTCCTCCCGGCCGCGGCGACCGGGCTCGCGGCGAGCCTGCGGGACCGGGGCTACGACCCGATCGGCGTCGACCTGTCCGAGCTGCTCAAAGGCGGTGGCGGACCCAAGTGCTGCACGCTGGAGGTGCGGACGTGACCACTGTGCCGTTGTTCGGCTCCCCCCTCTCGACCTCGGTCGAGTCACCGACGGTCCACCACGAGCGCCTGGTCATGGAGCACTCGGCGCAGAACTACGCGCCGCTGCCGGTGGTGCTGGCCACCGGGGAGGGGGCCTGGGTGACCGACGTCGAGGGGCGCCGCTACCTGGACCTGCTCGCCGGGTACTCCGCGCTCAACTTCGGGCACTCGAACCCGCGGCTGCGGGCTGCGGCGCACGCCCAGCTGGACCGGCTCACGCTGACCAGCCGCGCCTTCGGCAACGACCAGCTCGGCCCCTTCTGCGCCGAGCTCGCCGCGCTGCTGGGCAAGGACATGGTGCTGCCGATGAACACCGGCGCGGAGGCCGTCGAGTCGGGGCTGAAGGTCGTGCGGAAGTGGGGGTACGAGGTGAAGGGCGTGCCCGAGGGGCGGGCACGGGTCGTCGTGGCGGCCGGGGGCTTCCACGGCCGGACGATCTCGGTCGTCTCCTTCTCCACCGATCCCGAGGCCCGCGCCGGCTTCGGCCCCTTCACCCCCGGTTTCGACGTGGTGCCCTACGGGGACGCGGAGGCGCTGCGGGCCGCGCTGACGGACGACACGGTCGCGGTGCTGATCGAGCCGATCCAGGGGGAGGCGGGCGTGGTCGTCCCGCCCGCCGGATACCTGGCCGCGGTCCGGGCGGCGTGCACGGAGGCGAACGTGCTGTTCGTCGCGGACGAGGTGCAGGCCGGGCTCGGCCGCACCGGCGAGGTCCTGGCGACCCGCGCCGACGGCGTCGACGCGGACGTCTACCTGCTCGGCAAGGCCCTCGGCGGCGGGGTGCTGCCGGTGTCCGCGGTCGTCGCGGACCGAGACGTCCTCGGGGTGCTGCGGCCGGGTCAGCACGGCTCGACCTTCGGCGGCAACCCGTTGGCCTGCGCGGTGGGGCGGGAGGTGGTGCGGATCCTGGGGGAGGGCGACGTGCTCGCCCACACCCGGGAGGTCGGCGCGGTCCTGCACGCCCGGCTGCGCACCCTGCCCGGCCTGACCGCGGTGCGCGGGCGCGGGCTGTGGGCGGGGATCGACGTGGACCCGGCGATCGGGACGGGCCGGGAGCTGAGCGAACGGCTCGCCCGCGCCGGCGTCCTGACCAGGGACACCCACGGCCCCACCCTCCGCCTCGCCCCGCCCCTGGTGATCAGCGAGTCGGACCTCCATCTCGCCCTCGACGCCCTGGAGCGCGTCCTCGCGGCCCGCCGACCCATCTGAGCGCACGTTTCGTGCGCTCAGCGCGGCAGGATCGCCGTTTCCGTGCGCTCAGTGCTGCGCGCACCGCACGGAGAGCACGACACGTGCGCTCTCACCTCACGACGCGGTGACCGTCAGGCGCGGCACCGTCGCGGTCTCCGCCGAGGCGAAGCGCTTCCAGGACAGCGGGTCCGTCTCGTCCGCGGCCTTCAGGACGACCGTCCCGCTCGTCGCCCCCGCCGCGACCCAGCCGCGGACCAGGTCGGTCACGTCCACGGTCGACCAGCCCGCCGCGCAGGCGGCCGCGTTGCCGCGGGTGTCGGTGCTGCTCGCCCACCGCTTCTGCGGGGCGGGCTGGTTCGCCCAGCGCAGCGCCGGGCCGACCGGCGCGCCGAGGCTCCAGACCTCCCACGCGCTCGGGCGGCAGGAGGCGGACCAGGTCTGGTAGACGTCCAGGGTCGCCCTGCCGACCGTCGTCCCGGCGGCCTCGGCGAGGTCGAAGGTGAGGTAGCTGCGGGCCGCCTCGACGCCGTCGTAGCTGCCGACGCGCAGGTCGGGATCGCCGGAGGCGTCGGTGTTGCGGACGGTCGTCTGGGTGGTGGTGTCGAAGGGGACGGGGGCGTCGCCCTGCACCGGGGCCGACGCGACGACGCGGTCCACGGCGGACGCGGCCTCGGTCGCAGGCGCGGTCTGTCGGGCCAGGCGCAGCGGCGGCGGGGGAGCGGTCGGGGTGCCGTTCTCGCGCAGCGACGCGACGAACCCGGCGCGGGTGGCGTCGACCTCGAGGTCGTAGCCCGGAGCGGCCTGCGGGTAGGTGGCCCTCGGGCCGTCGAGCACCGGGGTGGGCAGCGGGGTCGGCCAGGGTAGCGAGTCGGACCCGCCACCGGCGTAGCGCACCGAGGGACCGGCGGGTGTGAGGGTGAGGTCGTGCGGCGCCGCCACCGGCCGCACGACGCCGTCGGGTCCGGCCTGCAGGGTCAGGTCGACGTCCTGCCACTCGGCGCCGCGGTCCATCCGGACCGTCCCGGAGTAGAGCGTGAGGATGCGGGTCCCGCCCGGCGCGGTCTCGGAGTCGGCGGCGGGGCGGAGGCCGGTGCCCGCGCCCCACGGCCCGGCGGACGGCGGATCGGCGGGCACGGGCTCCTGCGCGGCGGCGGGGGAGGCGAGGACGGCCGTGAGGAGGGCCAGGGGGAGAAGGGTGGCGGCGACGGTCACCGCGCGACGTTGCATGATCGCCAGGAGTACGGGCCGGGATCGGGCCCGGGCAAGCGACGCGGCCGTCCACCGACCCGCGGCCACCCGTTCGGGACGGGCGGTGCGCCGGACCGTCAGCGGGCGCGCGAGAAGGGCCGCTCGGCGCCGACCAGGAGCTCCGGCTTGAGTAGCCCGAACATGACGCTCAGTAACAGCTCGGCGGTGCGCTCCGGTGGCTCGAACGGCCGGTTCACGGTCCGGATGAGCAGCATGTTGATCACGGTGCCCGCGACGTCCCCCGCCTCGGGGTACGGGCGGAACTCACCCGACGCCTGCCCGTCGCCGATCAGGCCCATCAGCGTGGCGGGCAGCGGCGCGATGGTGCGGGGGTCGTCGGGGTCGTCGGGGTCCGGTGGTCCCGCCGCCCTGCCGCCCGCGTAGTCGTTGATCGCGTACCACAGCGCGGCGCTGAGCCCGCGGTTGCGGAACGTCATCCGGGTCAGGGCTCTGACCTGGTCCTGCAGCGCGTCGACCAGCGGGCGGCCCCGCCGTCGGTCCTGCTCGGCCTGGGCCACGAGCAGGTCCACCTGCGGTTTGTAGACGTGGCCGATCAGCGCGTGCTTGCTGGCGAAGTGGTTGTACGCCGACGCCGGGCTGACCTCCGCGGTGGCGGCGATGTCCTCCATCCGCGTGCGGGCCCAGCCGCGGGTGGCGAAGGTGGCGTCCGCCGCCTCGAGCAGTGCTCGGCGGGTGCGGTCTCGTTTCGTCTGGGCGGCGCGGGCTCGTGCATCACCCGAACGGCCCCCTGGGGCGGCGGGCATTCCACGCACAGTAGCGGAAAGACGCCGAGTTGGGCTTGACTCCAACATGGGGTTCACCCAAGATGGTGAGGTACTTGAAATCCGAACGGCTTTCCACCGGCAGGGCACGGCGGGTGGGACTGCGGCTCGGAGGAACGGTACGCCGTCACCCGTCGCGGAGCGTCGTCACTGTTGAGGATGGCGATCGGGTGAGGGTGCACGGCCGTCCGGCGACGGGCGGATCACCCACCGGGTTCGACGGGCACATCGGCCCGGGGGTTTCACACCGCGCAGTCGCAGTGGGGGTCGTCGGCGGCCCCGCTGCTCAGGGGGAGGGGATTCCCATGTTCGGCACCACCGTCCGTTTCGTCCGGTCCGCCCGATGAGCGTCGCCGCGGCGGAGCCGCTGGAACCGACCGATCCGGCCGCCGTCGAGTTCGTGGCCGTTCCCGAGCGCCCGCAGCTCGACGTGGTCCAGGGCGGCAGGCCCGCCCGGCCCGTACCCGCCCCCGCACCGCTCGAGCAGTACGTCGCCTCCGCGGTGGCCGGTGACCCCGCTGCGCGGGACCGGCTGCTGGAGGAGATCCGCCCGCTCGTCCTGCGCTACTGCCGCGCCCGGCTGGGCCGTCAGGAGAGCGTGATCGGCTCGGCCGAGGACGTGGCCCAGGACGTGTGCGTGGCCGTGCTGGCCGCCCTGCCCGGCTACACCGTCAAGGGCCTGTCGTTCCGCGCCTTCGTCTACGGCATCGCCGCACACAAGGTCACCGACACGTTCCGGGCCATCGGGCGCAACAAGTCCGAGCCCGTGGCGGACGTGCCGGACACCGGCGTCGTGCTGGACGGACCCGAGCACCAGGCGCTGATGGCCGAGCTGACCACCCGTCTGGGTGGTCTGCTCACCGTGCTGACCGAGCGGCAGCGCGAGGTGCTGGTCCTGCGCGTGGTCGTGGGGCTGAGCGCCGAGGAGACCGCGCAGGCCGTGGGCTCCACCCCGGGTGCGGTCCGGGTCACCCAGCACCGCGCGCTGGCCCGGCTGCGCCAGCTCGTCACCGGCGGTGGGTGAGCCGGTGGATCAGCGCTGATCCGGCGGGCGGTCGTCGGTGGCCGGGCGGTAGCCTGACCGCCGACCTCCACACCGGTGGGGGCGACGTCGAAGGATCGCTGGAGGGCCCCGTGTCGGCTGGTCAGATCGCTGCACTGATCGCAGCGATCGCGTTCGTGGTGCTCGTCGTGCTGCTCGCGATCCCCCTGCTGAAGCTCGGCCGCACGCTGGACGAGGCCACGGTCGCGATCCGCAAGGCCCACGAGCAGTCCACGCCCATCCTCGTGGACGCCCACACCACGCTGACCAGTGTGAACACCCAGCTCGAGCGCGTCGACGGGATCACGTCGAACGCCAAGACGGTCACCAGCAACGTCTCGGTGCTCACCTCGCTGTTCACCGCCACGCTCGGTGGCCCGCTGGTGCGCGCCGCCGCCTTCTCCTACGGCCTGAACAAGGCCGTCAGGGCCCGGCGCGCCGGCAAGGACGCGGGCCAGCACGCGCTGACCTCCCGCGGCCGGAAGGGGCGACGCAAGTGAAGCGCCTGTTCTGGGTGGGGGTCGGCGCGGCCGCGGGCGTCTACGTGAGCAGGCGCATCGCCGAGACGCGACAGCAGCTCACCCCGCAGGGGCTGGGCGCCAACCTGGCGGACGGGCTGCGCGAGCTCGGGGCCGGGCTCGGCGCGTTCGGCGCCGAGGTGCGGGCCGGTATGCAGGACCGGGAGCAGGAGCTGACCGAGCTCGTCGAGAAGCGGACCGGCGGGCACGTGCCGACCTACGGCGAGGCCGTGCGGGACGACTCGGGCCGAGCGCCCGGGGCGGGTCGGTAGACCCGCCCGTCCCCGCTCCGCCCCTCCTTCCTCCAAAGAGAGACATCGTGCAGACCCACGAGATCGTCCGTCGTTTCACCGAGCACTTCGTCAAGGCCGGACACACGCCCGTCGCCAGCGCGTCGCTGATCCTGGACGACCCCAACCTGCTGTTCGTCAACGCGGGCATGGTCCAGTTCAAGCCGTACTTCCTCGGCCAGGCCCCCGCGCCGTACGCCACCGCCACGTCGATCCAGAAGTGCGTGCGCACCGGGGACATCGACGAGGTCGGCCGCACCACCCGGCACAACACCTTCTTCCAGATGGCCGGGAACTTCAGCTTCGGCGACTACTTCAAGGCCGGGGCCATCGAGCACGCCTGGAACCTGGTCACCGGGGACCTGGCGTCCGGCGGGTTCGGGTTCGACCCGGACCGCATCTGGGTCACCGTCTACGAGACGGACGACGAGGCCATCGCGCTGTGGAAGCGGATCGCGGGGCTGCCCGAGGAGCGCATCCAGCGGCGGGACGGCAAGGACAACTACTGGGACATGGGCGTGCCCGGTCCCGGCGGGCCCTGCTCGGAGATCTACTACGACCGCGGGCCCGAGTTCGGCAGGGACGGCGGCCCGGTCGTCGACGAGGACCGGTACCTGGAGATCTGGAACCTCGTCTTCATGCAGGACGAGCGCGGTGAGCTCAGCCCCAAGCTCGGCCACCCGCCGGTCGGCACCCTGCCGTCGAAGAACATCGACACCGGCATGGGCGTCGAGCGGGTCGCGTACCTGCTGCAGGGCGTCGCGAACGTGTACGAGACGGACCTGGTCCGCCCCGTGATCGCCCGCGCGGAGGACTTCTCCGGGCGCCGCTACGGCGTGAACGGCGAGGACGACACCCGGTTCCGGGTCATCGCGGACCACGCGCGGTCGGGCGTCATGATCATCGGTGACGGGGTCACGCCGTCGAACGAGGGGCGCGGGTACGTCCTGCGCAGGCTGCTCCGCCGGATCGTCCGGTCGGCGCGGCTGCTCGGCATCACCGAGCCGGTGCTCACGGCGTTCGCGGAGGTCGTGCGGGACGAGATGTCCCCGACCTACCCGGAGCTGACCAGCGACTTCGAGCGGATCTCGGCCGTCGTCGAGGCGGAGGAGGAGGCCTTCCTCTCCACCCTCACCGCCGGGTCGCGGATCTTCGACAACGCCGCCGCGGAGACGCGGAGGTCGGGCGCGCTGGTGCTGCCGGGGGACAAGGCCTTCCAGCTGCACGACACCTACGGCTTCCCCATCGACCTCACCCTGGAGATGGCCGCCGAGCAGGGGCTGCAGGTCGACCAGGACCGGTTCACCGCGCTCATGCAGGAGCAGCGGGACCGCGCGAAGGCGGACGCGAGGACCCGCAAGGTCGGGCACGGGGACGGGTCGATCTACCGCGCGGTGCTGGACACCCACGGCACCACCGAGTTCCTCGGCTACACCGAGCTCGCGGCGGAGGCCACGGTCGTCGGGCTGCTGGTGGACGGGCGGGCCGTGCCCGCGGCCGCGCAGGGCTCGTCGGTCGAGATCGTGCTGGACCGCACCCCGTTCTACGCCGAGGCCGGTGGCCAGCAGGCGGACCGGGGGGAGCTGCGGTCCGGCTCCTACACCGTCCGGGTGGACGACGTGCAGTCCCCGGTCGCGGGTCTGCGGGTGCACCGCGGCGTCGTCACCGAGGGCACGGCCACGCTCGACTCCACGGTGATCGCCGAGGTCGACGTGGCCCGGCGGACCTCGGTCTCGCGCGCCCACACCGGCACGCACCTGGTCCACGCCGGCGTGCGCGGCGCCCTGGGCACCTCGGCCGCGCAGGCCGGCTCGCTCAACGCCCCCGGCCGGCTGCGGTTCGACTTCTCCTCGCCCTCGGGCGCGGTGTCGCCGACCCAGCTCGCCGAGATCGAGGCCGAGATCAACGCGGTGCTGCAGGAGAACCGCGAGGTCGAGTGGTACGAGACCTCGATGGACGAGGCCCGCCGCCTCGGCGCCATGATGCTGTTCGGCGAGAAGTACGGCGACCGCGTGCGCGTGGTCGACATGGGGGACTACTCGCGCGAGCTGTGCGGTGGCACCCACGTGGCGCGGACCGGCGAGATCGGGCTGATCAAGGTGCTCTCCGAGGGCTCGATCGGCTCCGGCGTACGCCGGGTGGAGGCGCTCGTCGGACTGGACGCCTTCGACTACATGTCCAAGGAGCACCTGCTGGTCTCCCAGCTGGCCGAGCAGCTCAAGGCCAAGCCGGAGGACCTGCCGGAGCGGATCAACGGGCTCGTCGAGCGGCTGCGGGACGCCGAGCGGGACCTGGAGAAGCACCGTGCCGAGGCCGTGCTGGCCTCCGCCGGGACCCTCGCCGCGCAGGCCGAGGACGTCGGCGGGGTGTCCGTCGTCGCCGTCGAGGCGCCCGCGGGGCTGGGCGGCAACGACCTGCGCACCCTCGCCTCGGACGTCCGGGGGCGGCTGGGCTCGGCGGCCGGTGTCGTCGCGCTGTTCTCGTCGGACGGGGACAAGGTCGCGTTCGTCGTGGCCACCACCGCCGCCGCGCGGGACAAGGGGCTCGCCGCGGGCAAGCTGATCCCCGCGTTCGCGCCCGCCGTCGGCGGCCGGGGCGGTGGCAAGCCGGACCTCGCGCAGGGTGGTGGCACGGACCCGTCCGGTGTCGCGGCGGCCGTCCAGAAGCTCCGCGAGGCCGTCCGCGGGTGAGCACTCCTGCGTCCTGTGACTCGGGGGTGGCCCGAGAGTCGCCGAGGGGCACCCGGGCCGCCCGAGTGGCGCCGTGATCACCCCGCGGGGGCGTCGGCTCGGGGTGGACGTCGGGTCGGTGCGGGTGGGGGTCGCGCTCTGTGACCCCGACGGGCTGATCGCGACGCCGCTGGAGACCCTCCCGCGGGAGGGAGCGGCCGCCGGGGTCGCCGCGCTGGTCGAGGAGCACTCGGTGGTGGAGGTCGTGCTCGGGCTGCCGCGGACCCTCGCCGGGCGCGAGGGCGTGGCGGCGGAGGCGGCGCTCGCCTTCCGGGACGAGCTGACCCTCGACGTGCCGGTGGTGTTGCAGGACGAGCGCCTCACGACCGTCGTCGCCACACAGCAGCTGCGCGGACGGGTCAAGGGCCGCAAGCAGCGGGCCGTCATCGACCAGGTCGCGGCGGTGGCGATCCTCCAGGGGTATCTGGACTCCCGGTCCGGCTGACGGCCCCGTCGGACCGGCCCGACGGGGCTGTTCGGCCCGTTCGTGCCCGGCCGTTACCCTCCGAGACGTGCACCGGACGTCCCGCCCCCAGGACACGCTCACGTGAGCCATCCGCCCGGTCCCTTCCTGACCCGCCGTGAGGAGCTCGCCGCCCGGCGCGCCGAGCTGCGGGAGAACGCCCGGCGCAGGCGTCGGCGCGGCATCGTCGTGCTGCTCGCCGCGCTGCTGCTGCTCGCGGTGGTGTTCGGGGGAGGTGCGTACCTGGTGGGGTCCCGGTTCTTCACCGACGACTTCGACGGGCCGGGTCAGGGGGACGCCGTGGTGCGCGTCCTGGACGGGGACTCCACCCGGCAGATCGGGACCATGCTGGCCCGGCGCGGCGTCGTCGCGAGCCCGGAGGCGTTCACCGAGGCCGCGGCCGAGAACACCAGGGTGCTGGCCATCCAGCCCGGGTACTACCAGGTCAAGCTGCAGATGTCCGGCGAGGCGGCGGTCGCGGCGATGGTCGACCCGGCCTCCCGGGTGGGGCGGCTGGAGATCCGCGGCGGCACCCAGCTGGACGACACACGCTCGCCGGACGGCACGGTCGCCCCCGGGGTGGTGAGCCTGATCGCGGCGGCCACCTGCGCCCAGATCGACGGCACCCGCCGCTGCCTCACCGCGGACGACCTCCGCCAGACCATGGCGACGGCCGACCCGGCGTCGCTCGGGGTGCCCGCGTGGGCCGTCGAGGACGTCGCGCGGGCCGAGCCGAACCGCCGTTTCGAGGGCCTGGTCGCGCCCGGGCTCTACGACGTCGCGCCCGGCACCCCCGCGACGGAGGTGTGGAAGTCGCTGCTCGCGGTCTCGGTGGCCCAGCTGGAGTCCGAGGGCCTGACCGGGGACGCCACCCACGACGGGCTGTCGGCCTACCAGCTGCTCGTGCTGTCCTCCATCGTGGAGAAGGAGGCGATCACCCCGGACATGCCCAAGGTGGCGCGGGTGATCACCAACCGGCTGGACAGCGGCCGGCGGCTGGAGATGGACTCCACGGTCAACTACCCCCTGGACCTGCAGGCCCTGCGCACCACGGCGGAAGCGCGGGCCACCTCGGGGGTCTACAACACCTACCAGAACACGGGCCTCCCCCCGACCCCGATCGCGGCGGCGGGGAAGAACGCGATCGAAGCCGGTCTGGCCCCCGAACAGGGTCCCTGGACCTTCTTCGTCCGCTGCCAGAAGGACGGCACGAGCTGCTTCGCCACGACCCTCGCCGAACACCAGGCGAACGTGGGCCGAGCGATCGCCAACGGCGCCTTCTGACCCCGCGAGGAGGACACCACCGCTCACGAGTCGGACACCAGGGCTCGCGAGTCGGACACCACGGCCCACGACCCGGACACCGCGCGGCCCCCGGGCGGACGTCGGCGCGGGGGCTGGACGGCAGGTCCGCCTACTGGCCGAAGAAGCCCGCCGGGGGGATCGGGGACGGGGTGCTGGCCCGGTCCCGTCGGACCCGGGCGCCTCGGACGAGCGTCCGCAGCTCCGCGCCGGCGAGCACTCGGGCGCGGAAGGGGTCGGCGGCCGTGCGGCGCGCGAGGTCGGGCACCGGCAGCTCCCGGGCCGACGCGACGACCACGACGTTCCCGAAGCGCCGTCCGGAGAGCAGGTCCGGCGCCGCGACGATCGCCGTCTGCGGGAAGTGCGCGGCGACCGTCGCGATCTGGTCGCGGGCGAAGTCGAGGGTGCCTCCGTCGGCGACGTTGGCCATGTAGATCCCGTCCTCGTCCAGCACCCGCCGGACGTCCGCCACGAACTCCCAGGTGGTCAGGTGCGCGGGGGTGCGGGCCCCGGCGAACACGTCCAGCACGACGAGACCGGCCGACGCCGACGGCCGCGTGGCGAGCAGCGCGCGGGCGTCCCCACTGCGCACGGTGAGCCCGGCGTCCGCGACGGGAAGCCGGGACGACACCAGGTCGATCAGCGCGGCGTCCAGCTCGACGACGACCTGCTCGGATCCCGGCCGGGTCGCGGCGACGTAGCGCGGCAGCGTCCAGGCCCCACCGCCCAGGTGCAGCGCCCGCAGCGGGGCCCACGGCGGCGCGGCCAGATCGACCACGTGCCCCATCCGCCGGACGTACTCGAACTCCAGGTGCTCGGGATCGGCGAGGTCGACGTGGGACTGAGCGGTGCCGTCGACCAGCAGGGTCCACGCGAGCGGGCGGTCCGGGTCGCCGACCAGCTCGGCGCTGCCGTGGTCGACCTCGGCTCGCACCACCGCGCGGGCGGTGCGGGGGGTCGGTCGGGGGGCGTCGGGCACGGGGAGATCCTGCCCGGGCCCGAGGGCCGAGGCGCCGTCCGGACGGGTGCGGCGGGGGTGATGCGCACTACCACGTCGCCCCGACAGGACATGCCGTCTCCACCGCGACCCGGACCGGGCATCCACCGTTGCGAGGCCCTGTGGACAGCGTGCCGACGATCGCCGTCGTCGTCGCGCACCGCCGTCAGGATGGTCGCCATGGACGGTGCGGCGCAGGTGGGCGGGATGAGCGGATGGATCGGGTGGGCGGTGCTGGGCGCAGGCGTGGGCATGCTCGCCGGGGTGCTCGGGCGGGTGCTGCTGGACAGGCTGCGGCGGGGGACGCGGATACCGCCGCCGTGGTGTGAGCTGGCCGTGGGCGCGGTCTGGGCCGTCGTCGTGGGTGGGGTGGCCGCCGGGATCGTCTCGGTGGCGTGGGCGCCGCTGTTGGCGGCGGCGGGTTGGCTCGGAGTCGTCGCCGGGGTGGTCGACCTGCGTCACCACCGCCTGCCCGATGCGCTGACCCTGCCCGCGCTGCCCGCGGTCCTGCTGCTGGCGGTCCCGCTCGGGTGGGGTGCCGTCGGTCGGGCGGCGGCGGGCGCCGCGCTGCTGGCGGCGGTCCATCTCGCGGTGCACGCCGTGTCGCCCACGGCCCTCGGGCTGGGTGACGTCAAGCTCGCGGCCCCGGTCGGCGCGGTGCTCGCAGCGGGGTCCTGGGCGGCGCTGGCAGTGGGGTGCGCGCTGGCCGCCCTGCTCAGCGGTCTGGTCGGCGCGGTCGTCGGAGCGCGGGAGCTGCGCGGACGCGTGCGCTCACACCGTCGGGAGGATCGAGCAGCCGCGGTGCGCGCGGAGCTGCCGCACGGACCGTCGATGCTCGCGGCGGCGTGGCTGACCACCTTCGCGGCCGCGGCCGGGGGCGGTCTGAGCGGCGCCGTCGGTGTGGTGGGTGCGGGGTGAGAGAATCACGGGGTGTTGCGTTGGATCACCGCCGGCGAGTCGCACGGCCCCGCCCTGGTCGCCATCCTCGAAGGGATGGTGGCCGGTGTCGAGGTCACCACGAAGGAGCTGCAGGCCGAGCTGGCCCGCCGCAAGCTCGGCCACGGCCGGAGCCCCCGGATGGCCTTCGAGGCGGACGAGCTCGAGGTGATCGGCGGGATCCGGCACGGGATCACCCAGGGCGGCCCGGTGGCGGTGCGGATCGGCAACACCGAGTGGCCCAAGTGGGAGACCGTCATGGCGGCCGACCCGGTGGATCCCGAGCTGATCGCGAACCGCGCCCGCAACGCGCCGCTGACCCGACCGCGCCCCGGTCACGCCGACCTCGCGGGCATGACCAAGTACGGCTTCGACGAGGCCCGCCCGGTCCTCGAGCGGGCCAGCGCCCGGGAGACCGCGGCGAAGGTCGTCATGGGGACGGTCGCCAAGGCGTTCCTCAAGCAGGCGTTCGACGTGGACGTCGTCTCGCACGTGGTGGCCATCGGCGCGGTCGACGCTCCCGAGGGCGACCCGGTCCCCGGCCCCGGCGACCTCGACCGGGTGGACGCCAACCCGGTCCGGGCCCTGGGCGAGGACACCGCCGCCCGGATGACGGCCGAGATCGACGCGGCGCACGAGGCCGGGGACACCCTCGGTGGCGTCATCGAGGTCATCGCCTACGGCATGCCCGTCGGCGTCGGCTCGTACGTGCAGTCGGACCGCAGGCTGGACGCGAAGCTCGCCGGAGCGCTCATGGGCATCCAGGCGATGAAGGGCGTCGAGATCGGGGACGGTTTCCGCACCGCGCACCGCCGCGGCAGCGAGGCGCACGATGAGATGCTGCCGGGAGACCCGGTCAAGAGGCTGTCGAACCGCGCGGGCGGTATCGAGGGCGGGATGACCAACGGCGAGCCGGTCCGGGTGCGCGTGGCGATGAAGCCGATCTCCACGGTGCCCCGGGCGCTGCGCACGATCGACACGGCGACGGGGGAGGAGGCCACCGCGATCCACCAGCGGTCGGATGCGTGTGCGGTACCGCGGGCGGGTGTGGTCGCCGAGTCCATGGTCGCTCTCGTGCTCGCCGAGGCCGCCCTCGAGAAGTTCGGTGGGGACTCGCTGGCCGAGACCCGGCGGAACGTCGAGGCCTACCGCGCCGAGAACGTCCGCCGGTTCACCTACGACGCCGTCCCCCCGTCCGAGGCCTGAACCGCCTCGGGCCGGTGCGTGGCCGGTCCGGTCGGGCCCGGCGGATACGATCGGGCCCGTGAGCGACGCGCGCAAGCCACTGGTGGTGCTGGTCGGTCCGCCCGGATCGGGCAAGAGCACGGTCGGGCGTGTCCTCGGCAGGCGGCTCGGCGTGGCGTTCACCGACGTCGACTCCGCGATCGAGTCCCGGGTGGGCACCACGATCGCGGACATGTTCACCACCGAGGGCGAGCCCGCCTTCCGTGCGGTGGAGCGTGAGGTCGTCGCCGAGCTGCTCGCCACGGACTGCGGCGTGCTGGCGCTCGGTGGGGGGTCGGTCCTGGCCCCGGAGACCCGCGCGCTGCTGCGCGAGCACCGTGTCGTCTGGCTGCAGGTGTCGCTGGCGGACGGCATCCGCCGGACCGGGATGTCCACCGCCCGCCCGCTGCTCGCCGGGGTGAACCCGCGGGCCACGTTCCGCACGCTGCTCGAGGCCCGCGCCCCGCTCTACGCCGAGGTCGCGACGATCGAGGTCGACACCGCGAAGCGCAGCGCCAACCAGGTCGCCGCCGCGGTCCTGGCCGGGCTCGGCCTGGCGCCCGCCACCGCCGAGCCCACCGGAACGCCGGACGCGGACGACGCGGACGACGCGGTCACCCCCACCGACGCCGCCGCCCTCCCCGACCCGGTCTTCGGCTGGCCGACGGGCTGACCCTCCCCGTCCTCTCTCCCGTGCGGTCCCGACCCCGGCGGGACCTGCACGCGACTGTGGACCCGCGCGTCTACGTCGCACCCGTTCCGAGGTCTCGGACTCGGGTGCCGTGGCGTCGGACTCGGGTGCGGTGGTGTGCCGTTGACGTGCCGTTGACGTGCCGTGGTGCGGCGGTGGTGCGGCGGTGGTGTCGGACTGGCGGGGGTGTGGCGGGTCGTGGGTTGTGCCGTGCGGTCGGGGGGAGGGGTGGGCGGTTAGGGTTTCGGCATGTCCGCGCCTCCCGCCCCCCACCGCATCCGCGTCGCCGCCGAGAGCCCCTACGAGGTGGTGGTCGGGCGCGGGGTGCGCGCCGGGCTCGCGGGGACCCTGCAGGGGCTCGGGGCGGCGAAGGTCCTGATCGTCCACCAGCCCGCGCTCGCCGAGGCCGCCGAGGCCGCGCGGCAGGAGCTGGAGGCCGCGGGGCTGGACGCCCACCGCGTCGAGATCCCGGACGCCGAGGAGGGCAAGACCCTCGCCGTCGCCGGGTTCTGCTGGGAGGTCTGCGGGCAGATCGGGTTGACCAGGCAGGACGTCGTCGTCGGGTTCGGCGGAGGCGCGACCACCGACCTCGCCGGGTTCGTCGCCGCGACCTGGATGCGCGGGGTGAAGGTCGTGCACGTCCCGACCACCCTGCTCGCGATGGTGGACGCGGCGGTCGGCGGCAAGACCGGCATCAACACCTCCGCGGGGAAGAACCTGGTCGGCGCCTTCTACGAACCGAGCGCGGTGCTCGTCGACCTCGCCACCCTGGAGACCCTGCCGAAGGACGAGCTCGCCGCGGGCATGGCCGAGGTGGTGAAGGCCGGGTTCATCGCGGACCCGGTGATCCTGGACCTCGTCGAGCAGGACCCGGCGCGGGCGCTCGACCCCACCGGCGAGGTGCTGCCGGAGCTGGTCGTGCGGGCGATCCGGGTCAAGGCGGACGTCGTCGGCGCGGACCTGCGCGAGTCCCACCTGCGGGAGATCCTGAACTACGGCCACACCCTGGGACACGCCATCGAGCGCCGGGAGAACTACACCTGGCGGCACGGGGCGGCGGTGAGCGTCGGGCTGGTGTTCGCCGCGGAGCTGGCGCACGCCGCGGGACGACTCGACGCGCAGACCGTCCAGCGGCACCGCGCCGTCCTCACCAGCCTGGGCCTGCCGACCACCTACGACGGTGGGGTCCTCCCCGAGCTGGTCGAGACGATGAGGGGCGACAAGAAGTCCCGCGCGGGCACCCTGCGCTTCGTGGTGCTGGACGGCCTGGCGAAGCCGGGACGGCTCGAGGGCCCGGCCCCCGAGCTGCTCGAGCAGGCGTATGCGACGGTGAGCGCATGAGCAGGGTTCTGGTCCTCAACGGCCCCAACCTCAACCGCCTCGGCCTGCGCGAGCCCGGGATCTACGGGCACACCACGTACGCCGACCTCGTGAGCCTGTGCGAGAAGACCGGCACCGAGCTGGGCCTGGAGGTCGAGGTCCGGCAGACCAACACCGAGGGCGAGCTGATCGGCTGGCTGCACGAGGCGGCGGACGACGGCACCCCCGTCGTCCTCAACCCGGCGGCCTGGACGCACACCAGCGTCGCCGTGCGGGACGCCTGCGCCATGCTCACCGGCGGCCTGATCGAGGTGCACATCAGCAACGTGCACAGCCGCGAGGAGTTCCGCCACCACAGCTACGTCAGCGCGGTGGCGACGGGCACGATCGTCGGGCTGGGTGTTCAGGGGTACGTCCTCGCGCTGCGGTACCTCGCCCAGCGCTAGCGAGGCCTCGCGCAGACCGTGTGGTCAGTTCCCGAACGCCATGACGAACTCCTCCGCCGACCGCGGCCGGAAGACCACGTTGGACCGGCGGACGTCCAGCAGGGGGGCGTGCGGCTCGTCGCTGTAGCGGTGTCCGGGGTAGACGACCGGGTTGCCCGCCAGCGAGCCCAGCCGCTGCAGGCTCGCGTACATCGCCTCGACGTCCCCGCCCGGGAAGTCGGTCCGTCCGCACCCCTGCAGGAACAGGGTGTCGCCCGCGACCAGCCTGCCGTCGACGAGGAAGCACTGGCTGCCGGGCGTGTGGCCGGGGGTGTGCAGCAGCCGGATGGGGATGTCGCCGACGGTCACGACGTCGTCGTTCGCGTGCCGGACGAGATCGGTGACGCCGGTGACCTTGGTGACCCAGTCCGCCTCGGCCGCCTGCACGTGGACCGGGACCTGCACCCGTTCCAGCAGGCCGGTCACCCCGTCCAGGTCGAAGCCCATCATCCGGCCGCCGACGTGGTCCGGGTGGTGGTGGGTGGCTAGCACGCCGGTGAGCCGCATGTCGTCCGCGGCGAGGACGTCCAGCAGGTCCCCGGGGGCGTACGCGGGGTCGACGACGACGGCCTCCCGGCTCTCGGTGTCCCCGATCAGGTACGCGAAGTTGACCATCTGTGTGGCGACCCGGTCGCCCACCGCGAAGTCCTGCCCGGACAGCAGCTGCCGGAAGTACAGCTCACCCATGGGCCTACCTTAGGACCCATGACGACCAGCTCCCGTCGGGAAGCCCTGCGAGGTCTGCTCCGCACCGCCGGGCTGGACGGCCTGCTGGTCACCGACCCGGTCAACGTCCGGTACCTGACGGGGTTCAGCGGCTCGAACGGGGCGGTGCTGGTCGGCACGGACGGCCCGGACCTGTTCGGGACGGACGGCCGCTACACCGCGCGGGCGGCCGTGGAGGTCCCGGACCTCGAGCCGGTGATCGAGCGCGCGACGGTGTTCGCGCTGGCCTCGCGGGCCCGGGGCCTGGGCGTCGGCAGGCTCGGGTTCGAGTCCGACGCGGTGACCGTCGAGGCCCACGCCGCCCTCGCCGCGATGCTCGACGAACAGGGGATCGAGCTCGTCCGCGCCCCCGGTCTCGTCGCGCAGCTCCGGGTGGTCAAGGACGAGACCGAGATCGCCCACCTCCGCCGCGCCTGTGGGATCGCCGACGCCGCGTTGCACGCGATCGTCGCGGACGGCGGGCTCCGCCCCGGCCGCACCGAGCGCGAGATCGCCCTCGACCTGGAGTTCCGGATGCGCGGCCTGGGCGCGGACGGCCCGAGCTTCGACTCGATCGTCGCCGCGGGCGCGCACTCCGCGATCCCGCACCACGCGCCCACCGATACCCCCGTCGCCGCGGGCGACCTGCTGAAACTGGACTTCGGGGCGCTGGTGGCGGGGTACCACTCGGACATGACCCGCACCCTCGTCGTCGGGCGGGCGGCGGACTGGCAGCGGGAGCTGTACGCGCTGGTGCACGAGGCGCAGGCCGCGGGCTGCGCGGCGGTCGGGGCGGGCGTGGCCACCAAGGACGTCGACGCCGCCTCCCGGGACGTGATCACCGCCGCCGGTCGGGGACCCGAGTTCGTGCACGGCCTCGGGCACGGGGTCGGGCTGGTGATCCACGAGGCGCCCGCGCTGTCCGCCGCGTCGCGGGACGTGCTGGAGGAGGGCATGGTCGTGACCGTCGAGCCGGGTGTCTACCTGCCCGACCGCGGGGGTGTCCGGATCGAGGACACCCTCGTGGTGGAGGGGGAGACGCTCACCGGGTTCCCGAAGGAGCTCCTCGAACTGTGAGCGGTACGCTGGTCGCATCCGCCGCGTGCGGTCGTACCGGTTCTGGTGGCGACCCCGTGTGCGCGCCCCAGCATCGAGTACGAGGAGAGTTCCGCACGTGGCCACGACGAACGACCTGAAGAACGGCCTGGTGCTCAACCTGGAGGGCCAGCTGTGGACCGTCCAGGCGTTCCAGCACGTCAAGCCCGGTAAGGGCGGTGCCTTCGTGCGCACCACGCTGAAGAACGTGATGACCGGCAAGGTCGTCGACAAGACCTTCAACGCGGGCACGAAGGTCGAGACCGCGACCGTCGACCGGCGGGACATGACCTTCCTCTACCGGGACGGCGCCGACTTCGTCTTCATGGACGGGGACACCTTCGACCAGCTCCCCATCCCGGAGCAGGTCGTCGGGGAGAACGCGAACTACCTGCTGGAGAACCAGGTCGCGCAGATCAGCTTCCACGAGGACGCGCCGCTGTTCATCGAGCTGCCGACGTCGGTCGAGCTGGTCATCAGCCACACCGACCCGGGCCTGCAGGGCGACCGCTCCACCGGCGGCACCAAGCCCGCCACGCTGGAGACCGGCGCCGAGATCCAGGTCCCGCTGTTCCTGGAGACCGGGACCAAGGTCAAGGTCGACACCCGAGACGGCCGGTACCTCGGCCGCGTCAGCTCCTGACGTGCGGGCACGCACCAAGGCCCGCAAACGCGCCCTCGACATCCTCTTCGAGTCCGAGGCCCGCGGGGCCGACCCGCTCGAGGTGCTGACCCAGCGCCGCGAGACGGACGACGCCCCGCCCGTCTCGGACTACGCCGCGCTGCTGGTGCGGGGTGTCGTCGAGAACCGGGAACGGATCGACCAGCTCCTCGCCGAGCACGCCGAGGGCTGGACGGTCGCCCGGATGCCCGCGGTCGACCGCACGCTGCTGCGGCTCGGCGTCTTCGAGCTGCTCTGGGTGGACGAGATCGACGATCCGGTCGCGATCACCGAGGCCGTCGAGCTGGCCCGCACCCTGTCCACGGACGACTCCCCGCGCTTCCTCAACGGCGTGCTGGGTCGGATCGCGGACATCGCCGAGCACCTGCGCGCCACCCGCTGAGGAGTGCGGGACGCCTCAGCCCCAGCGGCGGGAGGCCTTGGCGAAGAGGGCGGGGGCGGCGCCGTGCAGCTTCGCGCCGATCGCGAGCCAGCGCGGGACGACCACCTCGGCGGCGTCTCGCCGAAGGCCCTTGACGATCTCCTCGGCCACCTTGTCCGCCGGCACCGCGCGCGGGAAGGAGCGGCGCTCGGGGCCGTGGAAGGGGGTGTCGACGATGCCCGGCAGCACCGTCGTGACGCCGACCTCCGGTGCCTCGACCCGCACGGCGTCCGCGAACCCGCGCAGACCCGCCTTCGTGGCCGAGTAGACGGCCTCGCCCGCCACGCCGACCGCGGCGATCGACGCGACGAACACCAGGTGCCCGCGCTCGGCGCGCAGCCCCGGCAGCAGGGCCCGGGTGAGCTGCACCGGCGCACGCAGGTTGAGGTCGATCAGGGCGTCCACCTGCGCGGACGTCATGTCCTCCAGCGGCCCGGCCGCTCCGGCCCCGGCGTTGTGCACGACGAGCGCGGGGGTGCCGGGCAGGGAGCCGAGCAGCGCGTCGACGCCCTCGGCGAGGTCGGCGACGACGGCCTTGCCCCCGGTGCGTTCCGCGACCTCCTGCAGCCGGTCGGGGTCCCGTCCGGTGAGGACGAGCCGCGCCCCGTCCCCGGCGAGCCGCAGCGCCACCGCGCGCCCGATGCCCGACGACGCGCCCGTCACCAGGGCCAGCCGATCCGCGACCTTCACCACGACCCCCTCATCCCGGTGCTCATCCCGGCGCGACGTCCGGGTGGGCCCGTCCCCTCGCGGCGTGTTCCGCGTCCAGCTCGTGCAGCAGGTGCGTGCCGCGCAGGGTGATGAACGCGATGCCGGCGATCACCACGAGCGCGGCCGCGCACTGCCCCGCCAGCAGGCCCGGCGAGCTGTCCAGCCGCTCGCCGAGCCAGAAGACGCCGATCAGGACCGCGACCACGGGGTCCACGCTGGTGATCACCGCGACCGCGGGGGAGACCAGGCGACCCTGCTGGAAGGTGTTCTGCGACAGCAGGAAGCCGATCGGGCCGATCACGCACACGGCGTAGAAGGTGGCGTGGTGGAAGGGCTCGAGCAGCCCGTCCCGCAGCTGGCCGGTGATCACCTTCATCAGCCCGGCGGTGACGCCGTAGAGGATCCCGGTGGCCAGCGCGAGCGCCAGCACCCGCGCCGGGTGGCGGACCAGCGCGGCGAGCAGCAGACATCCCAGGACGGTGGCGGCGAGCCCGATCGCCAGCGGCAGCCCGCCCCACACGTCGATGTGCTCGACCACCCCCGGGATGGGGCGGGCGAGGAGCAGGAACGCCGCGATGCCCGCCGCGCACAGCAGGGCACCGAGCAGGATCAGCGGGTCCGGTCGTCGCCGGGACATCAGCGAGGAGAACGCGGCCGCGAACACCACGCCCGTGACCAGCAGCGGCTGCACGACGGCGATCGCGCCGAAGGCCAACGCGATCAGCTGCAGCAGCAGCGCGACGATCGTGGCCAGCAGCCCGAGCAGCCACATCGGCCTGCGCAGGAGGTTCGTGATGAGCCGCGGGTCCAGCGTGCCGGTGGTCTCGACCTCGTGGGTGGCGCGCTGCTGGGCGGCGGTCGCCAGGCCGAACCCGGCGGCGCCCAGCACAGCGGCGGGCACGGCGATCAGCATGTCGCCGCCGTCCATCCCTCACCCCCCGTGCCGACCCGCGGATTCGTCCTCCCCGGGTTGCATACTCCTCAACGACCTGTGGATGCCACCGGGTATTCCCCCGATCTCGGGAAGCACGGCGGGGTCCGCGGTGATCCCGATGCAGGTGAACCGCCCCCAGTGCAGCGCGCCGACGGCCAACCCGACGCCGTCCGCGAGCGGCAGCACGGGCTGCACCTCCGAGATCAGACCCCCGCGCGCGTGCAGCGGGCGGCGGGCGCCGGGCATCACCGAGGCGATCAGGTGGAAGAACCGGCGGCCGTAGACGAGCCGGACCAGCGGGCCCTGCACGCGCCCGGGCAGCATGCCGAGGCCGGCGAGGACGGCGGCCGCACCCTCGGGCTGGCCCGCGGACGACCCTGCGGCGAGACCCCGCTCGATCCGCGCGATCCGCTCGGTGGCGCTCATCGGGCCGGTGGGCAGGTCCAGCGACACCGCGGCCGTCCGGTTGCCGTCCGCGCGGCTGCCGGTGCCCGCACGGGTGCGGGTGGTCATCGGGACCATCGTGCGGACCCGCGGCGGCAGGTCCAGCTCCTCGTGCAGGGTCTGGGCCAGCGCGGCCAGGACCAGCACCGTCGTCCCGACGCCGTGGGCGCGGGCCGCGCGCCGGACCTCGGCGCCGTCGAGGGTCACGCCGATCCGCCGGGGCCCGGGCCCGGACCGCCCGACCAGCGGGGACCGCCCCGCGGGCCGCTGCAGCGCGAGCGCCCCGATCCCGCGGGCGACCCGCAGCGCGTGGTGCAGTCGTTCCCGGGGCGTGGCCGTCCCGCGGCGCGCCCGCTCCCGCAGGTCAGCGAGGGCGTGGAGCGCGCGAGCCGACAGCGGCACTCGTACGGCCCGGGTGTCACTGGGCGACGCGTGAGCCGCCCGGGTGTCGGTGGAGGTGGGCGAGGGGGCGGCGGATCGCGCGGCGAGCCGGCCGGCGGGGGTGCCGGTGTCCTCGTCGGCGAGCAGCCGGATGAGGCCGTCGGTGACCGCGAGCCCGTCCCCGAGGGCGTGGTGGACCCGGGCGAGGATCGCGGCGCGACCGGTACCCGGCTCCACGGCGGCCCGCACCTCCCAGCCCAGCGTGGGATCGAGGGCGTCGGCGAAGAAGCGGGTGGTGGCGGCCTCCCAGTCCGGGTGGTCGCCGCCGGGCCCGATCCGCCAGACCTCCGGCCGGACGTGGACGGCCGGGTCCGGCGCCGGGACCCGCTCCCAGCGCAGCGGCCTGCCGGGGCGGGCCGGGGCGAGGCGGCGGTTGAGCAGGTCGATCCGCCCCGCCCGCTCGCGCACGAGGTCGACGAGCGCGTCCGCCCAGCCCTCCTCGGGTGCCCCGTCCACGACGATCCGCGCCCCCACCTGCTGCGGGACGGCGGGGGTCGAGGCGTGCAGGAACATCGCGTCCTGCGCCCGCACCCGTTCCCCGGCGATGCCCCGCGGCTCGACGTCGGCCACGCCCGGTCCGGAGCCCATCAGGGAGGCCAGGTCCCGGTCGAGGTCGGTCTGGTCCGCTCGGCGGCGGAGGTGTTTCCCGATCATCGCGCGGTGCTCGCCGTCCAGCGCGCGGACAGCCTCCGCGACGCCCGCCCGGCCGTGCACCACCTGCGCCAGGCCCGCCGCGGCGAGGACCGCGGCGTTGGCGCGGCCGTGGCCCGGGATGGGGTCGACGAGGATGAGGGGGCGGGCGCAGGCGATCGCCTCGAGGGCGGTCGCACCGCCGCCGTTGGTGATCACCAGGTCGCAGTCCCGGGTGGCGGTGGCGGGGTCCTCGATCCAGTCCACGACGGTGAGCCCGGGGACGCGCTCCAGCCTGCGCCGCAGTGCCTCGACGCGCCCAGCGCTGACCAGCACGTCCGCCCCGCCGTCCAGGGCGCCGCGGCAGGCCGCCTCGACGTCTCCGAAGGCCAGCGACCCGCACGAGACCAGCGCCCGCGGCCGCTCCCGGGGCTCCCGATCGGCGGGCGGGGCGAAGTCGCGGACCACGGGCAGGGCCGCCACCCTGACCGCCGCCCCGGGGGCCGCTCGGGCCAGGAGCGCCGCGCCCTCCTCGGTGCTGACGAGATGCAGGTCCAGGGCCGCGGAGGCCCAGAGGGGGTGCGGGGCGGGGTCGGTGACCAGCGCGACCGCGGGCATCGGGACCAGGCCCCGGCGCCGCAGCCGGGCCAGGCCGGTGATGCCCTCGGGGAACACCGCGACGACCAGGTCCGGGCGCACCGACTCCAGCACCGGCCGGAGCCCCCGCCCGCTCCACCGGCCGATCACCGCACGGGTGCCCGCCCGGAAGAAGGGGACGTGCCAGAGCAGCTGGAAGTACAGCTCGTAGAGCCAGGGCAGGTACCGGATGCACCCCGCGTAGATCGCCCGGAACAGCGGGCCGGTGCGGGGGCCCATGCCGTCCAGGGTCTCGGTCCAGACCACCTCGACGCCGGGCCACAGCCGCCCGGCGCTCTCCTCGACGGCGCGGGCGGCGGCGTGGTGGCCCGCGCCCATACTGCCGGTGACCAGCAACAACCGTCTCATGCATTCCTCACGACGGGGGAGTACCGTAGTCCACTATGGACGAGGGCCCGCAGCGGGTGCTGGTGCTGTCCGCGCCGGTGGGCGAGGGGCACGTGGCGGCCGCCCGCGCGCTCGCGGCGCGGATGCGGGAGCTCTGGCCCGCCGCGGAGGTGCGGGAGGTCGAGAGCACCGCGGGGCCCGTCCGGGACCGCGTCCTGCAGCGTTCCTACGCCGTCACCATGCGGTTCGCGCCGGGCCTCTACGGGCTGGGTTACGACCTGCTCGTGCGCCTTCCGCGCTTCGCCGCGCTGTGCAAGCGGGTCGCCGCGGCGCGGGTCGGCCGCTCGCTCGCCCCGCTGCTGCGCGCCGAGCACCCGGACCTGGTGGTCTCCACGTACCCGATGATCTCCGGCGGGCTGGCGTGGCTGCGGGAGCGCGACCGGCTCACGGCGCACACCGTCGCGGTCGTCACGGACGTGGCCGTGCACCCGTTCTGGGTGTGGGCGGGGGTGGACGAGACCTGGACCCTGCTGCCCGCCTCGCGCGCCCAGGCCGAGGGGATCGCGCCTGAGGCGGAGGTGCGGGTGGCGGCCGCGGCCGTCGACAAGCGGTTCCACCCCGGTGACCGGCCTGCCACCCGGCGGGCGCTGGGCCTGCCGGAGGCCGCGTTCCTCGTGCTGGTCACGGGGGGTTCGCTGGCCTTCGGCGGCATCGAGGGCGTGACGGACGCGGTGGTCGCGGGGGGCGGCGAACCCGTGGTGCTCTGCGGCCGCAACGCGCGGCTGCGGCACCGGCTCGCGGCCCGCGGCATCACCGCGCTGGGCTGGACCGACCGGGTGCCCGAGCTCATCACCGCCGCCGACCTGGTGCTCACCACCGCGGGCGGCATGATCGCCAGCGAGTCCCTGGCCGTGGGGACACCGGTGCTGTTCGCCCGCCCGATCCCCGGGCACGGCAAGGCGGGCGCGCGGATGACCGAGGAAGCCGGCCTGGGGCTCGTCTGCCCGGGGCCCGAGGACGTCACCGAGACCGTTCGCAGGCTCCGGGACCATCCGGCGGAACGCGAGGAGCTGGCCGCGCGCGCCCGCGCCTTCGGCGAGCGCACGCTGGACGCCGAGCTCGAGGAGCTGGCGAGTCGGCTCTAGCCGACGCGGAGCTTGGGCTCGGCGACCCCGATGCGCAGGGCGATGCCCTCGCCGGTCATCGAGCGGTGAAACCACCACAGCGACAGCGCGATCCCCACCGCGACCAGCGAGTACGAGCCCGCCGTGGACACCATCAGGAAGTTGCCGACGGTCTGCGTGGCCAGCACCGCCAGCGTGGTCACCCCGTTGACCAGGAAGACCGCCGCCCACAGCAGCGAGACCTTCTTGAAGAAGCTCTTCATCTTGGGGTGCTGGGTCAGCGCGTCGGGGAAGGCGCAGAAGTCGTCCGCCAGCTTGGCCAGCAGGGGGCGCTCCATGAACAGCGTGACCAGCAGCAATGCGGCGAAGACGAAGTTCTGCACCGTGGGCTGCAGGAAGTAGAGGAACGCCGAGCCCGTCCACAGCCCGACCACCGTGCGCACCACCAGCAGCGTGGTGGTGAGCCAGAGGACCGCGGGGACCCTCTGCCGCATCACCAGCCGCCTGCCGATGGCCAGCGCGGACCAGGCCAGCGCCCCGATGATCCCGGCGTCGAACCCGGCGTGGGTGAACAGGATCCAGAACAGGGCCAGCGGGATGAGCGTGGACTCCAGCAGGGGGCGTCCGGCGTGACGCAGCAACGAGCCGATCGGGGGAAGGTGGATCAACGTCGTCATGCGGTGCTCCGGCATGCAGGTCCTCGGGGCTTCGGGGTACCAGGTCCATCGCGGTGCTAAACGCGATGGCGGGAGTGTAGCGGTCCGGGTCACGAGGAGGTAACGGACCCGATGCCCGTTGTGTGCTCGCCGTGATGCCCCGGACCGCTACCCCCATCAGACGCTCGCGGCCGCCCGGATGGTCTCCTTCAGCGAGCCCATGGTGGCGAAGACCGAGGACGGCTCGTAGCCGCAGTGCGCCATGCAGTTGGCGCAGCGCTCGTCCTTCCCCCGCCCGTAGGCCTCCCAGTCCGTGCCCTCGATCAGCTCCCTGTAGGTCTTCACGTGCCCGTCGTCGAGCAGGTAGCAGGGCTTCTGCCAGCCCAGCAGGGAGTAGGACGGGATGGCCCACGCCGTGCAGTCCAGGTCGACCCTGCCCTCGAGGAAGTCCAGGAAGACCGGCGAGTGGTTGAGCCGCCACTTCTTCCGGCGGCCCTCACCGAAGGCCTTCTTGAACAGCTCGCGGGTCTGCTGCACGCCCAGGAAGTGCTCCTGGTCCGGCGCCTTCTCGTAGGCGTACCCGGGCGAGATCTGCATGAGGTCCACGCCGAGCTCGTCGTTGAGGTAGTCGAGGACGTCGATGACGTCCTGCGGCGTGTCGGTGTCGAAGAACGTGGTGTTCGTGTTGACCCGGAACCCGGCCTCCTGCGCCATCCTGATGGCCTCGACGGCCTGGTCGAACACCCCGTCCTTGCTCACCGACTCGTCGTGCCGCTCGCGCAGCCCGTCGATGTGCACCATCCACGCGAAGTTCTTGTGCGGGGTGAAACGGTGCAGGTGCTTGGGCAGCAGGACCGCGTTGGTGCAGAGGAACACGATCTTGTTCAGGTCCAGCAGCCGCTGGACGATGACGTCGATCTCCTTGTGCATCAGCGGCTCGCCCCCGGCGATGGAGACCATCGGGGCGCCGCTCTCGACGATCGCGTTGACCGCCTGCTCGACGGGCATCCGCTGCTTGAGCAGGTGCGCGGGCTGTTGGATCTTCCCGCACCCGTTGCACTTGAGGTTGCAGGCGAAGAGCGGCTCGAGCTCCACCAGGAGCGGGAACTTCTCCACCTTCCTGATCTTCTGCTGCATCAGGTACGTGCCGAGTCGGATCGACTGCCGCAGTGGCATGCCCATCAGCTGACCTCCTTCGGAAGCGTGAAGACGACGTCCTCGGTCCCGGTCGTGGTCGTCGTGACGGCGACCGGGCCGAGGCCGGACAGACAGGACACGACCTCGTCGACCAGCTCCGGGGGCGCCGAAGCCCCCGCGCTGACCCCGATGCGACCCGCCCCGACCAGCCAGGACAGGTCCAGCCCGCCGACGTCGTCGACGAGGTGGGCCGGGACCCCCGACCGCCCGGCCACCTCGGCCAGCCGTCGGGAGTTCGACGAGTTCTCGGAGCCGACGACGATCACCAGGTCGACGTCGGCGGCCACCGCGCGGATCGCGCGCTGGCGGTTCGTGGTGGCGTAGCAGATGTCGTCGCGGCGCGGGGCCGCGATAGCGGGGAAGCGCCCGCGCAGCACGGCGGCGATCCGCTCGGCCTCGTCCACCGCGAGGGTGGTCTGCATCGCGTAGGAGACGCGCGACGGGTCCGGCGCGGTCACGGTGTGGGCCATCTCCTCGTCCTCGACGACGACGATGTCCGCGGGCGCCTCCCCGACGGTCCCCTCGACCTCCTCGTGGTCGGAGTGGCCGATCAGGAAGACCGTCTCGCCGCGCCCGGTGTGCCGTTTGACCTCGGCGTGCACCTTGGCGACGAGCGGGCAGGTCGCGTCGATGACGGCGAGGCCGCGCTCGTCCGCCTGCGCGCGGACGGCGGGGGAAACGCCGTGCGCGGCGAGCACCGCGTTCGCCCCGTGCGGGACCTCGTCCAGCTCCTGGACGAACACCGCCCCCCGCTCGGTCAGCCGCCGGACGACGTGCGCGTTGTGCACGATCTGCCTGCGGACGTAGACGGGGGCGCCGAAGCGGTCCAGCGCCCGGTCCACGATGTCGATCGCCCGCTCGACCCCCGCGCAGAAGCTGCGCGGCTCGGCGAGGACGACGTCCCGGGGGCGGACGGCCGCGAACCAGTCCCGCAGCACGGGCGCGGCCCGGCGCAGCGCGCGCAGCGCGGTGAACCCGCGGACCGGCGTGCCGGGGGTCAGCAGCGGCGCCTCGGGGGTGTCGACGACCGCCCGGACCACCGCGAACGGCCCGCCCGCCGCGGCCTCTGCCAGCCAGCCGGACTCCATGTCGACGGCCAGCGCGCCCTCCCGGCCGAGCTCGGTCCGTCGGGTGCCCTCGACGACCGCGGGGGAGCAGACGATCGGCCCGAGGTGCACCGTCAGGCCCGCCCGGCGCAGCGCGGTGGCCAGCGGACCCGCGGTCGGGATCGGCACGGGCGCGCGGAAGTCGGTGAAGCGGATCTCGGACGCGACGACGAGGTCGCCGGGTCGCACCGCCTCGGTCAGCGCCCCCGCGACCCCGGCGACCAGCACCGGCCGGGGACCGCCGGAGGCGATCCAGCGCGCGGCGGCCGAGGCCCGGACGGGCCCCATGCCGGTCCGCACCACGCGCGCGGAGTCGCCGAGCCCCCGCAGCGCCGCGGCCTCGATCCCGAGGGGCGCACACACCAGCGGCGGCGCCAACCCGACCGCGCCCGGCGCACGTGTCGTGCTCTCGGGGCTGCGCGACGCTCCGTGGTGGACACCGAGCGCACGTGTCGTGCTCTCGGGGCTGCGCGACGCTCCGTGGTGGACACCGAGCGCACGTGTCGTGCTCTCGGGGCTGTCGAACGGCCGCTCGGGGCCGTCGTCGAGCGGGACCGCGCTCACGCGCCCACCTCCGCACACCAGCGCCCGAGGGCGGAGATCGGGAAGGTCATCCGGTAGAGCCGGTAGCGGATGTAGAAGGCGCCCGGGAAGCCGGTGCCCGTGTAGGGCTCCTCCTCCCAGCTGCCGTCCGGGAGCTGGGTGTCGACCAGGTACCGCACCGCCCTCTCCGCCGCCGCCGACCGCGCCTCGCCCGCCGCGACCAGGGCCAGCAGCCCCCATGCCGTCTGCGAGGCGGTGGACTCACCCCGCCCGATCCAGGACCGGTCGGCGTAGGAGCGGATGTCCTCGCCCCAGCCGCCGTCCGGGTTCTGGTAGCGGGTCAGCCACGTGACCGCGCGCCGGATCGCCGGATCGTCGACGGGCACGCCCGCCGCGACCAGCGCCGGGACCACGCCACCCGTGCCGTACACGTGGTTGGCGCCCCAGCGGCCGAACCACGACCCCTCCGGCTCCTGGTTCTCGCGCAGCCAGCGCACCCCGCGGGCGCACGCCTCGGTGTCGGCGAGCCCCTCGTGGGCCAGCATCTCGACCACGTGCGCCGTGACGTCCGCGGACGGCGGGTCGATCACCGCGCCGAAGTCGCAGAAGGGCAGCTTCGTCACGAGCTCGCGGGTGTTGTCGGCGTCGAAGGCGCCCCAGCCGCCGTCCCGGGACTGCATGCCGACGGTCCAGGCGACCCCGCGGTCGACCGCCGCCCGCAGCCGGTCCCGATCGGGGTGGTCGACCCGGCGCAGCGCCAGCACGACCTCGGCGGTGTCGTCCGTGTCCGGGTAGCCGTCGTTGTCGAACTCGAAGGCCCAGCCGCCCACCGGGAGGTCGGGGCGGCGCACCGCCCAGTCGCCGCGGACCCCGGTGACCTCCTCGGCCAGCATCCAGGACGAGGCGCGCAGCACGTCGGGGTCGTCCGCGGGGACGCCGGCGTCCAGCAGGGCGGTCACGGCGAGGCAGGTGTCCCAGACCGGGGACTGGCAGGCCTCCAACATCCGGGTGGTCCCCTCGGGAGTCTCCCGTCGCACGAGGAACCGCTCGAAGCCCTCGATCCCCGCTCTCATCGCCGGGTGGTCAAGGGGGTAGCCGAGCAGGTGCAGCGCGATCAGCGAGTACACCCACGGGGGCTGGATGCCGCCCCAGCTCCCGTCCGCCTCCTGGCGGGCCAGGATCCACTCCGCGCCGCGGCGCATCGCCAGCCTGCGCAGCGGGCCGACCGCGTGCCGGGCGTAGGCGTGCAGGCCCGCGTCCAGCCGCTGGAACGCCCCGGCCCAGGTCCAGGGCGCGGCGAGAGGCTCGGGCCCGGCTCCGGAGCGCAGCTCGTCCACGTCGAAGGGCAGCGGCCGAACGGGCCTGAGCGTGGCGACGATCGTCAGCGGGACGACGGTCTGGCGGGCCCAGCACGACCAGTCGTAGACGTTCAGCGGGAACCACGGCGGCAGGAAGATCAGCTCGGGGGGCATGTTCGGCAGGTCGTCCCAGGACCAGAGCCCGAACAGCGCGAGCCAGATCCGGGTGAAGACCCGCGACCGCTCGATCCCGCCCTCGGCCCGGCAGAACTTCTCCGCCGCCCGCATGTGCGGCTCGGTCGGGGAGTCCCCGGCCAACCGGAGCGCGACCCACGCCTCGACGGTGGTGGAGAGGTCGCCCGGTCCGCCCGCGAAGGTCGCCCAGGTGCCGTCCGACCGCTGCTGGGACCGGATCCAGCGGGCGGCCTCCGCGGTCTCGGCGGCGGTGCGGATGCCGAGGAACTCCCGCATGAGCAGGTCCTCGGCGTCCATCGTCACGTTGGTCTCGAGGTCGCCCTGCCACCAGCCGTGCTCGTGCTGGATCGACCGCAGGAACCCGACGGCGGCGTCCAGGGTCCGCCGAGGCCCGCCCAGTGCGCGGCCGGTGCCCTCCGGTGCGGTGACCGACATCAGAACTCCCTGTCGACGAGGTAGTGGCCCAGCGCGGACAGCTCCGCCCGCGGCGCGGCGACCAGGCCCGCCCCGGCGAGGGCCCGATCGGCGACGTCCAGCTGTCGGCGGGCCTCGGCGCGCGCCCACTCGCGACCCCCGCCCCGTTCAACGAGAGCGGCGGCGGCGCGCAGCTCCGGTTCCGCGGGATCACCCGGGCGGGCGAGCCAGGCCGCCAGCTCACGGCCCGCGGCGCCGCCGCGCTGCACCGCGAAGGTCACCGGCAGGGACTTCTTCCGCGAGCGCAGGTCCGACAGCACCGGCTTGCCGGTCACCGCGGGATCGCCCCAGATCCCGAGTAGGTCGTCCACCAGCTGGAACGCCATCCCGACGGCCATCCCGTAGTCCCGCAGCCCGCGGATCGTGGCCTCCGGCGCCCCCGCGAGCACGGCACCGATCGCGGCGCTGGCGGCCAGCAGCGACCCGGTCTTGCCCGCGGCCATGGACAGACACTCGTCCACCCCGACGTCCGCGCGCCGCTCGAAGGCGATGTCCTCGGCCTGTCCGCGGACCAGCTCGCGGGTGGTGACGGCGACGAGCCCGGCCGCCGCGGCGGCGTGCGGCGAGGGGTCCTCCAGCAGCACCTCGACGGCCAGCGCGAGCATCGCGTCCCCGCAGAGGATCGCGCTCGGCGCCCCCCACCGGGCCCACACCGTGGGGCGGTGGCGACGCTCCCGGTCGCCGTCCATCAGGTCGTCGTGCAGCAGGGAGAAGTTGTGCACCAGCTCCACGGCGACGCCGCCCGCCACCCCGGTCTCCTCCGGGGCACCCGCCGCGCGGGCGGACAGCAGCGCCAGCGCGGGCCGGACGGCCTTGCCGCCGCCGGAGCCGGGCGAGCCGTCCAGCTCGACCCAGCCGAGGTGGTACTCCGCCTGCTCGCGGCCCGCGGTGTCCAGCCGCGCGACGGCCGCGCGCAGGGCGGGGGTGACCGCGTCCCGGCAGTTGCGGAGCAGGGCCGGGATGTCCGACGGGCGGCCGAGGGTCGCGGTCATGCCGCCACCCCTGCCGGGACGCGCTCGGTGAGCACGGCCTCCGCCGCGGAGTCCCCGGAGCGGACCGCGCCCTCCATGGTGGCGGGCCAGCCGGTGTCGGTCCACGCGCCCGCCAGGTACAGCCCCGGCAGGGCGGTGCGCGGGCCGGGCCGCAGCGCGGCCTGTCCGGGGGCGCCTCGGAAGGTGGCGTGCGGCTCGCGCGTGACGAAGGCGTCGAGCACCCCGGCCCCGCGCGCGGCGGGCAGCAGGTCCGCCAGCGCGGGCAGGAACCGGTCCAGCAGCCGCTGCGCGGGCACGCCCACCAGGTCGTCCGCCGCGGACAGCGAGATCGCCAGGTACTGTGCCCGCGGCCCGTACACCGCCGCGGCACCGGACGGGGCGGTCCGGTCGAACACCCACTGGACGGGGCTGTCGACTCCTGCCGCGAACGGCTCCCGCAGCACCGTCCGGTCGTAGACGACGTGGACGTTGACGATCGGCGTGCTGCCGAGCGCGGCGATGTCCCGGGTGACGGCACCCGGTGGCAGCAGCCGCGCCGCCGCACCCGGGGGCACGGCACAGACGATCCGGTCGACCACGAGCTCCTCCTCCCGTTCGGATGATCCGAGGGGGACACGCCAGCGGGTCCCGTCCTGCACGAGCGCCCGCACCTTCGCGGACCGTCTGACCTCCACGCCCGCGGCCGCGAGGGCGCGGCGGGCCGCGGTGTCGTGGAGGGCGCCGAGCGGGGCGGTGGCCCAGCCGATGTCCCCGGCCGCGGTGTCGGCGAGCAGGCCGAGCTGGAAGACCGTGGCGGCGAGGGCGAGCGAGGCGTCCCCGGCGCGGGCGTTGAGCGTGGCGATGCCGACGACGTCCCACAGCACGTCCACGGCCCGGTCGTCCTGGCCGTGGGCCGCGAGCCAGTCGCCGAAGGAGCGGTCGTCCGCGGTCGCCCGGTCGACGCGGCCCAGCGCGAGCGCGGCGCGGGCCGGACCGAGGCGGGATCGCAGCGGCAGGTGGCGGTAGCGCAGCAGCGCGCCTGCGAGGTGCAGGGGTGCGGGCAGGGCGGACCGGCGCAGCCGGGCGGTGCGGCCGGTGGGGGACAGGACCGGGACGTCCAGCCGTTCCTGCAGCGTGAGGTCGCCCGTGGCGCCGAGGCGCTCGACGAACCCGCGGTAGGCCGTGCAGCAGCGCAGGAACACGTGCTGGCCGGTGTCGACGTCCAGCTCCCCGCGCCGGAACGACCCGGCGACCCCGCCGAGCCGGGAGCGGGACTCCAGCAGCGTCACCGCGAGCCCGGCGTCCGCCAGCCGCAGGGCCGCGGCGGTGCCCGCCAGCCCGCCGCCGATCACCGCGACCCGGGACCTCATACCGGCCGTCCCGCCAACGCCCGCACCGCGACCACGAGCTTCTCCCGGCCGGTGAGCGAGCGGCGCTGCGCGAAGACCGACTCGGGCTCGGCGGCGATGTCCTCCAGCAGCCTGCGGTAGATGCCGGACATCGCGCCCGCGCAGGCGGCGCTGCGCCGGTCCAGCAGGGGGAGCAGCTTCAGTCCCTCGGCGTACCAGCCGCGGGCGCGGTCGGCGGCGAACCGGATGTAGGCGGCGAGGGCGCCGTCCGGGTCCTGCAGGACGCCGCGTTCGTCCAGCCGGAGCTCGGCGCCGAAGCGGGCGAGCTCGTCCGTGGGGAGGTAGACGCGGCCGTTGCGGAGGTCCTCGCGGATGTCGCGCAGGATGTTGGTCTGCTGCAGGGCTATGCCCAGCCTGTCCGCGTACTCGGATGCGGCCGTTCCAGTGGTCGACTCCGCAGGCCCCACGGCCGGCCTCGACCCGAAGATGCCCAGGCAGAGCCGTCCGACCGAGCCCGCGACCTGGCGGCAGTAGACCTCGAGGTCGGCGAAGGTCGCGTGCGGGCGGGACGGGTCACCGGTCCTCTCGGCGTCCTGGTCCATCCGGGTGTCCGCCTCGACGCCGTCCACCAGCTCGTCGAACGCACCCAGCGGGATGGGGTAGCGGCGCACCGCGTCCTGCACCCCGACCAGCACCGGGTCGGTGCGGTCCACCGCCCCTGCGCGCAGGGTCGCCACCGACGCGCGGACCGCGGCGAGCGCCGCGAGCTTGTCGTCGAAGGTCCGGGCCCCGGGCACGTCCCCGTCGCCGATGTCGTCGATCCGCCGGGCGAGGGCGTAGACGGCGGAGAGCGCCGTGCGCTTCGGGGCGGGCAGGAGCCGGATGCCGTAGGAGAAGTTGCGGGCCTCGCGGCGGGTGATGTCCTCGCACGCCGCGTACGCGGCGGGGACGTCGTAGGTCGGGGTGGCGGTGGTGGGGGCGGCGTCGGATCGGGGCTCGGTCACAGGCGGCTCCAGGAGGTCCGGCCCCGGGCGAGCAGCACGCCGGGGAGCCGCCGCAGGATGTCACGCCTGCGGCTGTGGGCGGCGGTGCGGGAGCGGCCCAGGACGTCCCCGTCCGCCCGGCGCAGCGCGGCCGCGGCCGCGTACCCACCCGCGACGTACCCGGCGACGGCGAGCCGGGCCCAGCCGCGCAGCCGCCCGACCACCGCGCGGCCCTGCGCGAGCAGCTCCTCGGCCCGGGCGGTCTCGTGCAGCACCAGCGCCCGCAGCTCGGCGGTCGCGACCGGCCGGTCCAGGTCCGCCTCGGCGACCCCGAAGTCGGCGAGGTCCTCGGCGGGCAGGTAGACCCGCCCGCGCTCGCGGTCCTCGCGCACGTCCTGGCAGTGCTCCAGCACCTGCAGGGCGGTGCACACGGCGTCCGACGCGGCCAGCAGTGCGGGATCGGACGGCACGGCGAACAGCGCGAGGACGATCCGGCCGATGGGGTCCGCGGAGAGCGCGCAGTAGCCGCGCAGGTCCGCCCAGGTGGCGTAGCGGGCGACCCGCTGGTCCTGCACGTTCGCCGCGATCAGCCGGTCGAAGGGCTCGTGGGGCAGGTCCGGGGCGTCCCGGGCCAGGGCGCGCAGCACCGGGGCCTCGGGGGTGGGGGAGTGCAGGTCGGCGCGGAAGGCCTCGAGCGCGGCCACCCGGGTGGCGGCGTCCGCCTCCCCCTCGTCCCCGAGGTCGTCGATCGTGCGAACGACCCCGTACACGGCCTGCAACCTGCGACGATGGCGCGTGGGGAGGACCCGGAGCGCGACGGGGAAGTTCTCCGCCGCCTCGGCCCGCCGGAGCCGCGCGGAATCCGGCACCGGCGTGTCCGCCCGCGCCTCTCCCGGCACCTCTCCCGGCACCGCGACCCCCGCGCTCCCCCGAACCACATCGGCATCGTCGCGCAGTTCGGTCGCCGTCTCTTGCCCGCCGTCGTTAATTCTGTGCGGTCGGAATTGTCACCGACGTACAAATGTGTCGCCGGTCTCGCCCGCTCGGGCGTAGAAACTCCGGTGTGGACACCGCACCCACCGGATCGGACGGTCTGGTCGCCGCGCTGCTGGCCCGGGTACCCGCCGTGCTGGACGAGGTCAGCGCCGCCCTGCTGACCGAATGGCCGGATTACTCCCGTTTCCTGGACGCGAATCGCATCGAGGTCGGCGTCGCCGCCCATCTGATGTTGGACCGGCTGGTGGCCGGGGAGATCGACGAACCCACCGAGTTCGGGCAGGACGAGCTGTTCGAGGAGATCGGCCGGATGCAGTGGCGGGAGGGCCGGGACGTCTCGACCCTGCTGTCGGCCTTCCAGCTCGGCGCCCGGGTGTTCTGGCGGCACGTCGCGGAGGTGGCCGTCGAGCTCGACCTGGGGCCGCGGCCGCTGGCGGGGCTGGCCGAGGGCGTGTTCGCCTTCGTCGACCGGTTGTCCTCCTCGGCCGCCCACGGGTTCGTGCTGGAGCAGTCCGAGGCCGCCGTGGCGCGGGAGCGGCTGCGGGAGGAGCTCGTCGAGCTGCTGCTGTCGGACCGGGCCACGGAGGGGGCGGTCGCGGCCGCCGCGGCCCGCGCCCGGTGGACGGTCCCGCAGCAGGCGGCGGTGGTCCTGGTGCAGGACGACAGCCTGCTCGGCCACGGGGTGCTGTCCCGGTTCGACCCCGGCTCGCTGCTGATCAACCGACCGCGGATGGCGGGCGCGATCGTGCCCGATCCCGAGCAGGGCGGACGCAGGCAGCGGCTGGCCTCGCTGCTGCGCGGCAGTCGCGCCGTCGTCGGGCCGACGGTCACGCCGGACCGGCTGCCCGCGGGGCTGCACATCGCGGAGGTGGCGGCCCGGCTGCAGCGCACCGGGGTACTGCCGGTGGACCCCGTCTTCGCGGACGAGCACCTGGACGCGATCATCGTGCACCGGGACGCCCGGCTGCTGGAGGGGCTGCGGCTGCAGGTCCTGCGTCCGCTGGAGGCCTCGCCCCCCGCCTCCCGCGCGCGGCTGTGCGAGACGCTGTCCTCCTGGCTACGCCACCTGGGTGACCGCCAGGCCGTGGCCGCCGAGCTGCACGTCCACCCGCAGACGGTCCGCTACCGCCTGGCGAGGCTGCACGAGCTGTTCGGGCCGCAGCTGGACGACCCGGACACCCGTTCGCGGCTGCTCCTGGCGCTCGCGTGGGGCGCTCCCCGGCCCCCGGAGGCCGATCCGCCGCGGTGAGGGGTCGGACACGGCGGGTGACCGGCGTCTCGCCCGGCGTGACGGATGGCACGGTCGAATCGGTCTCACCCGCGTTGCCGACCGGGGTGGACAGGCGCACGGTGGAGGGACCGCCGACGAGAGGACCCTGCCGTGCGCTCCCAGTGGCCGGGCGAACCGGACCGACCCCACCAGGCAGCCGTCCCGGGGGCCGCTGCCCTCGATCCGATGCCCCGCCGGTTCACCGACCGCGTCGAGCGCGCCGTGTCCGGGTTCGTCGGCGTCGGGGCGGTCGTCGTCGCGGTGCTGGCGTTCGTCGCCGCGCTGAGCCTGCACGGCAGCGGCATGGCCCAGGTGGCGAACGACCGGGTCGACCGCGTGCAGGTGGACGCCGTGCTCACGGCGCCGGTCGAGATGCCGCTGAGCTTCGACTCGACGGCGGGCGGCTCGGGCTCGGTCCCGGCCACCTGGACGGGGCCGACGGGCGGCGCGCACGCCGGCCTGATCCCGGTGCTCGGGCCCCGCGCCGCAGGGGACACGGTGCCGGTGTGGGTCGACCGGGCGGGCGAGATCGCCCCGCCCCCGGTGGACGCCGTGCAGGCCCGGGTCACCGCGACCGTCGGCGGGCTGCTCGTCGCGCTCGCGGGCGCGCTGGTGCTGCTCGGCATCCGGGCCGCGGTCCGGGCCCGCTGCGCCGTGGTCAACCACCGCGCGTGGGAGCGGGAGTGGGCTCTCCACGAGCCGCGCTGGTCCGGCCGCTAGAGGAGTAAGTCCGAACTCCCCTTCAGTGGTCGTAGGCGGTCAGGGAACGTGTGACTGCCTGGC
>NZ_BAABGT010000095.1:0-26010 GCF_039541715.1 Pseudonocardia xishanensis
CGACAACATCAAACCCGCCGGACCAAGATCAGCTCTTCGGCTACTCGCGGATTCGGGTCTGACACCTGCACGAACGGCACTCTCGTGCGGTAGGTCCGCACAAGAGTGCCGTTCGTGCGGTCAGGTGCGTGCGGTCGGGTGCGTGCGGTCGGGTGCGCGCGGTCAGGTGCTGGAGACGCCGGGGATGCGGCCGTCCCGGAAGGCCTCGACGAACAGGCCGTGGTCCTCGCGGACCCGAGCGGCGTAGGAGTGGGCGAAGTCGACGACCCAGTCGACGAACTCGTCCTCGCGGCCGTCGAGCACCGCCGTGATCGCCTCCTCGGTCTGGAAGTCGACGATCGAGTCGTCCGCGTCGGAGTCCGCGACGCAGTGCACCTTCGCGGTCGCCCGGCCCAGGTACTCCACGACCGGTGCGATGTCCGAGGGCTCCGTCAGCTCCGACCAGTCGAGGTCCGACTCGTACGGCGACACCTCGCTGACCACGAACCCGACGCCGTCGAGGTCGGTCCAGCCGAGGTGCCGGTCCGAGTGGGCCTGCAGGGCGCGCTGCGACAGCACGGTGCGGTGGCCGTGGTGGTGGAACACCCCCGCCACGGCCTCCTCCGGCACCACCCGGGACGGCGCGGCGACGTTGCCCTGCTTCATCGACAGCACGACGTCGTTGTCCAACGCCTGGTTGTAGCCCTCGATCAGCACGGTGTAGGCGGGCAGGCCCGCGGACCCGATGCCGAAGCCGGACCTCCCGGCCACGTCCTTGATCGCGTACTCGACGCCGGTGTGCCGCTTGCCGTCCGGGATGGTGTCGAGGTAGCGGCCGAAGGCCTCGCGGACGCGCTCCTCCTCGGCGTCGTCCAGCCGCCGCACCCCGGAGCCCTCCCGCAGGACCCGGTCGTAGCCCTCGGTCTCGGTGGTCGAGTCCAGCAGCGCCACGCGGGTGCTGAGCTTGGCCCGCAGCAGCGCCTGCTGGACGGGGCCGTCGCAGGTGTCCAGGCGCAGGGCGAAGCTGCGGTCGTCCTGGACCCGGGTGAACGTGCGGACCTGGTCGACGTAGGCGCGCAGGTAGCGGCCGATCAGGTCGGTCAGGTCGGCGTCCGGGATGGCCTTGCGCCAGCCGAGCAGGGCGAGGCTGGCCGCGAACCGGGTGACGTCCCAGGTGAAGTGGCCCAGGTAGGCCTCGTCGAAGTCGTTGACGTCGAAGATCAGCCTGCCGTCGCCGTCCATGTAGGTGCCGAAGTTCTCCGCGTGCAGGTCGCCCTGGATCCACACCCGGCTGGTGCGCTCGTCCGCCCAGGGGTCCTCGCGGTCGGCCACGTCCGCGTAGAACAGGCAGGCGCTGCCGCGGTAGAAGGCGAAGGGGTCCGCGGCCATCTTGCGGAACTTGACCCGGAAGGCGGCCGGATCGGCCTCCATGAGGTCGGAGAAGGCCTCGGCGAGGGTGTCGACGATCGCGTCGGTCCGGTCAGCCATGAGCGCAACGTAGCGCTATCCGACGGTCAGCGAACCTCGAGTGATCGTGAGCGCGAGGAGGAGCACGGCGATGCCGAAGCCGGTGTAGCACACGACGTCCACCACCCGCCCGCGGATCGCCAGCAGCCCGGCGCGGGCGGGCGGCAGCACCCCGCGCAGCACCGCCGCGACGAGCAGCGCCCCGCCGAGCAGCGCGGAGCCCTGACGCCAGTGCTCGGTCAGCACCTGCACCATGCCGAAGGCCGCGATCGCCAGCACGACCACCATCGCCCCGTGGGCCTCCCACCACGCCCGGACGCCGCCGCCGGTGGGGGTGGTGCGGGGCAGCTCGCCGGTGGGATGGGCCGGGCCCGCCAGGTCCGCCTCCGGAGGCATGGGGGTGCCGGTGCGCGGCCCATCGGCCCGCGCCGGGCCGGGGGACGGGGGCCTGCCGCCCTGCGCGGTCCGCGGTGGGCGGTGAGCGGGGTCGACCGGTGGGCGGCGGGCGGCGGGATCGCCCGGCGGCCCCGCCTGCTGCGGCCGCGGCGGCCCGGGGGCCGGCTCGGGTCGCCCCCGGTCCGCGCGGGCGGGCCAGGACTCCGGGCCGTCGGGGGTCATCGGGCGGCCCCCGCGGAGAGCGCGGCCCGCTCGGCCGCCTCCACCACCGCGGTGAGCAGCATGCCGCGGGTCAGCGGGCCGACGCCGCCGGGGACCGGGGCGAGGAACCCCGCGACCTCCGCGACCTCGGGGTCGACGTCCCCGCCCGGACCCAGCTCGGTGTGGCTGATCCCGACGTCGAGCACCGCGGCGCCCGGCCGGACCATGTCCGCGGTGATCAGGCCGCGGACCCCGGCCGCCGACACGACGACGTCCGCCCGCCGCACCTCGGCCGCCAGGTCGCGGGTGCCGGTGTGGCAGGAGACCACGGTGGCGTTCACCGAGCGGCCGGACAGCAGCAGCCCGAGCGCCCGCCCGACCGTCACGCCCCGCCCGACCACGACGACCCGGGCCCCGGCCAGCTCCACCCCGTACCGCCCGCACAGCTCGACGATCCCGCGGGGCGTGCAGGGCAGCGGGGCGGGCTCGCCGAGCACCAGCCTGCCGAGGTTGAGCGGGTGCAGGCCGTCGACGTCCTTGGCGGGCTCGACCCGCTCGAGGGCGGCGGCGGCGTCGAGCCCCGGGGGCAGCGGCAGCTGCACGAGGAACCCGGTGCAGGCGGGATCGGCGTTGAGCTCGTCGACCGCGGCGAGCAGCGCCTCCTGCCCCGCGTCGACGGGCAGCTCGCGGCGCAGCGACGCGATCCCGACCAGTGCGCAGTCCCGGTGCTTCGCCGCGACGTAGCCCCGCGAGGCGGGGTCCTCCCCCACCAGCACGGTGCCCAGGCCGGGGGTGGTGGGCAGCGCCGCGACCCGCTCGCGCAGGTCGGCGAGGATCACCGCGAGCACGGCCTCGCCGTCCATCACCCGTGCGGTCACGCGCGCCATCCTCGCAGAGCGCCGACGGCCGGGACGGACCCGCCGGGGAGCCGGTGCCCACCCCTCGGCCGGCTTCCTCCCCGACGCGGCGGTGCGCGGTGGAAGTCGAGGTTCCGATCTGTCCGTTCGTAGGGTCCGCCCGCCTTGTGATGCGGCGCACAATCGCCGGGCCGGCAACGAGGCAGTCCCTGCCGGTCGAGCATCGAGCGAGGAGCATTCATGAGTGTCGAAAGCGACGTGCAGGCGGGGGCGCATGCCGCGGCCGAACCCCGGGCGGCGGCCGCTCCGGCGGCCAACCCGGCCCTGCTGGGGCTGATCACGTTCCTGCCGTCCGGGGTGACGTTGGGTCTGTGGTTCCTCGGCTACCTGGACACCGCGACCCTGCCCGGCGGCATGATCCCGATCGTCACGCTGTCCGCGGGCCTGTTCCTGATGATCTCCGCCGTGTGGGCGGCGCGGGTCGCGGCCAACTCGGTCGCCGCCATCTTCGGCGTGTTCTCCGCCTTCTGGCTCAGCTTCGGACTGCTGCTCACCGGCCTGACGAGCGGCTGGTGGGGCGTGGCCGACGCCGCGCAGGTGGCGAACGTGCAGCGCACCTACCTGCTGTCGTTCACCCTGGTGTTCATCCTGCTGACCCTGGCCACGCTGCGGCTCCCGCTCGCCTTCACCGCGGGCTTCGTGTTCGTGGACATCACCTTCGTGCTGGCCTTCCTGGGCGTCAGCACGGGCAACGCGGACCTGTTCCCGATCGCGGGGATCACGACCCTGCTCTTCTGCGCGATCTTCGGCTACATCCTCGTCGACGGCTTCGCCCAGGACCTGGGCGGGAAGGCGATGCCGATGGGCGGTGCCCTCGTGAAGTAGCCGCCGGGTCCGACGAGCCCCGGGTCGCCACCGCTGCGGCCCGGGGTGTCGTCGTGTGTCAGATAGAGACACCACGACCGCCCGATGTGGACGTTAATGCTTGTGACGGAGCCCACACCTAGCCCGCGCCGGATGTCCGCTCCGCTCTTGGATGCACCCCACCTCTGGAGCGTGTCATGAGCACTGAGCACATCGAGAGCACACCCGCACCCGTCGCGGAGGCCGCCGCCCCGGCTGCGGCCCCGACCGGCAACCCCGCCCTCCTCGGTCTGCCCGCCTTCCTCATCGGCGGGATCGGACTGACCCTCTACCTGTTCGGCTACCTGCCCGCCGCCGCCGTCGGCACGCTCGTCCCGATGACCCTCACCGCGTCCGGCCTCGGCCTGCTCGTGGCCGGCTGGTGGGCGATCCGGATCGGCCAGGGCGCCGTGGGTGCCATCTTCAGCGTGTTCGCGACGTTCTGGCTGAGCTACGCCTACCTGGTGCTCTCGCTGGTCAACGACTGGCTGAAGATCCCGGCCGCGGACGCGGGCACCGCCCAGGCGACCTTCCTGATCGCCTGGCTCGTGGTGTTCGCGGTGCTCACCCTGGCCACCCTGCGCCTGCCACTGGCCTTCACCGCCCTGTTCACCCTGGTCACGATCACGGTGGCGCTGGTGCTGGTCGCCACGCTCACCGGGATGGCATCCCTGCTGACCGTGGCGGGCATCGGCGGCGCACTGTTCTGCCTGGTCGCGATCTACATCTACGTCGACGGCATGACCCAGGAGCTGGGCGGGCCCGCGAGGAGCATGGGCAACCCGCTGGTGCACTGACCGCCCCCGGCGCCACGGGAGGGAGCCTCGTCGCGTGAGGAGGCTCCCTCCCCGGTCACCGGAAGTCCCTCGACTTGACCGCGACCTTCAGGTCCAGGCGTTGGAGGCGGTCCGCGACCAGGTTGAGGACGCCTTCGGGGCTGCGCTCCAAGCGCCCTCTCACCAGCAGGGCGGCGCTGCCCAGCGCCACCGAGCGGTACCGCGCCCACAGCCCCTCCGAGCAGGTCACGTTGAGCATCCCGCTCTCGTCCTCCAGGTTCACGAACGTGACCCCGCGGGCGGTCGCGGGCCGCTGCCGGTGCGTGACCAGCCCGCCCACCAGCACCCGGCGCGGCGGGCGGTCCGGGTCGTGCGGGGCCCCGCCGAGGGCGTCCAGGCGGTCGATCCGGACCGCGCCCAGCGCGTCCATCCCGGCGCGCAGGTGCTGCATCGGGTGGCTGTCCGGCGAGACCCCGGTGGCCCAGACGTCCGCCACCGTCTCCTCCACCTCCGTCATCCCCGGCAGGGCGGGCGCCTCCAGACCCACCGCGCTGCCCGGCAGGTGCCCCGGCCGCACCGCCGCGACCACCCCCGCCGCCCAGAGCGCGGCCCGCCGGTCGATCCCGAAGCAGCCGAACGCCCCCGCCGTGGCCAGCGCCTCGGCCTGGGGCCCGGTGAGCTGCACCCGGCGGGACAGGTCGGCGAGATCGCGGTAGGGACCCCCCGCGCGCTCGGCCTCGATGCGCTCGGCGAGCTCCGTGCCGATCGTGCGGATCTCCCGGAGCCCGGTGCGGACCGCCCAGCCGCCGGCGCTCTCCTCGTCCCGGAACAGGATCGCGGCCGCCCCTCCCTCGTTCACGTCCGGGCCGAAGGCCCGCACCCCGTGCCTGCGCGCATCCGCCACCAGGGACTGCGGCGAGTAGAAGCCCATCGGCTGGGAGTTCAGCAGCGCCGCGCAGAAGGCGGCCGGGTAGTAGAGCTTGAACCACGAGCTGGCGTAGACCAGCGAGGCGAAGCTGATCGAGTGGCTCTCCGGGAAGCCGAAGTTCGAGAAGGCCAGCATCTTCTGGAAGATCGTCTCGGCCACCGGGTCGGGGATGCCCTTGGCCGCCATCCCCGCGAAGAACCGGACCCGCAGGTTCTCCATCCGCTCCGCGGAGCGCTTGGAGCCCATGGCCCGGCGCAGCTCGTCCGCGTCCGACGCCGAGAACCCCGCGACGTCCACCGCGATCTGCATGAGCTGCTCCTGGAACAGCGGCACCCCGAGGGTCTTCTCCAGGGCCCCGGCCAGCAGCGGGTGGTCGTACTCCCAGGTGCGCGGGCCGCCGCGCTGCTCCTCGTTGCGCCGCTTGATGAACGGGTGCACGGACCCGCCCTGGATGGGGCCGGGCCGGATCAGCGCCACCTCGATCACCAGGTCGTAGAACCGCTCGGGGCGCAGCCGCGGCAGCGTGGCCATCTGCGCGCGCGACTCCACCTGGAACACCCCGACGGAGTCCGCCCGCTGCAGCATCGCGTAGACGGCGGGATCGCTCTGGTCCAGGTCGTGCAGCTCGACCCGTCGCCCGTCGTAGCGCTCGACGAGGTCCTGCATCAGGTGCAGCGCGGTGAGCATCCCCAACCCGAGCAGGTCGAACTTGACCAGCCCGGCGGCCGCGCAGTCGTCCTTGTCCCACTGCACGACGGTCCGGTCCGCCATCCGCGCCCACTCCACCGGCACCACCTCGGACACCGGCCGGTCGCAGATCACCATGCCGCCGGAGTGGATCCCGAGGTGCCGCGGGAAGCCCAGCAGCTGGTCCGCCAGCGCGAGGACCGGCCGCGGGAGATCCTCCGGCACGGTCTCCGACAGCCCCGTCCACCGCTCGATCCGCTTGCTCCACGCGTCCTGCTGGCCGGGCGAGAACCCCAGCGCCTTCGCCATGTCCCGGACCGCCGAGCGCGGCCGGTAGGTGATCACGTTCGCCACCTGCGCGGCGTGGGTGCGCGCGTACCGCTCGTAGACGTACTGGATCACCTCCTCCCGCCGCCCGGACTCGATGTCCAGGTCGATGTCCGGGTAGCCGTCCCGGTCCGGGGAGAGGAACCGCTCGAAGAGCAGCCCGTGGCGCACCGCGTCCACCCCCGTGATGCCCAGCGCGTAGCAGACCGCGGAGTTCGCGGCCGAGCCCCGGCCCTGGCAGAGGATGTCCGCGCGGCGGCAGAACGCCACGATGTCCGCCACGATCAGGAAGTAGCCGGGGAAGTTCTTCGCCTCGATGATCGCCAGCTCGTGCGCCACCATGTCCGCGGCGAACCGGTTCTCCGCCCGGCTGCCGTACCGCTGCGCGACGCCCCGCCAGGTCAGCGCCCGCAGCCAGCTCGCCTCGGTCTCCCCCGGCGGCACGTCGAACGGCGGCAGGTCCGGCGCCACCAGCCGCAGCTCGAACGCCAGCTCGCGGCCCGTCTCGGCGGCCCGCGCCACCGCTCCCGGATACCGGGCGAACCGCTGCGCCATCGCCGCGCCGTCTCGCAGGTAGGCCGCGCCCGCGGCGGGCAGCCAGGGGTCGGCGTCGTCCAGGCTGCGCCGGGCCCGTACCGCCGCCACCGCACCCGCCAGCGGGAACCGGTCCCGGGTGGCGTAGTGCGCCGCCGTGCTCGCGACGACGGGCACCCCCGCCTCGGCCGCGAGCGCGGCCAGCAGGTCGTTCCGCTCGGTGTCCTCCGGCAGCGCGTGGTGGGTCAGCTCGACGAGCACGTGCTCGCGGCCGAACCGCTGGACCAGCCCGCGCAGCGCCTCGGCCCCCGCGGCGGGCCCGCCGCGGCGCAGCGCCTGCTGCACCGTGCCCTTGCGGCACCCGGTGAGCGCGACGACGTGCCCCCGGGTGTCCTCCACGACCTCCGCCGGGTCGTACACCGGGCGGCCCTTCTCCGCGCCCCGCAGCTGGGCCGTGCTGATCGTGCGACACAGCGCCCCGTAGCCCTCCGGGCCGCGGGCGAGCAGCAGCAGGTGGCTGCCCTCCGGATCGGGCACCCCGTTCTGCGGGGCGGTCAGGCCCACGCTCAGCTCGGCCCCGAAGACCGTGCGCACCCCGAGCCCGCGCGCGGCCTCGGCGAAGCGGACCACGCCGTACATCCCGTCGTGGTCGGTGAGCGCCAGCGCCTCCAGCCCCAGCTCGTGGGCCCGCTCGACCAGCTCCTCCGGATGGCTCGCCCCGTCGAGGAAGCTGAAGTTGGAGTGGCAGTGCAGCTCCGCGTAGGGGACGGCGGGCTCCCGGCGCTCCAGCGGCGGCGCCTCGTACGGCTCCCGCTTGCGCGACCAGGCGGGCGAGTCCCCGCCGTCCCGCTCCGGGCCGCCGCTCAGGCTCGACCCGGTGCGCCCGGACAGGACCCCTTCCAGCTCACGCCAGGTGACGTCCGGGTTGCTCCATCCCATGACCCCGATTCTACTCGAACATGTGTTCGATCATGCCGTGCTGTCCACAGTCAGGTGCGGCTCGAGGAACGCCAGGATCGCGCCCTTGGGCCGCGCCCCCGTGTCCTGGGCGACGACCTCGCCGCCGCGGTACAGCGCGAGCGTGGGCATGCCCAGCACTCCCGCGGCGGCAGCGGTGCGCGGGTTCTCGTCCACGTCCAGCGCCACGATCTCGACCCGACCCGCGAGCTCCCCGGCCAGCTCGGCCAGCACCGGCGCGATCATCCGGCACGGCGGGCACCAGCTCGCCGTGAACTCCACCAGCACCGGCAGCGGCGAACCCAGCACCCGCGCGGCGAACTCCGCGTCCGTGACGGTGTCGATCATGTCTCCTCCAGGGTGAACTCACACCGGGCCCGCACGGCCCGCTCCAACTGGCCCGCCAGCTCGGCGCGGACCGCACCCAGCCGGGCGAGCGACGCATCGACCTCGGCGAGCTTGCTGCGGTAGACCGCGATCGAGTCCGCGCAGCTCCCGCCGGTGGGATGACCCGCCCGCAGGCACTCGACGAAGGGCCGGGTCTCCTCCAGCGACAGCCCGAGGCCGACCAGCGTGCGGATCTCCACGAGGGCCCGCAGGTGCTCCTCGTCGTACCGGCGGTAGCCGTTCGCCGACCGGGCCGCGGGCAGCAGCCCCAGCTCCTCGTAGTGCCGCAGCGCCCGGGTGCTGACCCCGGCCCGCTCGGCCAGCTCACCGATCCGCATGCGCGCCCCTCCTCCCGACCACGGCGCCGACGCTAGACCCTGCCGCCGACGGCAAGGCCAGCCCGAGATGCGGGAGGGCCGAGTTGTCCACAGGATCGTCCGAGTGACCCCCGAACGAACCGTCCCCGTCGCCCCGCGCCACCGAACGTCACAGGCTGGGGTGGTGCGCACCACCCTCGTCACCCTGCTCGCCTGCCTCACCCTCGCCTGCACGACCGCGGCGCCGACCACCGTCCCCGCGGCGGCACCGTCGCCCTACGCGGAGGCCCTCGTCGCGCAGACCTCGGGGGACGGGACGTACGCGCAGCTCGGCGAGCTGGACCGGCTCACCCGCGAGAACGGCGGGAACCGGGCCACACCGGGGCCCGGGTACGCCGCGGCCGTCGACCACGTCGCGACGGTGCTGCGGGGCGCGGGCTGGGACGTGACCACCCCGGAGTTCGGGCTCGACGGGCGGACCTACCGCAACGTGGTCGCCCAGACCCGCACCGGGGACCCCGGCCGGGTGGTCATGGCGGGCGCGCACCTCGACTCGGTGGAGGACGGGCCGGGGATCAACGACAACGCCTCCGGGGTCGCCACGCTGTTGGAGATCGCGACCCGGATGGGCGGGTCGCCGCCGGTCACCGGGGCCGTCCGGCTCGCGTTCTGGGGCGCGGAGGAGATCGACTTCGAGGGGTCCCAGGGGTACGTCGACGGCCTCGCGGAGCGGGACGCGATCGCGCTCTACCTCAACCTGGACATGACGGCCTCGCCGAACCCGGGCTACTTCGTGCAGGGCGACGGGCCCGCCACCGCGGACCTGGTCGCCCGGTTCGCCGCGCTGGGGGTGCAGGCCGACCGCATCGACTTCGACGGCACGTCGGACTACGCGCCGTTCGTCGACGCGGGCATCCCGAGCGGGAGCCTGCTGGCGGGCGACGCGCTGGACAAGACCCCCGACCAGGCGCGCCGGTGGGGCGGGACCGCGGGCCGGGTCTTCGACGCCTGCTACCACACGGCCTGCGACGACCTGCGGAACATCGACCGCACCGCGCTGGACCGCTTCACCGACGTGACCGCGGGATCGCTGGCCGCACTGGCGACCGGATGACCCGACCGGACGGGGTGATCGGATGACACCGGCCGGGCCGCTCCCCAGCCCCCGACCGGCGTCATCCGGTTCCCTCGAGGCGCGGTACCGGGGGCTCCCCAGCTACCGGTCGCGCCGTGCTCGACGGTCCGTCGTCCGCCGTATGGGGACCAGTTGACTCCTCCACCCTGAGAAAAGCCTGTGGTGTGCCCGTGGAGCACCCATGGAAGGGATGTCGGACACTGGGCACCCGAGAAGAGGGGGACGATCATGCGTGCAGGACGAGGCGGGCTGGCGGCGATCGCCGTGCTGCTCCTGGCGGGCTGTGGGACGGGCGCCGCCCCCGCGGCGCAGGCCGTGCCGACACCCGACCCCACCCTCGCCGCCCGGCTCGTCGCCACGGCGAGCGGGGACCGGGCCTTCGCCCATCTCGACCGGCTCCAGGCCATCGCCACGGCGAACGGCGGCAACCGCGCCCTGGGCACCCCCGGCTACGACGCGAGCGTCGAGTACGTGGCGGGGGCGCTGCGCGAGGCCGGGTTCACCGTGGACACCCCGTCGTTCGACGTGCGGTCCTTCGCCGTGCAGGACCAGCGGCTCACCGTCGGCGGGGCGCCGGTCGAGGCCACCGCGATGGGCTTCTCGCCCTCGGGGAACGTGACCGCCCCGCTGCACGTCCTGGCGATGGACGCCACCTCCGGCTGCGAGGCCGCGGACTTCGCCGGGACCCCGGCCGGCGCGGTCGTCCTGGCCAAGCGCGGGACCTGCCCCTTCGGCGTGAAGTCGCAGAACGCGAAGACCGCCGGGGCCGCGGGCCTGATCGTCGCCAACACCGAGGAGGGCCCGTTCGACGGCACCCTCGGCGACCTCCCGGACACCGTCCCCACCACCGGGGTGAGCAGCTCGGTGGGGGACGCGTTGGCCGCGAAGCCGGGCGCCGTCGTCACGCTGGTGCTGGCCACCACCACCCAGGAGGCCACCAGCCGGAACGTGGTCGCGCAGACCACCACCGGGGACCCGGCCCGGGTCGTGATGGCCGGGGCGCACCTGGACTCCGTGCCGGAGGGCCCGGGGATCAACGACAACGGCACCGGCACCGCCGCGCTGCTGGACGTCGCGCTGGCCCTCGGGCCCGCCCCCGCCTCGCAGAACGCCGTCCGGTTCGCCTGGTGGGGCGCCGAGGAGGTCGGGCTCGTCGGGTCGACCCGGTACGTCGAGGCGCTGTCGCCGGAGGACGCGAAGCGGATCGCGCTCTACCTCAACCTGGACATGGTCGGGTCGCCGAACCCCGGCTACCTCGTCTACGACGGGGACGACTCCGACCGCGTCGGCGCGGGCCCCGGCCCGGCGGGCTCGGCCGCGGTGGAGCAGGTGCTGACCGAGCAGCTCGCCGCGGTGGGGGTGCAGGGCTCGGGCACGGACTTCGACGGCCGCTCGGACTACGGGCCCTTCATCGAGGCGGGCATCCCGTCGGGCGGGCTGTTCACCGGCGCGGAGGAGACCAAGACGGCGGAGCAGGCGACGCAGTGGGGCGGGCAGGGCGGCGCCCCGTACGACGGCTGCTACCACCGGGCCTGCGACACCGTGGCCAACGTCGACCGGGTCGCCCTCGATCGCAACGTCGATGCGCTGGCGGGCACCGTCGGCCGCTTCGCCCTGACCCTCTCCGGCGTGCCCGGACGTCAGTAGATCCCGACCACCCACCAGCGCTCCTGCCGGTGGAGCAGCAGGAGGGCCGCGCCGTCGGCCAGCTCGACCTGCAGCCGCGAGCCCGCCGCGCCGTCCGGTGACCACCACCGCTGCACGACCGGCCACGGCCCCGCCCAGCCCCGGATCTCCCGGGCGGGGTGCGGCGGGAGCAGCAGGCGGTGCGGGTCGGCGCTGAGCAGGTCGGGCTCGGGCAGCTCGACGGGGCGGTCGGCGGCGTCCCGCAGCTCGACGGGCAGGGGTTCCTCCGGCACCGTGGTGGGCGAGGGGGCGGGCAGCCGACCGGGCCAGACGGGCACCGGGTCCCGCGCCGCGGCCGCCATCCGGACCGCCTGGGACCGGTTCTCCTTGCGGGCCACGGGATCCCTGCGGTTCGCCGGGGTGGTGCCGCGCAGCGCCGCTTCCGGCGCACCCGGCGCGAACGCCCGCCGAGGCTCCCGCGGGCGCGCCGGACCGGCGGACCCGACCTGCCCCTGCGCCGGGGTGTGGTGGTCAACGGCGTGGGACGGGTCGACGAGACGCAGGGTCGGGGGGCCGGGGTCCCGGGACCGACCCGCGGGGTGCGCGAGCATCGCGCGGTGCAGGGCGTCGGGGTAGGGGCCGTAGCCCGGGGTCGGTTCCGGGGCGGGCGGGCCCTCCAGGGGGCCTGCCGCGCGGGAGTCGGGTTCGCGGTCGTCCCCCCACGGCACCAGCCGGACCCGGTCCCCCGGGTCCCGCCCGCCCGCGAGCACCGCCGTGACCACGGACTCCGGGCCGAGCAGGGCCTGCACCCGGACCAGGGCGCGGCCCGCGCGCTCGTCCGTCTCGCCGACGTCTCCCCACAGCCCGAGCTGCAGGGCACCCGCGGTGACGGTCTCCTCGGGGCTGAGCCGCAGCGCGACCACCGCGCCGGAGCCGCCGCGGGTGAGCCAGGCGTCGAGCTGCCAGCGGACCCGGTCGACCGTGCCGGACGGGCTGAGCGGCTCGGCGCACCGCCACACCCGCAGCAGCTCCTCGCCCCGGTCCGTGCGTGCCCGGACGCCGAGCCGGGTGCAGGACAGGCCGTGCCCGGCCAGGGTGCGGTGCAGCCGTTCGGCGAGGGCGCGGGCGGCGAACGCGGCCGCGTCGACCCGCTCGACGGGGGGATCCAGCTCGATCTCCACCGCCAGCTCCTCCGGGGGGCGGCGGCGCACCGGCGGCCGCGGGTCGAGGCCGCGGGCGAGCCGGTGGGCGAGGACCGCGTCCGCGCCGAACCGGGAGGCCACGTCCGCCTGATCGAGCGACCCGAACGCCCCCAGGCTGCGCAACCCCAAGCGGCGCAACAGGTCCACCAGCTCGGCCCGGTCGACGTCCGGCTCCCGGTCGAGTTCCTCGACCCCGAGCGGGGCGAGGAACTCCGCGCTGCGGCCCGGCTCGATCCCGACCCCGCGCCGGGCGGCGAGGACCGCGGCGAACAGCCCGTCGGCGTACCCGACCTGGCTCTCGACGCCGGTGCGCGCCGCCACCTGGTCGATCAGCCGCTCGGCCGCCCCGCGCTCCCCGCCGAAGAACCCGACCGGGCCCTTCGCGGGCAGCACCAGCAGGCCCGGCCGCACCACCTCCACCCCGGGCGCCAACTCCTCGACGGCCAGGACGACCGGCTCGAACAGCCGCGCGTCCCGGTCCGGGTCCGGGGCCAGGACCGCGATCTCCGGGCAGCGGGCCTGGGCCTCGCGCCGCCGCAACCCCCGCCGCACGCCCGACGACCGCGCCCCGGCCGAGCAGGCGACCACCCGGTTGGCCAGGAACACCGCCGCGGGCCGGTGCGCGGGCACATGGGCGGCCGCCATCGCGGCGACCACGGGCCAGTCCGGCGACCACACCGCGAGCACCCGCTCCGCGGCGCTCACCGCACGATCACCTTCCGCGGTCCACAGGTGCCGTATCCGGCATCGGTGGACCGCACACGGCGATCACCCACGCTCCCGCCGCTCATGAGGCGCGGGTGGCGGCGGGCCGCCTCGCCGCCTCGCCGGGGGCACTGCCGCCGGACGCCGTCGAGCCGCCCGCCTGCTCCAGCTCCGCGACCCCACCGCCGGGGCCGGGGAGCAGCAGGTCCCGCTCACGCCCGGCCGCCCCGGTGCCGCGGCCGGTGGAACGGACCCGCGTGTGGCAGGACCGCAGCCTGCCCGCGCCCCGCTCCGCGCCGCGCCAGCGCACGGACGCGCAGCCCACCGTCAGGTCCGCGCCGGGCCAGGCCCCGAGCGCCATCAGGACCGCACCGCGCTGCCGGGCCCGCGCGGCCAGGCGTTGCCGGTCCCCGGCCCGCAACCCCGCCCGCTCGGCTCCCGCCAGCACGACGAGGTCCAGCCCGTCGAGCAGCGCGGCCGCCACCGCCACCAGGTCCGCACCCGGCCGGGGCACGAGCGCGAGTCGCTCGAGCCGCACCCCCGCCTCGGCGGCGGCGACCGCACCGAGCCCGGGCGCCCCGACCACCCCCGCCCACGCCCCCTGTGCCGACGCCTCGGCCAGCAGGGCGAACAGCAGCGACAGCGAGCCGGGACCACCCACGACCGACACCGTGCTCCCCCGCCGCAGCCCTCCCGCAGGCAGCAGTGGACGAAGTGGTGCCGAGACCGGGAGCACCCGGCCGTCCTCCCCCGGGGCGGGCGCGGGACGCTCCGCCCCCGAGGCGCGGTCCTCCCACCGGCGCAGCAGCCCCCGAGCCGCCGCCAGCCGGTCGGCGGGCCCCTCCCCGGAGCCCCGGTCGACCCGCCCCGCCGACCCGCTCGAGCACACCGGGCCGCGCGAGACCGCCACGTCGCCGGACCCCGCACCGTGACCCGAGCCGTGACCCGCCGAGCCCGTCGACCCGCCCGAGCGCGCCGCACCCTCGGGCGGGCGGCCGCTCCCCACGACCGCGCCGCCCGCCTCCTCCTCGGGCCAGTCCGTCCAGTCCGCAGGCGGCCACTGCTCCCCGCCCGCGACCACCGCACTCACCGGCCGCCCCCGCTCCCGGCCCGAGGACGGCCTGCGACACGCACACCCTCACCGGGCGACTCGCGCGCCGCGGTCCGCGGCCCGAGCATCACCCCTCACCCGACCCGGTGTGACCGCCCCCGCTCGACCCGTCACCCTTTCGGGTGGTTCCCTCCGGCTCGCCCTCACGCAGAGCACGCCCGCACGCACTCCCCGCCCGCGCCGACCGAGGGCCGATCCCACCCGCACAGACCGCGCGGCGCACCTCCCGACCCCCGGGCGCCGCGGCGCCGCCGACCGACCCGGAACACCAGGCCCCACCAGCGACGATCCGACTCGGCCGGACACCACGACGACGCACCTTGCCACCTCTTCCGCGCGACGGACGACACCGCGGGGAAGACGGTCATCGAACTGATGTTCGAAGTCTAGCCGAGCCCCGGAGCGGCCTCAAGCCACGATCGGGTAGCCGATCCCGCACGGAAAGACAAGATGGCCCTGGGGCCGTCCGGCCCAGCAGGATTGCGCTCGATGGACGAGTCGAGCCCCCGGATCGTCGCGCTGGTCCCTGCGCACGACGAGGAGACCACCCTGCCCGCGGCACTGGCCTCGCTGCGCGCGCAGACCCTGCCGCCGGACCGCGTGATCGTCGTCGCCGACCGCTGCGCCGACGGAACCGTGGCGGTCGCCCGCCGCGGGGGCGCCGAGGTGGTCGAGACCGTCGGCAACACCGCCCGCAAGGCGGGGGCACTGAACCAGGCCCTCGCCGCGCTGCTGTCGGTGCTCGACGACGCCGACCTCCTCCTCGTCCTCGACGCCGACAGCGCGCTGAGCCCCGGCTTCCTCGCCGAGGCGGTGGCCACGCTGACGGACCCGACCGTCGGGGGCGTCGGCGGGATCTTCCACGGCCGCCCCGGCGGCGGCCTCCCGGGAGCCCTCCAGCGCAACGAGTACGCCCGCTACGCCCGCGAGATCCACCGCCGCGGCGGCCGGGCGCGGGTGCTCACCGGGACCGCCACCGTCTTCCGGGTGGCGACCCTGCGCGCGGTCGCCGCGGCCCGCGGGACCCGGCTGCCCGGACGCGCGGGCGAGGTCTACGACGCCACCGCGCTCACCGAGGACAACGAGATCACCCTCGCCGTGGGCACCCTCGGGCTGCGGGCGGTCTCGCCGCGGCCGTGCACGGTGCACACCGAGGTCATGCCGACCTGGCGCGACCTGTGGCACCAGCGGCTGCGCTGGCAGCGCGGTGCGCTGGAGAACCTGCGCGCCTACGGCCTCACCCGGGTCACCCTGCCCTACTGGGCCCAGCAGCTGGGGATGTACGTCGGGATCCTCGGCGTGGCCCTGTTCCTGCTGGCTACGGCCCTGTTCGCCGCGCTGGGCGAGCTCGGGCCGCCGCGCGGGCTGTGGCTGGTCGTCACCGCGGTCTTCGTGGTCGAGCGGATCTGGACCGTCCGCCGCCGCGGGCCGCGGGGGATGCTGCTGGCCGCGCCCCTCGTCGTCGAGTTCGGGTACGACCTCGTGCAGCAGGCGGTGTTCCTGGCCGCGGTCGGCGCGATGCTGCAGGGCCGCGCGCCCCGCTGGCACCACCTCACCGCCGCCCCCGCCTGATGTACGGCAAGGTCGGCACCACCGCGTTCATGGTCGCGCCCGTCGCGACCTACGGCGCGCTCGAGGCGCTGTGGTGGGTGGTCGCGACCTGCACCCTGGTCGCGGCCACCCTCGCCCTGCTCCGCCTGTTGCCCCGCCGCGGAGTCAGTGCGCGAAGTGCCGGGTCCCGGTCAGGTACAGGGTCACGCCCGCCTCGGCGGCCGCGGCGGTCACCACGTCGTCCCGGATCGAGCCGCCGGGGTGCACGACGGCCTTGACGCCGCCGTCGATCAGCACCTGCAGGCCGTCCGGGAAGGGGAAGAAGGCGTCCGACGCGGCGACCGAGCCCTGCGCCCGGTCCCCGGCGCGGGTCACCGCGAGCCTGCAGGAGTCGACCCGGTTGACCTGCCCCATCCCGACCCCGACGGCGGCGCCGTCGTCGGCCAGCAGGATGGCGTTGGACTTCACCGCGCGGCAGGCGCGCCAGGCGAACGCCAGGTCGGCCAGGGTGGCCTCGTCCGCCGCCTCGCCCGCGACCAGCTTCCAGGAGGTGGGGTCGTCCCCGGGGGCGTCGATCGCGTCCCGCTGCTGGAGGAGCAGGCCGCCGGTGACGGGCCGCATCTCCGGCCCGGTGCGGACGACCTCGCCGGGCAGCCGCAGCAGCCGGATGTTCTTCTTGGCCTGCAGGATCTCCAGCGCCTCGGGCGCGAACCCCGGCGCCAGCAGGACCTCGGTGAAGATGTCCTTGACCTGCTGCGCCAGCTCGACCGACACCTCGCGGTTGGTCGCGATCACCCCGCCGTAGGCGCTCACCGGGTCCGTCGCGTGGGCCTTGCGGTGGGCCTCGGCGACATCCGCGCCGACCGCGATGCCGCACGGGTTGGCGTGCTTGATCACCGCGACCGTCGGCTGGTCGCCGTGGTCGTGGGCGGCGCGCCAGGCGGCGTCCGCGTCCACGTAGTTGTTGTAGGACATCTCCTTGCCGTGCAGCTGCTCCGCCGTGGCGAGGCCGGACCCGCCGGAGACGTAGAGCGCCGCGGCCTGGTGCGGGTTCTCGCCGTAGCGCAGCGTGGACGCGCGGGTCCAGGTCGCGCCGACCCACTCGGGGAACACGCCGTCCCCCGGGGCCAGGACGCTGCCCATCCAGGAGGCGACGGCGACGTCGTAGGCCGCGGTGTGCCGGAACGCCTCGGCGGCGAGGGCGCGCCGGTCCGCCAGGGTGAACCCGCCCCGCCCCAGCTGCTCCAGCGCCCACCCGTAGCGGGCCGGGTCGGTGATCACGGCGAGGCTGTCGTGGTTCTTCGCCGACGCCCGGACCATCGCGGGCCCGCCGATGTCGATCTGCTCGACGCACTCGTCCGGCGTCGCGCCCGACGCCACCGTCTCGGTGAACGGGTACAGGTTGGACACCAGCAGGTCGAACGGCGCGATGCCGAGCTGCTCCAGCTGCGCGAGGTGCTCCGGCTTGCGGGTGTCCGCCAGCAGCCCGGCGTGCACGCGCGGGTGCAGGGTCTTGACCCGCCCGTCGAGGCACTCGGGGAACCCGGTCAGCTCCTCGACGCGCGTGACCGGCACGCCCGCGTCCGCGATCCGCTGCGCGGTGGACCCGGTGGAGACGATCTCGATCCCGGCGGCGTGCAGCCCGGTCGCCAGGTCGAGCAGTCCGGCCTTGTCGTAGACGCTGATCAGGGCCCTGGAGACCGGCCTGCGTTCGCTCACTGAACTCTCTTTTCGTTGCACAGCGTCGCGACGGTGCTCACGAGCAACCGGCGCTCGGCGACCTTGATGCGTTCGTGCAGCACGGCCTCGGTGTCTCCGGGCAGCACGGCGACGGCCTCCTGGGCCAGGATCGGCCCGGTGTCGACACCCTCGTCGACCAGGTGGACCGTGGTTCCGGTGATCCGGACACCGTGGGCCAGGGCGTCTCGGACCGCGTGCGCGCCGGGGAAGGCGGGCAGCAGAGCGGGATGGGTGTTGAGCACGGGCCTGCCGACGCCCTCGAGGAACGGCGCCCCGAGGATCCGCATGAACCCGGCGCAGACCACCAGGTCCGGCGCGTGGGCCAGGACGGCGGCCAGCAGCGCGGCGTCCCAGCTCGGACGGTCCGCGAACTCCTTCGGGGAGACCGCGAACGACGGCACACCCGCCCGGTCCGCGCGGTCCCGCGCCGCCGCCGCGGGCCGGTCGGTGCCGACCGCGACGACCTCGGCGGGATGGTCGGGCCCGACGTCCAGCAGGGCCTGCAGCAGCGTCCCTGACCCCGAGGCCAGCACGACCACGCGCGCGCGGGTGGGTAGGCCGGCTCCCACGGTGGGGTCTGCGCTCGACGGGGCGGGCACCTGTCTCCTCGGGCCGACTGGGGGATCGCCTCCAGGGTAGGCGGCGACCGCGGTCACAGCGCGGGGACCTGCCCGTTTCGGGTGGGTGCGCAGGCGTCGAGGGGTCAGTCCTGCTCGGCGGCGGCCTCCGCCTGCCGCTTCCGGAGGGCGACGAGCTCGGCGACCGTGCGCGGGGCGGGCTCGGACTCCTCGACGGATGCGGGCTCGGGCTCGATCTCCGAGGACGGGCGACCCCTGCGGCGGAAGGGGCCCCGCCGCTCGCCGGGTACGGCGGAGTCCTCGACGCGCGGCTCGGGGACCACGGATGCGGTCCCCCGGGCCAGCCGGGTCTCCCGACGACGTCGGGCGGCCTCGACCGCCGCGTTCCCGTCACCCCGACGCGGACGGTCCGGGCCCCGACGCGCGCGCCGGCCCCGCGACCCCGACACGGGGCGCGCCGGAGCCGGGTGCTCGTCCGAGTCCGCCTCGTCGTCGGCAGCGCGGACGGCGTCCGTGTCGGCGTCCGTGTCGGCGTCCGTGTCGGCGTCCGTGTCGGCGTCCGTGTCGGCGGCCGTGTCGGCGTCCGTGTCGGCGGCCGTGTCGGCGGCCGTGTCGGCGGCCGTGTCGGCGGCCGTGTCGGCGGCGTCCTCGATGTCCCGATCGGCGTCTCCGTCGGCCCACCCGTCGGCGTCCTCCGGCTCGGGATCGGCGCCCCACGAGCCCTCGGCGCGGGGGCCGGTCGCCGCGTCGTCGGACCATCCGTCCCGGTACCACTCCAGGTCCTCGTCCTGCACCGCCTCCGGCGCCCCGCCCCGCTGCACCAGCGCGACCAGCGCCGCGGGGCCGGCGACCCAGACCACGATCGCCAGCACCGTGTACCCCGCCGGGATCGCGACCGGGTCGAAGTCCCCGGCCGAGAGCCGCCCGCCCGCCAGCAGCGCGAGCCCCGCCCCCACCACCGCCAGCGTTCCGGCCGCGACGCCGACCGCGCGCAGCCGCTCTGCGGTCGGCGCACCCGAGCCGAGGGCGGACCGGCAGGTCCCGCCGACCAGCAGCCCGACCACCACCGGCACCACGACGACGGCGACCGCCCAGGCCGGGGACGGGACCGTCGGGAGGGCGGCCAGCAGGGGGAAGGGCGGCAGCGGGCCGGGTGCCCCACCGAACGGCGTCCACGCGCCGAGCCCGACCTCCACGCCGGGCCCGAGCAGCCAGGCCGCGCCACCGAGCACGGCGTTGGGCAGGTAGCCGATCGAGAGGAGGGTGAGGCCGAGGGCGCCTCCGGTCGTGGGGGTCAGCGCCGCGAACATCCCGTGCGCCCGGGAGGCCCCGAACACCAGCCCGACGAGCAGCGTCACCGCCCCGACCAGCAGCAACGCCGCACCGCCGACCGCGGCGCCCGCGAGCCCGGCGGCAGGCCAGCCCTGCAACCGCTCCCGCCAGGTCCCGGGCAGCCCACACCCGCGCAGCACCCCGACACCGGCCCCGACGGCCGCGACGAGCCCCGCCCCGACCATCGCCGCCCAGGGTGCGGCCCCGACCTGCGCCGCGCTCGGGAGCAGGGCACTGCCCAACACCGCGACGGCCGCGTGGGAACCGGCCGCGGCGGCGATCACGGCGCCCGCGTCGTGCCGGAACCGCCCTCCCAGCCTGCGCACGGCCCACCGGGAACCCACGGACACCACGGCGGCCACGGCGAGCGGGAGGAACAGCGGCAGCACACCCAGCGGCTGCCCCCGCAGCTCCAGCGGGATCAGGTGGGCCGCGAGCCAGAGCGGGATGGCGGCGGCGAACGCGCCGTCGACCGAACCGTCCGTACCCCCGCCAGCGAGGACCACGAGCAGGGCCCCGGGCACGAGCATCGCGTACGTGACGATCACGGTGCCCATGGCCGCCGCGAGCACGATCCGGAACCGGTCGAGCCCCTCCGGGTACGAGGGCGCGGGGATGTCGGAGGACTCGTCCGGCTCGGCGGGCGCCCGCAGCGATCGGGTCATCCCCGCAGCGTCGCAGCGCGACCGCCGCGAGTCAGGCCGCCACGCCGGGCGGCCCCGGGTCCGCGCGACACCATTCCCGGCGAGTGATCCGCACCTCGGGCGCGGGGCGGTCGAGATCCGACCGCTCGGCTCCCGACCGATGGATCACCGGGCCGGGCGGGTCAGCTCTCGCGGCGCTCGGTGTCCGTGGAGATCTTCGTGGTGCGGTCGCCCTCGGCCGGGGGCTCGGCGTGCCTGCCCTCGCCGGTGGGGGCGATCCGCGTCTGCTCCGCCTCCGACGGCCTGGCCACCGGCTGCCCACCGGTCGGCGGGCCCTGCGGGGCGCCCCCGAACAGGCCCCCCTGGGGCTGGCCCGGCTGACCCACCTGGGGTTGCTGGCCGGTCTGCGGCGCACCGTACTGCTCGGGCCCGGGGCCCCAGCCCTGCTGGGGGTGGGGCTGCTGGCCGGGGTAGGGCTGCTGGCCCGGGTACTGCTGCTGCGGGTAGCCCTGCGGCGCCCCGTAGGGCTGCTGCTGCGCGGGCGGGTAGCCGTAGGAGTACGGGGTGGGCTGCTGCTGGTAACCCCCACCCTGCCCGGGCGACGGGTAGCCGCCCTGCGGGTAGTAGCCGGGAGGGGCGGCGGGCTTGGGCGCGGGCAGCGAGACCACGCCCGCGTCCACCAGGACGGCCCCGACGAGCGCGGCCGCCTCCAGGAACGCCAGCACGAGCGCCACGATCTCGATCCCGCCGACCGCGAACGACGACGCGGCGACCGCCAGCTGCACCAGCGCCAGGAACCCGACGAGCGCCAGCACCGCGCCCGGGACCACGATCGTCGGCGAGGCCTTCGGCAGCAGCGCCGCTGCGGCGAGCAGACCCCCCGCGAGCAGCAGCGACGGCCCGAGCAGCAACGCCGAGAGCGGCGAGAAGAACCCCAACAGGTACACGACGACGGCCAGTCCGGCCCCCGCCAGGACGAGCGTCCGCGCGGGGCCGTGCAGCACCGCGGGCGCCTCCGGGCTCGCTCCGTCTCGGGTCATGACCACTCCTCGCACCTCGAAGCCCCCGACGAGGGCCGACGCTAACCCACCCGAATGAACGTGTGGGCCCCGGGGAGGTTCCCCGGGGCCCACACCGGACAGCACGCGTCCCTAGAGCGACGCGATGATCTCCTTCATCAGCGCGGCGGTCTCGGACGGCGTCTTGCCGACCTTGACCCCGGCGGCCTCGAGGGCCTCCTTCTTCGCCTGCGCGGTGCCCGCCGAGCCGGAGACGATGGCGCCCGCGTGGCCCATCGTCTTGCCCTCGGGGGCGGTGAAGCCCGCGACGTAGCCGACGACCGGCTTGGTCACGTTCTCCTTGATGAAGGCCGCGGCCCGCTCCTCGGCGTCCCCACCGATCTCGCCGATCATCACGATCGCCTTGGTCTCGGGGTCCGCCTCGAACGCCTCGAGGGCGTCGATGTGCGTGGTGCCGATGATCGGGTCACCGCCGATGCCGATGGCGGTGGAGAAGCCGAACTCCTTGAGCTCGTACATCATCTGGTAGGTCAGCGTGCCGGACTTGGACACCAGGCCGATGGGGCCGGGGCCCGCGATGTCGGCCGGGATGATGCCCGCGTTCGACTTGCTCGGCGAGATGATGCCCGGGCAGTTCGGCCCGATGATCCGGGTGGCGTTGCCCTTGGCCACGGCGTGCGCCCAGAAGTAGGCGGAGTCGTGCACCGGGATGCCCTCGGTGATCACCACGGCCAGCGGGATCGCGGCGTCGATCGCCTCGATGACCGCGTCCTTGGCGAACTTCGGCGGCACGAAGATGACCGAGACGTCCGCCCCGGTCTCCTTGATGGCCTCCTCGACGGTGCCGAAGACCTTGAGGTCCTTGCCGCCGATGGTGACCGTGGTGCCCGCCTTGCGGGCGTTCACGCCGCCGACGATGTTGGTGCCCGCCGCCAGCATCTTGGTGGCGTGCTTGGTGCCCTCGGAGCCGGTGAGGCCCTGGACGATGACCTTGGAGTTCTCGTTCAGGAAGATCGACATCTCAGGCTCCTGCGGCCAGCTCGGCGGCCTTGTCGGCCGCGTCGTCCATGGTGCCCACGACGGTCACCAGGGGGTGGTTGGCATCGGCGAGGATCTTGCGGCCCTCGACGACGTTGTTGCCGTCCAGCCGGACGACCAGCGGCTTGGTGGCGCCGTCGCCCAGGATCTTCAGCGCCTCGACGATGCCGTTGGCCACCGCGTCGCACGCGGTGATGCCGCCGAAGACGTTGACGAACACCGACTTGACGTCCGTGTCGCCCAGGATGACGTCCAGCCCGTCCGCCATGACCTGCGCCGACGCACCGCCACCGATGTCGAGGAAGTTGGCGGGCTTCTGGCCGCCGTGCTTCTCACCCGCGTAGGCGACGACGTCCAGCGTGCTCATGACGAGCCCCGCGCCGTTGCCGATGATGCCGACGGTCCCGCCGTCCAGCTTCACGTAGTTGAGGCCCTTGGCCTTGGCCTTCGCCTCGAGCGCGTTCTCGGTGCGCTCGTCGACCAGCTCGGCGTGCCCCGGGTGCCGGAAGCCTGCGTTCTCGTCCAGGGTGACCTTGCCGTCGAGGGCGACGATCCTGTCCTCGGGGTCGCGTACCAGCGGGTTGACCTCGACCAGCGTCGCGTCCTCGGCGACGAAGGTCTCCCACAGCTTCACGATGGTGTCCGCGGCCTGCTCGGCCACGACCGCCGGGATCTTGCCCGCGGCGACGATCTCGTCCGCCTTGGCCTTGTCGACGCCCGCGATCGGGTCGATCGGGATGCGCGCCAGCGCGTCCGGCCGCTCGACGGCGAGCTGCTCGATCTCCATGCCGCCCTCGGCCGAGCACATGGCCAGGAAGGTGCGGTTGGACCGGTCCAGCAGGAAGGAGAAGTAGTACTCCTCCGCGATGTCGCTGGCCGTGGTCACCAGCACCTGGTGCACGGTGTGGCCCTTGATGTCCAGGCCGAGGATGGCGGTCGCCTTCTCCTTGGCCTCGGCGGGCGACTCGGCCAGCTTCACGCCACCTGCCTTGCCTCGCCCACCCGTCTTCACCTGGGCCTTCACCACGACCGCGGTGCCCAGCTCGGCGGCGGCGGCCTCGGCGGCCTCGGCCGTGTCCACCGTCTTGCCCGGAAGCACCGGGACTCCGTGGGCGGCGAAGAGGTCCTTCGCCTGGTACTCGTACAGGTCCACTCGGCTCTCCCGATTCACGTCGCTGTGCGGCAAGCGACACGCAGGTCTGCGTCCCGCGCGAGGTCCCGCACGTCAGAGACCTACTCCGACCCAGGACCCTAGCCATGACACCCGAGCGCGTTGACATCCGCCCAGGTGAGCCGCATCACCGACCCTCGCCCGAGGGCCCGGGGGCACGCCGTGTGCCAGCCCGATCACCGGGTCGGCGGTGTCGCGATGTGACGAAGGCGTCGTCCGGCCGACACGCGGCGGTCACACTGAGCGAGCGTTCAGTCCATCCGGATATTTCCGGCGGGTAACCCGGCGACCCGACGTGATCAGCCTTACTCTTGGGTATGGCGCTGTTCCGCGAGGGGCTGCACCGGCTGGCCACGGTGGCCGCGGGTGCGCGCAGCCTCGCGTCCGGGGTCGCCGTGGCCGCGGACTACGCCGTCCGCTCGCTCGCCACCCCCTCCGGCCTGCGCGGGATCGCGCTCGAGTGGGCGTGGCTGACCGCCCATGTGGCCCTGTACCCGGTGGGTCTCGCCGGCGAGACCATCCGCCCGCCGGACCGCTACCGCACCGACGCGCTGGACCCCCTGCAGCGCAGCCTGGTCTGCGCCGACCCCGCCACCGCGGGGACCCCGATCCTGCTGGTCCACGGGATCATGGACAACCGCTCCGTGTTCACGGTCTTCCGCAGGGCCCTGCGCAGGCGCGGGTTCGGCACCGTGCACTCGGTCAACTACAGCCTGTTCACCGGTGACCTCCGCAGCGCCGCGCGCGAGCTGGCCGAGCACGTCGAGCGGCTCCGCGACGCGACGGGCGCGGACCGGGTGCACGTCGTCGGGCACTCGCTGGGCGGGGTGATCGCCCGGTACTACGTCCAGCGGCTCGGCGGCGCCGAGTTCGTGGACACCCTGGTCACCCTCGGCAGCCCGCACACCGGCAGCAACGCCGCCTACCTCATGCCGACGCCGCTGGCCCGGCAGCTGCGGCCGAACTCGGACGTGATGGCCGAGCTCGCCGCGCCCGCGCCGGGCTGCCCGACACGGTTCGTCGTGGTCTGGAGCCGGATCGACGAGATGGTCGTGCCCCAGCGCAACGCCCGCCTCCGGCACCCGGACCTGCTGGTCGAGGAGCTGGAGCTGAACGACGTGGGCCACCTCGCGCTGCCCGTCGACCCGCGCGTGGTGCACGGCGTCTGCTCCCGTCTCGCACACGGAGAGTTGCCACTGCACCTCGTCCACCTGCGGAGACGGCGTGACATCGGTCGAACTGCAACGGAGAGTGAAGTCTCCTGACCCGATCGGTGGGTGTCCCGACACATCCCCGCCCCGGGTTGGACTCGCTCCCGGGGGCCCGCTAGGTTTGCTCCGTTCGTGTCACAGCGCGATCACGACGGCACGGCTCCGACCCCGAATCGGTGCCGACCCGGGCCCACCCAGCCCACGCCGTCGCGCGTGCGACACGGGCCCGACAAGAAGGGCAGGTCGTGGCGCGCCACCGCTCCCCAAGCGGCGCTCCCGGACCGGTCCCGCAGGCGACCGCATACCCCCGTGCGGCCCGACCGGCGGGAGGACACCGGCTCCCGGCGCCCCCGCAGTCGTCGTTGCGCATCCGCGCGACCGTCGCCGCCTGTGCAGGCGGCGCGCTCGTCGCCGCGGGCCAGACGATGCTCACTGCCCTCGCGGGCCCCGCCGTCGAGACCGACCCCTACGAGCGGCTCGCGGCCAACGCGATGCTCCCCGTGGCGGACGAGCCCGCCGCCACCGAGGCCGCCGCCCCGGGCGCCGCCACGCAGGCCGCTCCCATCGGCGCCGACCAGCTCACCTCCGCCACCCCGCGGGCCCTCCCGGTGCTGGACGACCGCTCCGAGGTGGACGTCGCGAACCTCGCCAAGGCCCTGGACATCGGCCACGAGCTCGCCGAGACGGCCGAGGTGCTCAAGCAGGCCCTCGCCGCGGGCGCCCCGCAGGCCGTGCTGGACCACGGTGAGGCGTTCGTCCTGCCGACCGCGGGCCGGTTCACCTCGGGCTTCGGCGCCCGGTGGGGCGTCACGCACTACGGCATCGACCTCGCCGCCCCGATCGGCACGCCGATCTTCGCCTTCACCGACGGCGTCGTGGAGGAGTCCGGCCCGGCCAGCGGCTTCGGGTTGTGGGTCGTGCTCCGCCATCCGGACGGCACCAAGACCGTCTACGGCCACATCAACCGGTCGTTCGTCACCGTCGGGCAGACCGTCACGGCGGGCGAGGAGATCGCCGAGGTCGGCAACCGCGGCCAGTCCACCGGCCCCCACCTGCACTTCGAGATCTGGGACGCGGGCGAGAACAAGCTGAACCCGCTCCCGATCCTCACGCGGATGGGCCTGTCGGTCACCGGGGACGGCGAAGGCGCCCCCGGCTCCCTGCTCTGAGGCCCGCTCAGACATCCCATGGCGTAGCGGTGTCAAGCGGCGGCGGTGACGCGGTGGGCCCA
>NZ_BAABGT010000096.1:0-1945 GCF_039541715.1 Pseudonocardia xishanensis
GCCCGTCGGGCCTGATCTCCTCACCGACGTGTCCGTGAAGCGGGGTCAATATCAAGGTGTCCGGTGTCAGGGGCCAAGCTCAGAACTGCGAGAGCTGGTGGCGGTGGAGGGAGCGGGGATGGAGTACCGGATGCAGGTCGGTCCCGTCCCGGTGTACGTGTGGCCGGGCGTGGACGTGGATGGGCGGCTCGATCTCGACGACCTGACCGAAGGTCTCCTACCCGCGGACCTGTGACCGACGGGCGCGCAGGGCTCAGCTGTTCCCGTTCGTGTCGTCTGGATCGCGAGGGTCGAGGGTGTCGAGCTCGTCGAGGTCCTCGTCGAGTTGTGTGCTGCTGGTTTCGGCGACGCCGGGGATCACGCCGAGCGCGGTGACGGTGTTCTGGTGCCGGGTCGCGGCGAGCAGCCGCTGGCGGGCCAGCGGTTTGTTCACGCGCGGCCAGGTTGGAGCGGCCGGGCGCCTGGTTCATGACGAACGGACCGAATCGTTGACGATCCACGGCCAGCGCGGTCGTCTGCTACGGGCGGCCCCGAGAAGCTGTGGAGAAGGTGCTGTCGGGAGAATGGCGGGGTCCCAACGGCAGTAAGGCGGCTCGATGAACCCCGAAGTCGGTTAGTGGCGTCCACTTGCTCCTATGTCAAGCGGCGGCGTCAGCGACCTGTTGTGGCTGGGAGATGCGGTCAAGGTCGGCGAGTAGGGCGCGGTAGACGACGTCAGACAACCTGCGCTTGAGCACTCGGATGGACTCGGCCTTGGTGTCGCCGCCGGCTCGGCGGCGCTGCAGCAGTTCCCTGGCCTGTGGGTGATAGTGGGCCTGGGTGATGGCGATGCGGTGGATCGCGGCGTTGAGCTGCCGGTTGCCGGTGCGCGAGAGCCGGAAGCTATGTCGGTTGCTCGACCAGACCGGGACGGGTGCAGTCCCGTTGTGGCGGGCGAAGGCGTGCCGTGAACGGAAGCGCTCGACACCGGCCGTTTCCCCGATGATCTTCGCCGCGGTGAGAGTGGCGCATCCGCAGAGCGCGACGAGGGTTGGGGCGAGCCGGGTGACGAGGAGCTCGAGTTCGCGGTCGAGCTCGCGGATCTGGCTGGTCAGGTCGCGGCAGCGATCGACGTGGGTGCGCGCAAGCCGAGCGACGAGCCCGTCGAGGCCGGCGAGTCGCTCGGTGATCGCGGAGAGGTTCTTGGGCCGCCAGAGGCTGCGGGCCGCGGGCTCCCAGCCGGGGTCGAGTTCATGCAGGTGCCAGCGCAGGCGGTTGACGGTCCTGGTCCGCTCGGCGACGAGGTCGTCTCGATGGCCGGCGAGCAGCCGTACTTCCCGAGCTGGGCCGTCGAGATGCGCGGTGGGTAGGTCAGGTTCGCGCAGCGCAGCACGGGCGACGGCGAGGGCGTCGATCGGGTCGGACTTGCCGTAGCTGCGAGCGCTGTCGCGGACCTGGGCCATCATCTTGGGCGGCACCCGGACGATGCGTTCCGCGGCGCCGAGCAGGTCGCGTTCGAGTCGACGGGAGAGGTGGCGGCAGTCCTCGACGGCCCACAGCCGCTCGGACCCGAACTTCTCTGCCCAGGTCAGCAGGGCCAGGTGGTCGGCCGTGGTCGTGCCGAGGGTGCGTTCGCCGAGCTTACGGCCGTTGTCGTCGACGACGACGACGGTGTGGCTGCGCTTGTGTGCGTCGATGCCGAGAACCACCATAGATCGGTCTCCCTGTCTTTCGCGGTCGGGGCGACAGGACCGGCCGGCGGGCATAGCTCAGTGGGGGCGGTGCCACGCTCCTATCAAGCCACGCCGGTCGGTCCAGCTGGCTCGTCCGGCCGCACAAGGGGACCAGGCCACGAACGGCACAAGGTGGTGGAGCGAGCCGGACGAGCCAAGATCACTTTTACACTGACCAAGGTGGTGTGCGATCCGGTCCTGGTCAGGGCCGTGGCGTAGACGTGTAGGGCGGC